>JBBRVI010000263.1:0-5140 GCA_038247025.1 Acetobacterales bacterium
CCTGGGATGACACCAGATGCTTGCCAGGTACCCTCATGACCTCTCGGCGCTGGGACGGCACCCGAATTGTCAGGCGTGGCATTGTCAGGCGTGGCATTGTCAGGCGTGGCATTGCTGGGCGGCTTCTTCGCGCGTGCCGTCGGGCCTGGATGGCGCGCGGTGGGTGGCAGGCTGTTTCTGTTGAACGCGCTGGTGCTGGCCGGGCTTGAGGTGAAGCTGTTGCACTGAACGCCGCCGCTTTACGATTGCTTCATCCCGCCCGCGTTAAATCCGCGACATGAAGACGTCGCGCAGCGCCAGGCCAGCCCCCAGAGCATTGGCAAAATGAGCAGGGTGCAGCTGACGGGCTCGCTTCCGGGCTTGATTCGGGAAAATACGCCGCTCTGGGACTGGGTGGGACAGCTGCGCCTGACCATCAACCCGGCCACCATCCGCTTTGTGGACGTGATCGGCTTTGGCGAGAACTTCTTCGAAGTTGCGATGGATCGCCGCACCGGACTGCTCACCATCACGCCCACCTCCATGGCGGATCACGAGTGGTTCGTGGCGCACAATATCTCGACCACGATCAGCTTCAGCCTGCGCTTCTTCATGACGGATGGCTCGGTGCTGGAAAGCCAGGCCTCCTATTCGGTCACCCTCCTGGGCGAGGATGACACGCCGCCCCAGGCGTTGAGCTGGGTCAGTGGCGGGACCGTCAGCGCGGGGCAGGCTGGCGCGACGATCGGGCGCTTGGCCGTCACTGATCCCGACACGGTCTCCGGCTTCACCCTCACCATCCGCGAGGATGACCAGTGGCTGTTCGAGGTGGTGGGCGACACGCTTCGTCTGAAGGAGGGAGTCTCCATCCCACTCGCCGATGGCCCGGTGCGCGACGTGGTGATCACCGTCTCTGATGGGACCCAATCATCGGCGCTGACCCTGTCCATCGGGATCACGGTTGCTGGGGTCAATAATGGCGGCACCGTGGACATCCTGGAAACGCATGAGGCCGAAGCCGGATTTCGTTGGGCGTCCCAGAACAACCTGTTCTCCATGCGGATGAGCTACGAGCTTTCCTCCATCCGGGATTTCGGCACGCTCATTCACATCCAGATGCGCGATGGCGGTTCCATCACGGTGCAGCAACCCGCCGTGATTGACCTGCTGGATGGTTACATCACTTTTTCAGGTCAGGGCTTCGCCGGCCGGGTCTGGACGATTTACGAAACCATCCTCAACCGTGACCCGCGCCACGGCGAGATGGCCGCCACCATTGCCCGATTGGCCGCCGGCACCACCCAGGAGGCAATTGCCGCCGAACTCCTGGCCAGCGCTGAATTCACCGCAAGCTTCGGCAGCCTCAGCAACGCGGGATTTGCCGAACGGATGTATCGCAACAGTGTGACCTGGACCGATCAGAACGGGATGAACTTTCACACCGGCCGCCTGGACAATGGGGTGACACGGGCCAAGGTCGCAGACGGCTTCATCAACTGGCGCATCGATTCCCTCAAGCATGCCGACCAGCGGGCGGAGAATGGCGGTCTGTTTGTACCGCGCGCCTGGGTGGACGCTCTGGATGACGTGCAGCCCGGCAGGCTGGATAGCCGGAGTCAGTCGCTCTGGTGGGCCGATCAGATCGTCTTTGGTGGGCTCGATATCTCTTTGCTCCCGCCGGAATTCATGCGCGCGCAGGGCTTGCTGCCGCAGCTTGACACGGGAACCCCAAGCCAATTGGAGCGGCTCTTTGCCGATATGGTGGGTGCGCCTGCGGAATCGAACTGGACGCGCAGTTTTACCGAGGCGATCCAGAAGACGGGCACCTCATCGTCGGTCTATTTGCAGGAATTGGTCAGGGAGCTGGACCTTGATGCCTCCTATGCAAACCTCAATCCGGCGGGTATCGCGTTCCAGGCCGGCTGGTGACCCATTGCCAACGGGGCTTGGCCATGCTTAATTCCGCGACCCTGCCGTCGGCGTTGGCACGCCCGCGGCTATGCCCATTTGCGCGCCACGATCCCCGTGCGCCGCCGGGCTGAGCAGCCATAGGGAGACATCATGCCACTCTACGAATGCGTGTTCATCGCGCGCAATGACGTGACGCAGCAGCAGGTCGAGACGATTGCCGACAATATCGGCATCACCCTCGGCGAGCATGGCGGCGCAGTCCAGAAGCGCGAATATTGGGGCCTGCGCGGCCTCGCCTACAAGGTGAAGAAGAACCGCAAGGGGCATTACATGCTCCTCGGCATCAACGCACCGGCCCCCGCCATGCAGGAAATCGTTCGCCAGCTCGGCCTGAACGAGGATGTGCTGCGCGAACTCACCATCCGCGTCGAGGAAATTGATCCCGAGGCACCCTCGGCCATTCTCGCCAAGCGCGTGGATGATCGCGACCGTGAGCGTGGCTTCCGTGGTCCCAAGCCCGCCGGCCGTTTCGGCTCTGGGCGTGCGCCCGGTGGCCGCGATGACCGCGAGGAGTTCCGTGCCCGTCCGCGTGATGAGATGGACCTCAACCTGAACGACGAGATGTGAGACGATGAGCGACTCTGAAGAACCCAACATCGCCAATCGCCGCGCCGCCGTTGGCGCGCGCCGCCCCTTCTATCGTCGTCGGAAGTCCTGCCCCTTCTCCGGGGCGCAGGCGCCAAAGATTGACCACAAGGATGTGCGCCTTCTCTCGCGCTTCCTGAGCGAGCGCGGGAAGATCGTGCCCAGCCGCATCACCGCCGTCAGCGGCAAGAAGCAGCGCGAGCTGGCGGTTGCCATCAAGCGCGCCCGCTTCCTGGCCCTGCTGCCCTACGTCATCAACGACTGAAACGGGGGCTGCGGGCGTGAGCCAGCAAAGGGGCACTGGTGGCCTGTTCGGTTCACCCACCGCACTCGCGGCGGGGGCGGCAGGCCTGTGCTCTGCGCTGGTTGCGCTTTGGGCCATGCGCGGTTTTCCGTTGGGCGGCATCCTGCTTTGGCTGGCGCCGCTGCCCATCTTCATTGCGGGCTTCGCCTTTGGGGCGCGCACGGCGATATTTGCCATAGCCATCGCCTCAATGGCGGTGCTGCTGGGTTCCAGCCCCCTCGGCCTCGCGGTGTTTCTCGCGATGTTCGGGCTGCCGGCAGCGATGATCACCACTACGGCAGTGCAGACGGGGCGGATGGATCTTTCGCTGCCGCTTGCTCTGCTCGGGCTTTGGCCCGTGGTGGTTCTCGGAATTCTTGCCGTTTCGGTTTCCGATCTGGAAGGCGAGATGCGCGAGGCGGTTGAGATGGGCGTGCGTCGGATGGGGGTGGCCTTGCCTGACGGCATGGTGACGCAAATCGCGCAGGTAAAGGCGGCGGCGGCCGGTTTCTGGATGGCGCTGCTGATGGTGGGCAATGGAATCGCGGCGCAGACCCTGGTCATCCGGCGCGGCCTTGCGCTTTACGCCACGCCGTCGCTCGACGATCTGCGCCTGCCCACCTGGTACCTGCCCTTGCCGCTGGTGGCGCTTCTGCTTTGGGCGCTGGTCGGGGGCGCGGTAGCACTTTCCTCCATGATCATGCTGCTGGTGCCGATCTTCCTGCTCGGCGTGGTTGGTGTGCATCGGCTGCTGCGCGGCCGGGCCGGGCGGCTCGCCTTTCTCATCGGCTTCTACCTGCTGATGCTGCTTTTTCTGCAAGTGATGGCACCGCTGATGGTCGGCGTGGGCCTCTTCGACCAAATCCGGCGGCGCGCTGCGCCGCCCCAAACCTGATGATCTGAGGCGTGCGATGATTGATCTGATTCTGATGCAGCGTGTGGACAAGCTCGGCCAGATGGGCGAGCTTGTGAAGGTGAAGCCCGGCTATGCGCGCAATTTCCTGCTGCCCGGCGGCAAGGCCATGCGCGCCACCAAGGCGAACCTCGCCCGCTTCGAGGCGGATCGCGTGCAGCTTGAGGCGCAGAACCTCAAGCGCCGCGAAGAAGCCGAGCGCGTGCTGGAGCGGATGGAAGGGCTCTCGGTGGTTTTGATCCGCTCCGCCGGCGAGAGCGGCAACCTTTACGGCTCCGTCTCCGCCCGCGACATCGCCGATGGCTGCACCGCTGCCGGCCTGACCGTGAATCGCGTCCAGGTGATGGTGGATTCTCCGATCAAGACGCTGGGCCTCACCACCGTTCGCGTGGAACTCCATCCAGAAGTGATGCTGCCGGTCACCGTCAACGTGGCCCGTAGCGTCGAAGAAGCGGAAAAGCAGGCGCGTGGCGAAGAGATCGCCCGCGAGGAGGAAATCACCCTCGAAGACGAACTGGTTGCCGAGCTTGGGGCCGCGGCGCGCGATTGAGGGCTCAGCCTGCAAACTCTGGCGGCGGTGCCCATGATGGCATCGCGGTCAGGTTTTGAAGTCGAGCGCCGCCAAAGCAGGTTGCACTCGAAGGGGCCCACTTCACCTTTGCTAGAGCAGACGGCATTCCAGCTTCTCTCGCCCAGTGTTTTTGAACATCTTCGCCCGCTCAAATGGGTCCGAATCACCCAATTTCAGGGTGATTAGCCGTCCGCGCGCGGCACCCACGGCAACCGCGCAACGTCAATGCCATCCTCGCGAAGGGCTTCGGTGTCAGCGTCGCTTGCCTCGCCATAAATGCCGCGCGCCTCCGCCTCGCCTTCATGGATGCGCCGTGCCTCACGCGCGAAATCCCGACCAACATAGTCGCAGCTTTGCTCAACCTCATGGCGCATGCGCTGGAGGAGAGCGACGATCTGGGCGGGCATGGGCCCAGCGGCCAACCGCGGCGCTTCCGACGCCACTTCTGGCATCGGCTTTGTTTCGGGCTGATTCTTCCTCGCGCGTTTCCGGGGGATGGCTGGGGCCATCAGCGCCTTGGTCACATGGGTATCACCGCAAACCGGGCATTCAATCATCCCGGCGGCAGCCATCCGATCGTGCGCGGCACTGTCCTTGAACCAGCTTTCAAATTCATGGCTGTTCTGGCAGCGGAGAGAAAAGCGAATCATCGCTGAAAACCTTCGCCGACGCTGCCTCTGTGGCAAACGGCATCCATATTGTCACATGGGGACTGGCGAGCGAAATGCCAGAAGGCCAGAAGGAAGGATCAACCGGCCAGTAATGCTTCAAGCCGGCCCGCGCGTTCCAGCGCGACCAGATCGTCGCACCCACCTATTGCGTTCCCCTTGATGAAGAG
>JBBRVI010000264.1:0-5127 GCA_038247025.1 Acetobacterales bacterium
CACCAGCCAGCGTGCCGAGGGCTGGGTGCTGGTCCGTGACCGCTACGACGATGGCGGCTTCTCCGGCGGCACGTTGGAGCGGCCGGCGCTGCAGCGCCTGCTGCGTGACATCCAGGCCGACCTGGTCGATGTGATTGTGGTCTACAAGATTGACCGGCTCAGCCGCTCGCTAATGGACTTCGCCAAGCTGGTGGAGGTGATGGACGCGCATGGCGTGACGTTCGTGTCAGTGACTCAGTCCTTTAACACAACGACGAGCATGGGCCGACTGACGCTCAACATCCTGCTGAGCTTTGCACAGTTCGAGAGAGAATTAATTGGCGAGCGCATCCGCGACAAATTTGCTGCCTCCCGCGCCCGCGCCCGCGCCCGCGGCATGTGGATGGGGGGCAAGGTGCCGCTCGGATACAACGTCGTGGCGCGCAAGCTGATCGTGAATGAGGAGGAAGCGCTGCGGGTGCGCCGGGTGTTCGAGCTTTTCGCCGAGACTGGCTCTGGCATGGAGACAGTGAAGCGCATCCGGGAAGAGGGCCTCACCAGCAAGGTGGGCCGGCCGCTGGACAAGGGTGACGTTTACAAGCTGCTGAACAACCGGACCTACGTCGGCGGGGCCGCACACAAAGGGAACATCTATCCCGGCGAGCATCAGGGGATTGTGACGCGGGAGCTTTGGGACCGGGCGCACGCTGTGCTCAAGATCAGCCCGCGGGTCCGCGCCAACCAGAACCGTGCACAGACGCCGGCGCTGCTGAAGGGGCTGATCTTTGGGGTGGATGGCCGGGCGCTGTCGCCGACCCACTCCCGGAAGAATGGCCGGCTCTACCGCTACTACGTGGCGCAGCGGGTTTTGAAGGGCGACGCCGCCGGCGACGACAGCATCGTGCGCCGCGTGTCGGCAGCGGAGATTGAGGCGGCGGTGGTGGACCAGGTGCGGGCGCTGCTGCGCCAGCCGGAGATCGTGGTCGGCACCTGGCGCGCGGCGCGCCGGGAGGCGCCGGATCTGACCGAGGGTGAGACGCAGGACGCGCTGCATCGGCTCGACCCGCTGTGGGAGCATCTCTTCCCGGCGGAGCAGGCGCGGATCGTGCGGTCGCTGGTGGAGCGGGTGGTGGTGGGACCGGCCGGCGCGGACATCCGGCTGCGGCTGGATGGGCTTGGGGGCCTCGTCCGCGATCTCACCGCCATTTCGCCTGGTGCGCTGAGGGCCACAGCATGACCGCCGCCACCAGCATCACGGTCCGGGTGCCACTGGCAATTCGGCACCGGCCGGGCCGGAAGACCGTCGTGACGCCGATGATTGATGGCGTGGCGCCGATCACCACGCGTGCCGATCCGGCGCTGGTGAAGGCCTTGGCGCGGGCGTTTCGGTACCAGCGCATGCTCGACGCCGGGCGCTATGCTTCCATCAGCGAGATGGCAGAGGCGGAGCGAATCGAGCGCGGGTACCTCGGAAGCCTGCTGAGGCTGACGCTGCTGGCGCCGGACTTGGTGGAGGCGTTGCTGGGGGGACGTCAGCAAGAGGGAATGTCTTTGCCGCGGCTGCTGGAGCCGCTTTCGGTATCATGGGCCGAGCAGCGCAAGGCGTTTGATACCGTGCGTGGAACCTGAGCCAGACGTTTTGCCCATCAGTCGCTCAGGGCAAGAAGTGGACATCCCGCACGGGAGTTCCCACGCAGATTACCGCTGGTCCTCAAATGTCCATCGGTGCCAATCCAGGCAGCAACCAGGAGGCCGTTGCATGGCGATGGCGCTCACTGCCCATGAACGGAACGATGACCCTGGCGCGACTGATCCTCCAACTGGACGACCAAGAGAAAAGAGCGCGGGCGAGTGCTGCCCGTCATTTTTTGGTTCCTCACGTGTCGCGAGCCTGATTGTATAGGAAGGAGGCACGCGATTCGGGATGCGAACTGGCTACCCAGCGCCGCGAGAGGCAGTGCCTCGAAAAGTTGTCGAGGCACGATTCGATATCGCGCTCGGACTCGGACGCCAGGCACACTGCTCTTCTAAATTGCATTAGCGCGCCACGGCCGCTCTTCACCTCGGTGCTCTGCAGGCTAGAGCCCAGGGTCATGCGGCTAGGTACCAGCGTGCCCATCCCGATCCCGGGCGGCCCGAACGCGCTGCGTGGGTCCCCGCCACGCACGCGGAAAAAGACGCGCACCCTTCCCCCGGCCTCGGCCACGCCGGCGGCAACAGCATAGAAGCGGCGATCCATGAGGCGGACCGGTGGCGTCACCACCACATCGCCTCCCTCCCCGACAAAGCGGGCCAGGATGGACCGCCCACGCTGGATAATGGAAAACCGCGGCCCGGGAGGACTACCAGTGGGACCGATATCCAAGATGTGGCGGTCCGCCATCGGCGAAATGGCCCCGCTACCGCCAGCGTCCTGTAACCGCAGCGCCAACGTCCCGACCCAGGCGAACGGCGAACGAAGACCATCCGGAACGCCGTCCTCGAAGAATTCATTGCCGGCAAACTCCATCGCGACGATGCCGTGGTCGCCTTGCGCAGAATTGGATCTCCGGAAGGGCTGACGCTCGGGCCGCGGCTGTGCCAGACCTAAAGATGCGCCCTCAGATAGTGTGAAGAGGTGCTGGTAGGCCTCAAGCACGTGGCGAGCTATGGCAGTCAGGAGCTCACCGCCGGCACTGAGGCCTGGGCCGAAGAGAATGGCCGCGAGCGGCTTGAGTCGTTCACCGTCGGGTCCACGCGCTGAGCCGTGGACGGCGCCCGTGAGGTGGGCGCCCGCTAGCACGGCGTCGCGCAACGAAAACGCTGATCTATCGGGAAGCCTTACGGCAGGCAGCGCTAGAAAGGCATCCCTCGACACGTGCTCGACTTGGCTGCCGGGCGACTTGTAGGTAGGTGGCCCAGCCAGGAGCGACCCGTTCAGCCAAGCCCCGCCGGGACATGCAACAAATCCAGCGCCTTCAACCTTAGGCAGGACTGAAAAGAACACGCTGAGCCGGAACATCTGGTTCGCTGCATCCACTATGGGCGCCGCGTCGAGCAAGAGGCCACGAAGATCAGCGGCTAAATGTCGGAACGCAAACTCCCCCGGCCCACGAGCGACAGCCTCGCGCAGGTCCTGGTACTGGCCCTTAAACTTCCAAAGTGGGTGCACGTAGCAAGCCTCCTTCACCCTGCGCGGGACGTTGTGCTCCAAGGACAGGCCCACGACCAGGGGCGATGGCAATCGCCTTTCCCGCGACGAAGCTGGCATCAGGGTGCTATCCGTCGGCGGTCCGCTCTGGGCGGGCTGCGGACAGTCAATGAGTCCAGGAATTCGAAGGGGGGGCACCGCCGCAATGGTCTCATTGTGCGGGTGCCGCTGGCGATTCGGCACCAGCCGGGCCGGAAGACGATCGTCACGCCGATGACCGATGGCGTGGCGCCGATCACGACGCGGGCCGACCCTACGGCGGTCAAGGCCCTGGCGAGGGCGTTCCGGTACCAGCGCATGCTGGATGAAGGGCGCTACGCCTCAATCAGCGAGATGGCAGACGCAGAGCGAATCGAGCGTGGATACCTCGGCAGCCTGCTGCGCCTGACCCTCTTGGCGCCTGACATCCTGGAGGCGATTCTGGATGGGAGGCACTCAGAGCGCGTTGGACTCTCCCACCTTCTGGACCTGTTGCCAGCGGGCTGGGCTGAGCAGTTTGAGGCACTCGACGCCGTGTCGAAAACTCTCAGCCGGCCACTCTGCCGATAGGTCCCGTTATGGCTTTTCCCCGCCTGGACCGAAAGGCTCAGCGGCACGGTGAGTGTGCAGGTCACTTGATCCCGCCGGCGGTCAGCCCCCGCAGGTAGAAGCGCTGGAAGACCAGGAAGGGCACGATCGCGATCAGGCAGGCGAGCGTCGTGGCGGAGAACATCCGGCCCCACGCCGTCTCCTCCATGCTGCGGTTACGGGCGATGGCGATCTGCACCAGCGTGTAATCGGGCGAAGGGGCGGCAACCAGGGGCCAGAAGAAGGCCTCCCACTGCATGATGAAGAGCATCATGGCGCCGGTGACGACCACCGGCCACGAGAGCGGAATGGCGATACGCCAGAAGATGACCGGCCAGGTCGCGCCATCCACCCGCGCCGCCTCGTAGAACTCGCGCGGGAGCCCCGCGAAGAACTGGCGGAAGAGGAAAATGACGAAGCCGGAGGCGACCTCGGGCAGGATCAGCGCGGTGTAGGTATCCACCAGGCCCAGTGCGCGGACCAGCGTGTATAGCGGGATGACGATGCCCTCGAAGGGCATCATGGCGCTCAGCAGCACCAGCACGAAGATTGTGCGCTGGAAGCGGAAGCGGAAGACCGCAAAGGCGAAGCCCGCGGCCGCGTTGACCAGCACACCCAGCACCATCGTCGCGCCCGCCACGAAGATCGTGTTGCGCAGCGCGCGCCAGTAGCCGATCTCATGCAGGGTGGCGTAGTTCTGAAGGGTCAGCTCGGCAGGCACGAAGGTGCGCCAGCCGAATTCGTGCGACCAGCGGAATATCTCGCTGGCCGGCCGCACGGAGGAGATGAACAGCCAAGCCAGCGGCGCTACCAGCAGCACCAGAATGACGGAGAGCGCCACATAGCGCGCGACGACTGCGCCCTTCATCAGCCGGCCTGCGTCCCGTCATCGCGCAGCAGGCGAAGCTCGACCGCCGCGATCGCCGCCACGATCAGCAGGATAATTGTGGAGAGTGCGAGGCTCCGGCCCCAGTCGCCGAAGGTGAAGGCGGTCTCGTAGGCGCGGAACATCAGCAGGTCCGTCGCCCCGTTCGGCCCTCCGGAGGTCAGGATGAAGACGGGGGCGAAGAACACGAAGTTCGCCGCCGTGTCAGCCACCAGCACGAAGGCGAGCGGACGGCGCATCAGGGGCAGCGTAACGTAGCGCAGCCTCTGCCAGGCCGAGGCGCCGTCGATCCGCGCAGCCTCATGCAATTCCTCCGGAATGGCCGCGAGGCCGGCGAGAAGGAAGATCATCCAATAGCCGCAGCCCTTCCAGCTCGCGATGACGATCATGGTGGCCAGCGCCTGGTTCTCGTCGTGGAAGAATCCCTGACGGGCGAAGCCGAGCTGCGCGATGAGTGCGTTCACGGGCCCCACATGCTGGTTCAGTAGGATGTCCCACAGCATGG
>JBBRVI010000265.1:0-5109 GCA_038247025.1 Acetobacterales bacterium
GTTGGCCGAAACCGGCGAAGGTCTTGCGCTCGCGGCCCGGCTGGATGGTGCCATCGCACGCCTTGCCTGCCATGGCAGCATCCGCGCCGGCCGCCGCCTTACGCCCGCGGAGATGGATGCGCTGCTGCGTGCCATGGAGCGCACGCCGCGCGCCGCCACATGCAGCCACGGCCGACCGACCTACTTGCGCCTGGGGGCAACTGAATTCGCCAAGTTGTTCGGGCGGAGCTGAACCTCCTCCCAAAGGATTTCGCAAAAGGCGCCGGCGCGCAGCGTCAGCGTGAGGCCCTCCAGTTGCGCCAGAGGAAGTTCGCCGCGCAGAGCGGTCAGCACTGGGTCAACCGGGCCGGGCAAGGGGTAGGTGGGCAAGGCAATGCGGCCCAACTCGCCAGCGCGGAGCCGCAGGAAGGGCCGCGCGGGTCCTCCTGCGAGGGCCAGTACGCGGCCTTCGCCCATGATGCGGGCGCCTCGCCAGAGTGCTTCGGGGATCAGCCCTTCGCCAGACCAAACCCTGCAGGCCGGGAATTCGGGACCCTCGCCAGCCCCGCCCGACAGGCGCACCGGCCCCCCTTCGGCATGCAGGCTCAGGACGCGTCCCCGCAGGCTCAGCACGGCCCAGCCGGCGGCAGGGCTGGCCAGTCGAACTTCGCCAGCCTGGGTGGTCACCACGAGCTCGGAAGAAGGCGCGGGCCGGGGCAGATGCAGACCGAGGGTCGCGCCGACAGGGAGGTCGAGCGGTCGGGGGCATGTGTCGAGCCAGAGCGCGGTGCTGCCGGGGCGGCGCTGAAAGATCAGGCGCATGTGGCGGCCAGGAGGAAGGCGGTGCGGCGGATCATCGCCGCCTCATCCCAGGCGGCGGCCACTTGGCGGGCCTCGGCGACACGGGCGGTGGTGCCTTCGGTGTCGCGCAAGGTCTCGGCAAAGACAGCGGCGATGTGCGAGGCGTCGCGCAAAACGAACCGAGCGAAGCGGGCTGGCTCGGGCCAGGCTTCCAGCGCGGCGCCGGTGGCCAGGATCGGGCAGCCCGCGGCGGCGGCCTCCAGGACAGAAAGCGGGCAGCCCTCGTGGTCGGAAGCGAGAAGGAAAGCGTCGGCCTTCGCCAGAAGGGCAGGGACATCGTTCACCTGGTCCAGGAGCTCCAGGCCGGGTACGCCGGTGAGCACCCCGGCCAGCGGCCCCCGGCCGGCCATCAGCAGCCTTGCGGGGGTGATTGCGGCGGCGAGCTGAGGTGCGAGGGTCGCGCCCTTGCGGACATCCAGGCGACCGATGCTGAGCAGGATGGGCCGGCCCTCGCGCACAGTGCGCGGAATGCTGCCACCAGGCGCCAAGCCGTTGGGCACGGTGGCAACTGCGCCGGGCGGAAGCCGCAGCATCGCCTCCAGCCGGCGTGAGGCGGGGGCGGAGACGCTGGCCCAACTGGCACGGACGCCCCGCAGGGCTGCCCGATCCGTCTCGCCCATCACGCCATCGCGTCGCACCAGGTGCGCCATGGCCAACATGCGGATTTCCGCAGCGTGCAGAGCTTGCATCGCACCCACTCCCTCATTGGGCAGGCCCAGGCAGATCAGCGCGGTGTCGGCGCCAAGCAACGCCAGCAAAGGAGCCAGCCCCTGGCGCTGGCGGGCCCGCATGGCGCTGATCTCAACTCCCGCGTCAAAAGCGATGGGCGCCGCGTACAGCGTCACCGCCTCGGCGAGCGGGGTCAGGCCGGGCAGGATGGAGGGATCGGCCACCGCAATGACCTCGGCGCCCATGCGGGCCATGCCACGCGCCACCTGCATCGTCTGGCGTTCCGCCCCGCCGCATTCAGGCGAGGGGATGATGACCAGGATGCGCTCTGGCATCCCCATCCGCTCAGGCCTGGAGGATCAGCAGTCGCGCCTTGCCGTGGCTGCGATCGGCAAGCGGCGTGAAGCGTGTCCCGGGCACTTCGTCGCGCAGGCCGAGTTCGGTGCAGATGATGGCGCCCGGCGCGATCCAGCCGGCCTTGTCCAGGGCTTCCAGCCCGGGGGCGAGCAGCCCTGCCCCATAAGGAGGGTCCACAAAGATCAACATGGCGGATTGGATGGGGCGCGGGGGCTTGGTCGCATCGCCCGCGATCACCTGCGCGTCAGCCTTGCAGTTGGCGATATTGGCGCGAAGCGCTGCAAGGGCTTCGCGGTCCTTCTCGATGAAGCTCGCGCGGACCGCCCCGCGGGACAGCGCCTCCAGCCCCAAACTCCCGGTGCCGGCGAAGGCATCGAGCACGATGGCGCCATCCACGAGCTCGCGTCCGCCCCAGGGTGCGTGCCAGAGCATGTCGAACAGCGCCTGGCGGGCGCGGTCGGAGGTGGGGCGGGTGGTTTCGCCTTCGGGGGCGATCAGGCGCTTGCCCTTGAGGGTGCCGGCGATGATCCGCATCAGCCACGCTTTCGGCTTGGCGCTGCGAGGCCGAGTTGCTCGCGCAGCACCTTGGGGTTCACCTCATCCACCAGCCCGCGCTCCAGCGTGCCGAGCTGGAAGGGGCCATAGGCAATGCGCAGCAGACGCGAGACCTCCAGGCCCAGGTAAGCCAGGACACGCCGGATTTCGCGGTTCTTGCCCTCCTGCAAGGCCATGGTCAGCCAGGCATTATCGCCCTTGCGGCTGTCAACACCGGCCTCGATCGCGCCATAGCGCACGCCATCAATGGTGCTGCCCTGCGCCAGGGCTGCAAGCGCGCGCGGATCGAGGTCGCCAAACACGCGCACCCGATAGCGGCGCACCCAGGCATTGGCTGGCAATTCGAGGCGACGCGAGAGCGCGCCGTCATTGGTCAGCAGCAGCAGGCCCTCGCTGTTGAGATCCAGCCGGCCGACGGAGATCAGGCGCGGCAGACCCGCGGGCAGGCGCTCGAAGACGGTGGGCCGGCCTTCGGGGTCGCGATGGGTGGTGACAAGGCCGGCAGGCTTATGGAAGCGAAACAGGCGCGTGCGCTCGGGCTCGTTCACGGCCTGGCCATCCACCGTGACCGTATCGCTCGGTTGCACGAAGGTGGCGGGCTGGGTGACGAGCTTGCCGTCAATCTTCACGCGGCCTTCGGCGATGATTTTCTCCGCGTCCCGGCGGCTGGCCACGCCGGCGCGGGCCATCCACTTGGCGATGCGCTCGCCGCGGGCGGGATCGTCGTCGCCCGGCGGATTCAGACCTTCGGGCCTCGCCCTTCGGCCATCCGAAGGGGGTTTGGTGGGCGCGTTCATCGGCAGGCCTCCACAAAGGCGCGCAAGATCAGCCCATCCGACGCATCCACGTTGTATTCGGGATGCCATTGCACGCCCAGCGCAAAGCGGTGTCCCGGAGCCTCAATGCCCTCGATGAGGCCATCAGGTGCAGTGGCGTTGACTAGCAGGCCATCGCAGACGGATTTCACCGCCTGGTGATGCGCGGAATTCACCGCCATGCACGTGCGCCCCGTGATGCGCGCGAGCAGCGTGCCGGGTACGATCTCCACCTCATGCCCAGGCTCGGTGCGGGGGTTGGGCTGTTCGTGGGCGATATCGCTCGGATGCTCATCGGGGATGTGCTGGATCAGCGTGGCACCGAGTGCAACGGCGAGAAGCTGCTGCCCGCCGCAAATGCCAAGCACGGGCCGGTCGCGCTGCAGGGCCGCGCGGGTCGCGGCGAGTTCGAAATCCGTGCGGCCGGGCTTGAGCGTGACCTTGGGGTGCGGCGCGCCGCCGCCCCAAAGGGAAGGGTCTACATCAAAGGCGCCGCCCGTGACGAGCAGCCCGTCCATCGTATCGAGGTATTCGGCCGCAAGCTGTGGCGCATGTGGCAAGGCCACTGGCAAGCCACCTGCTGCGATGATGGCCGAGAAATAGTTCTGGCGCAGCGCATACCAGGGCAGCTTCGACCAGCCGCCGGCGGGCTCGGAGTCCAGCGTCAATCCGATGATGGGGCGTTTGTTCATGCGCGGTGTGAAGCAGCGCGAGGCGGCCATAGCAAGATGTCGTTTGCGTGACTGCGCCGGGATCGGGCAGAAGCCCCGCCATGACCCCGATGGAAATCGCGCTGGAAGAGGCTGCGGCGGCCGCGCTGCGTGGCGAGGTGCCGGTGGGTGCGGTGGTCACCGATGCGTCGGGAACAGTGCTGGCCCGCGCGGGCAACCGTGTCGAGGAGTTCTGCGACCCATCCGCCCATGCCGAAATGCTGGCGCTGCATTCGGCTGCGGCGAGGCGCGGTGCGAAGCATCTCAGCGATGCGACGCTGTGGGTGACGCTGGAGCCCTGTGCGATGTGCGCGCAGGCGGCTTCGCTGTTCCGCATCGGTCGCGTGGTCTTCGGCGCCTATGATCCAAAAGGCGGGGGCGTGGAGCATGGCGCGCGCGTCTTCGCGCATCCACAATGCAACCATGCGCCGGAGGTGGTGGGCGGCGTACGCGAGAGCGACGCGGCGGGCTTGCTGCGCGATTTCTTCGCCGCGCGGCGCAGTAAAAAATTTGTCATGCGCGTATCCAAACGGCCTGCTGGCTCGTAACGCCTTTAGTGAAGCAGCACCGATCCTGGTGCAGCAAGAAATAAAGGGAAAACACCATGTTACGCAAGATTTTGTTCGCGAGCCTGATCGCCACCGCCGGCGCTTTCGGCGCCTCCGCCAACACCACCGGACCGCGCATTATCGGCGACTCGAGCGGGTGGAGCGTTGTCTATGACGTGCCCTCTGCCAACATTGTCGGCAGTGCCAATGCGACCGTCAGCGGCAGCGCGGAAAGTCGCGACTATACCACGCAGCGCGTGTTCGCCACGCAGCCACGGGCCAACATCTATGGCTATGGCGTCAGCCAGAACTGGACGGTCCGCGTCGAGAGCGCGAGCTGAGCTTGTCTCACCCCGCTTGAATGTCGGCCTCTGGCGTGGCACTCGCCAGCCAGAGGCGACGATACATCCCTTCCGTGCCGAAGGGCAGGGCGACGTACCGGCTCAGTTCAACCCGATCAGCCCCTCCGTTTTGCAGGAAGCCTGACGGGAGTTTGCCTTCGCGCGCAGTGGAGGGAGGGCTTGATTGCGTCATGCAGGGCGCGGATCACGCCCGGGTCCATATTCTTCGGCCCGGCGAGACCGAAGAGGCTGTCGGAGACGATGACAACGCCCA
>JBBRVI010000266.1:0-4976 GCA_038247025.1 Acetobacterales bacterium
CCAGGTGGGCGAGCCCATCGCCATGGTCGTCGCCGCCACCCGCGCAGAAGCGGAAGACATCCTCGACGCCATCCTCCTCGACATCGAGGAACTCCCCGCCGCGACCGACATGCTGGCCCATCGCGCCGGCCCCACCCTGCATGAGGGCTGGCCCGACAATGTGGTGCTTCAGGCCCTGGTGGATGACGACATCAGCGATGTGCACGCCCCCATCATCATCCGCCGCCGCCTGCGCACCGCGCGGCAGCATATGGCCCCCATCGAGGGCCGCGGCGTCGTCGCGCGCTGGGACAGCCGCCTGGGCCAGCTGGAGATGCACACCTCCTCGCAAATGGTGCATGTGACCAAGACAGGCCTGGCAGAATGCCTGGGCCTGCCGGAATCGTCCGTGCGGATCATCAGCCCCGATGTGGGCGGCGGCTTTGGCTACAAGGGCATCCTGCTCCAGGAAGAGGTCGCCATCGGCTGGCTGGCCCGCAAGCTAGGTGGGACGCCTTTGCGCTGGATCGAGGACCGGCGCGAAGGCCTCTCCGCCCAGGCCAATTGCCGCGAGCACCATTACGACATCACCGTCCATGCGGATCACGACGGCACCATCCTTGCACTCGATTGCGAGGCGCATGTGGATAGTGGCGCCTATTCCGCCTACCCCTTCTCGGCCTGCCTGGAGGCGGCGCAGATCGGCTCCATCCTGCCAGGCCCCTACATCGTGCCACGCTTTCGCTGCCGCACCTGGAGTGTGGCCACCAACAAGCCGCCCATCCTGCCCTATCGCGGCGTGGCCCGAACCGGCGTTTGCTACGCGCTGGAAACCACGCTGGACGCCGTGGCGCGCGCGGCGGGAATCAGCCCGATAGCCCTGCGGCTACGCAATCTACCAACGCCGGCGCAGATGCCCTACGTCAATATCACGAGGAAAATCTTCGACAGCGGCGACTACCCCGAGGCGCTGCGCCGCGCGGCCGAGGCCATGGACCAAGCAGGCTTCGCCGCCCGCCAGAGCGAAGCGCGCGCCGAAGGTCGCCTGATCGGACAGGGCTTTTCCATCTTCTGCGAGCAAGGCGCCCATGGCACCAGCGTCTATCACGGCTGGGGCATCCCCTTCGTGCCGGGGGCCGAGGCCTGCCAAGCGCGCCTCACCCCGGATGGCGGGCTGGAGCTTCGCGTCGGCATACACAGCCACGGCCAGGGAATGGAGACGACCCTGGCGCAGGTGGCGCATGAAATCCTCGGCGTGCCGGTGGATCGCGTGCAGCTCATTCATGGCGACACCGCACTCACCCCCTACTCAACCGGCACCTGGGGCAGCCGTTGCGCGGTGATGGCCGGCGGCGCTGTCGCCGATGCCTGCACCGAATTGCGGGCGCGCCTGCTGCCCATGGGCGCGCATCTGTTGCAGGACGCAAACGCGGTCTTCGAAGATGGCGCCGTCCGCGCCGGCCAGGCCAGCATCACCGTCGCCGAAATCGCACGAAACTTCTTCCGCGCGCCGCAAAACCTGACCGAGGCGATGCAGGCCCAGGGCCTGGAATGCACCATCGGCCACAAGACCGCGCGCGACACGGGCACCTTCAGCTACGCCTGCCACGCTGTCGAAGCCGAGGTGGATGCCGCGACGGGACATGTGACGCTGACGCGTTATCTGATCGTCGAGGATGGCGGCACCTTGCTCAATCCGCTCATCGCCGATGGGCAAGTGCTGGGCGGCGCGGCGCAGGGCATCGGCACGGCGCTGTTCGAGGAAATGCCCTTCGATACAGGCGGCCAGCCATTGGCTTCCACCTTCGCCGACTACATGCTGCCCGGCGCTTCAGACGTACCGGATATCGAAATCCTGCACATGGCCACCCCATCACCCATCAGCCGTTTTGGCCAGAAGGGAATTGGCGAGAGCGGCGCCATCGGGCCGCCCGCGGCCATCGTGAACGCGATCAATGACGCCATCGCGCATCTGGGGTGCGAAGTGACGGACTTGCCCGCCACGCCGGACCGCATCCTGGCGGCCTTGGCGCTGGCGATTTTCGCAGCGGCCAAAGAGGGCTGCCACGACCGCGGCGGGCGGGCATGAAGAGCACCGCCTTCGAACACACTGCGCCCAACAATGCGGGAGAGGCATTGACCCTGCTGACGCGCCCCGGCGCGAAGCCGCTCTCCGGCGGGCAATCCCTCTCGCCCATGATGAACCTCCGCCTGGTGCGCCCGGCGATCCTCGTGGATGTGAAGCGCCTCCCCGGCCTTCGCGGCGTGAGCGAAGCAGCGGATCACATCCGCCTCGGCGCGGCCACCACCCATGCCCAGATCGAGGACGGCGCCGTGCCCGACCCGACCATGGGCCTCCTTCCCCACGTGGCCCATGGCATCGCCTACCGTGCCGTGCGCAATCGCGGAACACTGGGCGGCAGCCTCGCCCATGCGGACCCCGCCGCCGATTGGCCCAGCGTGATGGCGGCGTTGGGGGCCACCATCATCGCGCTCAATGCCGATGGTGAGCGCCGCATCCCGGCAGATGCCTTCGTGCTGGCCCCCTTCACCACGGCGTTGCGTCCGGGCGAGATCATTCTGGCCATTGAGATCCCTCGCCTGCCGGAAGGCGCGCGGTGGGGCTATTGCAAGATCAACCGCAAGATCGGTGAATTCGCCAAGGCCATCGGCATCGCCCTGCCCGGCCGGCTGCTGGCGGGCGCCGTCGAAGGCCCGCCCACCTTGCTGGACCGTGTCGAAGACATCGCCGCGCGCCTGCCATGGCTGGACGCGGCGGCGCAGCGCCTGGCCGGCATCGCGGTGCAGCGCGCCATGGCGATGAGAGATGCGGCATGATCACCATCAACGGCGAAACCCGCACCATCACTGCCCCCGCCCGCACTCACCTCGCGGATGTGATCCGCGAGCATTGCGGCCTCACCGGCACGCATCTGGGCTGTGAGCAGGGCGTCTGCGGCGCTTGCACCGTGCTGGTGGATGGTGCGCCCATGCGCTCCTGCCTGATCTACGCCCATGAGGCGGAGGGCATGGAGATCACCACCATCGAGGGGCTGGACGAGGACCCGGTGGCCATCGCGCTGCGGGCAGCCTTCACCAAGCACCACGCGCTGCAATGCGGCTACTGCACGCCGGGGATGATGATGACGGCGCGGGACATCGTCACGCGCCTGGGTGCGGTTGATGAAGCCCGCATCCGCGACGAACTGGCTGGGAACCTCTGCCGCTGCACCGGCTATCGTGGCATTGTGCGCGCCATCGCCGAGGTCGCGGCCACGCGCCCTGCCGCCACGCCCCCTGCCGCCACGCCCCTGAAGCGCGCGCCATTGCCGGTGCTGGCGCCGGCAGCACCGGCCGTCAGCGCCAAGCCCAGCGAAACGGCCCTGGCGCATCACTTGGAACATCAGGAGACGCTGGCCATTCCGCTGGATGCGGCATGGGCCATCCTCTCCGACCCCGCGCGCATCGCGCAATGCGTGCCGGGGATGCGCCTGCTCCGCCATGAGGGTGAAGCGGTGGAGGGCGAAATGGCCGTCAGTCTCGGTCCCTTCGCCGTGCGCTTTGCGGGCATCGGCACACTGACGCTGGATCATTCGGCGCGTCGAGGGTTCTTGCGCGGCCAGGGTCGCGATGGGGCCAATGGGGCGGTGGGAAGCGTCGAATGGCGGCTCGAAGCGGCCGGCGCGGGCTGCGCGCTGCATTTGGCGCTGGGCTGGCGCCTGACCGGGCCACTCGCGCAATTCTCCCGCCCTGCACTGCTGCGCGGCGTGGTCGCCGCCATGGCGGCGGAGTTCGCGCGCAACCTGGAGCGTCAGGCACGCGGGGAAAACATCCCTGCCAAAGCTGGCTTGTGGAGTTTTATGCGCCGTTGGTGGAAGGCGCTGACCGGGCGGGGCTGACTACTCCCGGTTCTTCTTCCGCCACTCATCAATGGCTGCCATGGCTTCCTGCTTGGCCACGCGCTCATGCTGGCCCGCCACGTCGCCTGAAGTCACCGGCTTCGCGGTGGCGGTCGCACCGTCATAGGTCGTCCAGCGCCAATTGTTGCGGCCCTTGAGCGGACCGACAGTAAAAACGCAGCCGCGATGTTCGGCCATAATCAGGCATCCATTTTCAAGGCGGCAATGAAGGCACTCTGAGGAATTTCGACCTTACCGAATTGCCGCATGCGCTTCTTGCCTTCCTTCTGCTTGTCCAGAAGCTTGCGCTTGCGCGAAATATCGCCGCCATAGCACTTGGCCGTCACGTCCTTGGACATGGCCGAAATTGTCTCACGCGCGATCACCCGCCCGCCGATCGCCGCCTGGATGGGAATCTTGAAGAGCTGGCGGGGGATCAGTTCCTTCAGCTTCTCGCAGATCTGCCGGCCGCGGCGGTCGGCCTGGTTGCGGTGCGCCATGAAGGACAGCGCATCCACAGGCTCGGCATTCACGAGGATGGAAATCTTGACCAGGTCGCCTTCCTCATAGCCATCTATTGTGTAGTCGAAGCTGGCATAGCCCCGGCTGATGGACTTCAGACGGTCGTAGAAGTCGAACACAACCTCGTTAAGCGGCAGGCGATACACCGCCATGGCGCGACTGCCGACATAGGTCAGCTCAGCCTGGCGCCCCCGGCGCTCGTTGCACAGGGTGAGGACGGGGCCGAGATACTCATCCGGCACCATGATGGTCGCCTTGATCCAGGGCTCCTGGATTTCGGCGATTTGGGTGGGATCGGGCATATCGGCCGGGTTGTGGAGGTCCAGCTCTTCGCCGTTGTTTTTCTTCAACTTGTAGACCACGCTGGGTGCGGTCGCGATCAGATCGAGGTCGAATTCGCGCGAAAGCCGCTCCTGCACGATTTCCAGATGCAGAAGCCCCAGGAAGCCGCAGCGATAGCCGAGCCCCAGCGCGGCCGAGGTCTCCAACTCGTAGTGGAAGCTGCTGTCGTTCAGCCGCAGCTTGCCCACGCTTTCGCGCAGCTTCTCGAAGTCATCGGCATCAACGGGGTAGAGG
>JBBRVI010000267.1:0-4969 GCA_038247025.1 Acetobacterales bacterium
CGCCGCCCGCTACAACACCGACTGGCTGATCGAGAAGAACGGTTACCTCAGCCCGCTCGACGCCCGCGCCGTCTGGCTCGACACGTGCATCAGGCGCGCCGCATAGTGCAATCCCGTGTCCAGAAAGCCGGGTGCGGTACACGCGGTGTCAACGTACCCCCCGCGCGCATTCTATGCATGGCGAGCGACCCCTTTGGCCAGGTTGGGGATCGGAGCGACGCGACTTCAGAATCCTGTGACGAAAGCCGGTCCTGGGATGGCTTCGACTTGCCACGAAATTCATGTAGCGGATGATCTCGGGCTACTGCGGATAGCGCTCGGACCATTCCCAATCCTGCTGGAGCTCCTTGGAGAACATGTACCAATAGGAATGGCTCTCGGAATCGCAGCGCGCCCCGGGATAGCGGTTCCAGTCCCAGGTGCCGCCCACCCCCTCGCCCGCTTCCAGCACGCGGACATTGAGGCCGAGCTTGTCCCGCAGGAGATGGAGTTGATACAGGCCGGAAAAGCCCGCGCCGATGATGACTGCGTCGAGCGCCTCAAACTAAGGCTCCTCTGAGCGTGCTTTACGACATGGTTTGATCGCCTCGCCTTGCGTCAAGTGCGTAGCGCGCTCGTCAGACCTGGAGGTAAAGCGCCTGCACCTCGGGGGCGGCGCGGAACTGTGTCACATCACCGCGCCAGACCACGGCACCCTTGTCGATTACGGCGACGCGCGTGGCGACCGCCAGGCAAAAACGGCTGTTCTGCTCGGCAAGGATGATTGTGGTGCCAAGCTTGCGCAGGCGGCGGATCAATTCGCCGATCTGCCGCACGATGAGCGGCGCCAGCCCTTCCGAGGGCTCATCCAGCAGCAGCACGGCCGGATTGCCCATCAGGCTGCGCGCAATGGTCAGCATCTGCTGTTCGCCACCCGAAAGGCGGCCCGCCATGCGGGTGCGCAAGGGTTGCAGCATGGGGAATATCTCAAAGGCTCGCGCGCGATCCCACTCGCGGCCCCCAACCCCTTCGCGTTCCGCGATCTCCAGGTTTTCCTCGACGCTGTGCTCGGGAAACACCTGCCGATCCTCCGGCACATAGGCGATGCCGGCGCGGGCGATGCGATAGGGTTTCTGGCCCGCCACATCCTGCCCGCGAATCACCACGCGGCCAGCGCGCGGCGGCAGCAGGCCAACGATGGCCTTGAACGTCGTGCTCTTACCCGCGCCATTGCGGCCCATCAGCGCCAAGGTTTCGCCGCGCTCCACCTCCAGATTTACGCCGAACAGCACTTGGCTCGCGCCATAAGCGGCGTCCAGGCCCTCCACCAGCAGCTCGCTCATAAGGCGTGCTCCGCGCCGAGATAGGCTTCCACCACAGCCGGGTTGCGGCGCACCTCCTCGGGCGTGCCCTGCGCCAGCACCGCACCATAGCGCAACACGCGGACGGATTGCGCGATCTTGAAGACGATATCCATGTCATGCTCGATGAAGATGAGCGTAAGACGCCGTGCCTCCCACAGGCGATAGACGCGTTCGATCATCCGCCAGCGCTCATCGGGGCCCATGCCGGCGGTGGGCTCGTCCAACAGCAGCACCTTGGGGTCCAGTGCCAGGGCCAGCGCGATGTCCAACAGCTTCTGGTCGCCATGGCTGAGATGCCGGGATTGCGTGCGGGCCAGAGGCGTCAGGCCGCAGAGTTCCATCACCTCCTCGGCCTGGCGCCGCACATCGGGCGGCGGGAATGTGCTGAAAAAACCGGCGGTGCGCCCGGCATGGGCCATGAGCCCGGCGGCCAGGCTGTGCTCGACCGAGAAGCTGGGAAAGAGATTCGCCACCTGGAAGGCCCGGCCAATTCCGCGCCGGACGATCTCACGCCGATCCAGTCCAGTAATCTCAGCACCATCCAGGAGCACGCGCCCGGCGGTGACCGGCAACTTGCCGGTGATGAGGTGAAACAGCGTGGTCTTGCCCGCGCCATTTGGGCCGATGATGGCCGAGAGCGTGCCGGGCTCGAATTCCAGCGTCACATCATCGGTCGCGACCACGCCACCGAAGTTTTTGCGCAGGCCTTGCAGCTCGAGGCGGCCGCTCACGATCCATTGCCCCGAGCCGGCGGCAGCCCGCCATAGGCCGCCCAGGAACCCGCCACCAGCCAGCCCGCATCCACCGGCAAATTGATGCCCGTGATGCAACGCGCCGCATCCGAGGCGAGGAAGCATATGGCCTCCGCGATATCCTCGGGCGTCACCAGACAACCCAGCGCGCTGCTGTTCTCCAGCAGGCTCGGATCGCGCTCGCCCGCCGCAATGGCCCCGCTCAGAGCCGGCGTCAGCGTGAAGCCCGGCGAGATGGCGTTCACCCGCACGCCCGAGCGGCCCCATTCGGCGGCGAGGCAGCGCGTCATCTCGATCACCGCGGCCTTGGCAGGCGAATAGGCGTGCAGCGGCATGGAGCGCTCACCCGCGATGGACGCGATGGTAGTGATGGAACCGCGCCCCCGTCGTGCCATAGGCGCGCCGAAGGCGACGGCGGAGTTCCAGGTGCCTATCTGATTAATCCGCACCACCTCCTCCACATCGGCCTCGTTGAGTTCCTCGGCGCGCAGCGGGCGTTGCAGCACCCCAGCCGAGGTGACGATGATCTCCACAGGGCCCAGCCGTGCCTCGATCTCGGCCACCGCTGCGTCGTTGGCGGCGCGGCTGCCCACATCGAGGGCCATGGCGGTGCCGTCAATCTCGGCCGCCACGGCTTCGGCGCGGGCGATATCACGGTCGGTGATCACCACCTGCGCGCCGCGTGCTGCAAACATGCGGGCGCAGGCGGCGCCTATGCCGCTAGCGCCCCCGGTGATGACGGCGATGCGTCCGGCGAAATTCATCGCTGGCTCCCCTTGCGCGCGCGCCAATACTCAACGGCGAAATCCAGCAACCCCTTGCGCAGCCCCAGCACGATGACGAGCAGGATGATGCCGAAGAACAGCCCGTGATGCTCGGTCAGCTTCGTGATCCAGTCATTCAACGCAAGGAAGATCGCGGTGCCGACCAGCGGGCCGAGGAAGACCGAGACGCCGCCCAGCATGATCATGAAGATTGCCTCGCCCGAGGTGGTCCAGAACGCGAAGGAGGGAAAGGCCCCAGACACATAAAGGCTCATCAGCACGCCAGCGAGGCCCGCGAAACCGCCGGCGATGACGAAGGCCGCCAGGCGGTAGCGAAAGACGGATAGCCCCACGAAGGACGCACGGTCCGGATTGTCGCGCAGCAAGCGAAGGGCCGCGCCAAAGGGCGAGCGCAGGATCTGCCGCAGCGCGACGGCCGAGGCCAGCAGGCAGAAGGCGCTGAACCCCGCCAGGTGATCCTGCCGCGCGAGGTCAATGCCGAGGAAGGGCGGCTTGGGGATGCCGCCCATCAGCCCCTGGTCACCGCCCGTCAGTCCGATCCAGGAGAGGATCAGCGAATGCAGCAGCATCTGGAAGGCCAGTGTCAGGAAGGCGAAATAGATCTCGGAGAGGCGCACGCAGAGCGCGCCGATCATCAGCGCCAGCAGCGCCGTCAGTGCCACGGCGGCCAGGATGGCGGCGGGCACGGACCAGGCGCCCGTCTGCATCAACAACCCGAAGCTATAGGCCCCCATGCCGAAATATGCCGCATGCCCGAAGGAGACGAGGCCCGCACTGCCAATCAGCAGGTTGAGCGAAAGCGCCAACAGCCCGAAGGTGGCGAAGCGGATGGTGAAATCCACCAAGCCCGCCGAACGCATCCCCGCGAATTCCAGCGCGAGAAACGCCAGGAGGACGGCAAGCGCAATCGCCGCGTCACGGCCAAACCCCATCAGCCGCGCCTCCCGCCCAGGCCGCTGGGCCTGAGGATCAGCACCAGCGCCATGATGACGAACATAGCGCCCTCGACGAAGAGGGGAAAACCGATCGAACCAAAGGAGCGCGTGAGGCCGAGGATGAGCGATGCCGCCAGCGCGCCGCCAATGGAGCCCATGCCGCCAATGACGGTGACGATGAAGCTCTCGATCAGGATGGAAACGCCCGCACCCGGCACGACGGAGCGGATCGGCGCCGAGAGTGCCCCCGCCGCACCCGCCAGCCCCGCACCAATGGCAAAGACGGCGGCGTAGATGACGGTGGTATTGATGCCGAGCGCGCCGACCATCCCCGGATTGACGGCGGCCGCGCGCACGATGCGGCCAAAGCGCGTGCGCCCCATACCCCAAGCGAGCGTGACCGCGATTAAGGCCGTGATGCCAAACAGGATCGCGTAGAAATAGGGCACGATGCCGCCGCCGATGATGAAGGGCGGATGCAGGAAGGCCGACGGCACACCCATATTCCGAAAATCGGCGCCCCAGATGATCTTCACCGCATCATCCAGGATCAGGATGATGGCGTAGCAGACCAGCAATTGCATCAGCACATCCTGGCCATAGATGCGGCTCAGCAGGAAGCGCTCGAAGAACAACCCCAGCAGCGCGGCACCTAGCGTGCCCGCCACCACGGCCAGCGCGAAGCTACCCGTCGGCTCATAGGCGGCAAGCGCGAAATAGGCGCCCATCATGTAGAGCGAACCATGGGCGAAATTGGTGATGCCCAACACGCCAAAGATCAACGTGAGCCCGGACGCCACTAGGAACAGCAGCATCCCAATCGTCATTCCCGCCGCCAACTGCGTGACCATGCAGGAGACGGAGGTGACGCATTCGGTGAGTTCCGTAAGTTCCATCAGGAGCGTCCGCGCAGGGGTTGAGAACAGGGCGTGGTCAAGGCCGCAAGCGCCTCACCGCTCTAATCTGCGGTGCAACGCCCCCCGGCGCGGATGAGGTGAGGCTTCAGCCCCAGCCCTTGGCGCGCTTCCACTCGGCCTCCAGCCGCAGGATGGTTTCCCAATCCGCCTTCTGCATGTTCTCGACGAAGGGGTCGGCGCTGATCGTCGTGCCCCAGCCGATTGCGTAGCCCACCAGCGTCTGGTCCTCCGCACGCA
>JBBRVI010000268.1:0-4946 GCA_038247025.1 Acetobacterales bacterium
CATTACCGCGAAGCGCCCAACGCAACGCCAGAGCAGATTGCGTCCGCAAAGGCTCACTCGGGCTGACAGCCATCCCGGATCATTCACAGCCTTGAATCTGCAGAGTCCATCGAACCAGTCCTGGCCCGATCGGCGGGCCGCGGCCGTCACTCGGCGCGCAGTGGTCGCGCCATCAATGAGGCCAGCGCGCCATTGGCATCCAGGCGCCCTTGCAACACCGACACCACCGCCGCGCAGATGGGAAGTTCCACTCCCGCCAATTTGGCACGGTCCAACAGCGCTGGTGCGGTGGCCACACCTTCGGTCACGCCAGCGCGGCCCGCCAAGGCCTGCGCCAGCGTCATGCCCCTCCCCAGCGCGAAACCGAGCGAAGTGTTGCGGCTGGACGCGCCCATCGCCGTCAGCAAAAGGTCGCCAAGGCCGGAGAGGCCTGCCGCCGTCTCCGCCCGCCCGCCCAGGCCGATGACCAGACGGGACAACTCAGCTAACCCGCGCGTGATGAGTGCCGCGCGTGCATTCTCGCCCAAGCCCGCCCCGCTCGAAATTCCGGCCGCGATGGCCAGGACATTCTTGGCCGCGCCGCCCAATTGCACGCCCAGCGCGTCGTCGCTCGCATAAAGCCGCAGCGCCCCGCCCGAAAGCAGCGATTGCGCCACCTCACTCAATTGGGCGTCATGGGAGGCCACGACACTGGCCGCAGGCAGGCCGGCTGCCACCTCATGCGCGAAATTCGGCCCCGAGAGCACACCGCCCGACAATCCAGGCCGCGCCTGGGCCAGAACTTCCAGCGGCAGTTGCAGCGTCGCAGCCTCCAACCCCTTGCAAACCATAAGCAGGGGCGGGAGGTGGCGCGGCAGGTCATCCAGAACCTGGCGCAGCGGCTGCATCGGGACAGCGAGAATGGCGAGGCGCGCATCAGGCGGAGGCGCTGGATCATCCGTGACACGCAGGCTCTCCGGGAAGGCTGCACCTGGTAGCAGCCGCGCATTCACCCGTGCGGCCTGCATCTCAAGCGCGCGCCTCGGATCACGCGCCCAGAGCACCACCCCATGCCCCAGCCGCGCGGCGTGAATGGCCAGTGCCGTCCCCCAGGCGCCGGCGCCATAGATGATGAGTTCACTCATCGGCGATCCGAATGAGGCTCCATCCCGCTCCGGCTTCCAGGGACAATCTCTCCCGCAGGGCTTGCAGCATAGGACCCGCGGCCTCTTCGAAGCCATGGGGCGCGTTCACCACGATCAGCCCGCAGCCATTGAGGCGGGCGGCATCGGTCGGCTCGCGCAGGTGGAGTTCTGCTGCCAGGATGTCGCGTACTCCACTCTCGCGCAGCGCCGTGTGGAAGGCGCGCACCGGCGCCCGGCCCTTGACGGGATACCAGGCCGCCTGCACCAGCCCGCGCGCCCGGCGCGAAGTCTCGGCGATGGCGGCGGCGAGCCGTTCGTATTCGCCCGGCTGCTCAAAGGGCGAGTCCATCAAAACCAGGCCGCGCCGTTCGGGGAAAGGAGTGAGAGCGCGCACGGCCTCGAAGGCATCGCGCTTGTGGACGGCGACGCGGGCGTCGCGGCGGAACAGCGACCTCAGCGTGGCGTGGTCCTGGTCATGCAGCTCAACCAATGCCAGCGCATCGCCCGGGCGCAGCAGGGCAGCGGCCAGCGCCGGCGAGCCGGGATAGCCGCCATCGGCACGCACCAGCCCGACGTAATCCGCGAGTGGCCCCTCGGTGATGTCCATGAGCCGGCCAATGCCCTGCTGCCATTCGCCCGTGCGGCGGGCCTCCACGGCATCCAGATCGTAGCGGCCAATGCCGGCATGGGTGTCTAGGATGCGCAAGGGGGTCGGCTTGCGCACCAACGCCCGCAGCAACCAGACGAGGAGCGCGTGTTTCAGGCAGTCGGCGAAATTGCCGGCGTGGAAGGCGTGGCGGTAATTCATGGGGTCACGCGCGAGGGGGACTTGAAACCGGGTTCAGATTCTGACGCAGGCGCCATGCGGCATTTCGGTGGCCAATAGCGCGGCTATGGCGCGTGCCACGTCTTCTGGCTGGCGCAGCTTTGCCTGGTCCTCGCCTGGGAAGGCCATGGCGCGCAGGCTGGTGGCGACGGGGCCGGGGTCGGCCAGGGTGACGCGCAACGGCGTCTGCGTCACCTCCGCGGCCCAGCACTGGACCAGATGCGCCTCGCCCGCCTTGGCAGCGCCATACAGGCCCCAATAGGCCTCCGGCTTCGCATCGGTCAGGAACAGGGCGCGTCCGGCCGGAGCGGCGCGCAACGGTGGATCGCAGCTGCGGATCAGGCGCCAGGCAGCATTGAGATTCACCGCAACACTCTCACTCCAGTCGCGCGGCATGATGTGCGCCACGGGTGTCAGCTTCGCCAGCACGGCGGCTGCATGAACGAGGATATCGAGCCGCCCGAAACGCTCCAGGATGGAAGGGCCGAGCATATCAATCTGATCGGCCTCCTTGATCAAATCGAGTGGCAGGAGCGTAGCTGTGCCGCCTCCCTGGCGGATCAGGTCATCGGTTTCCTCCAGCCCGCCCTGGCTGCGCGCCGTCAGCACCAGATGAGCGCCCTGGGCAGCAAGGGCCAGCGCAACGGCACGGCCGATGCCCCGGCTCGCGCCGGTAACGAGGGCAACCTGGCCCTTCACGCGCCAAGCTTCAGCAAACTGCCGCGGGGTTCGGAATTGTCCAACTGGTCGGTCAACGGGATCGCGTAGTCTCCGGTGAAGCAGGCATCGCAAAAGGCCGGCGCGGCAGGGTCACGGCCGGGCTGCCCGAGCGCGCGATACAGGCCGTCAATCGAGATGAAGGCCAGGCTGTCCACACCGATCAGCTTGGCCATGCCGGCAAGGTCATTCTGGGCCGCGAGCAATTCGCTGCGCTCTGGCGTATCAATGCCGTAGAAGCAGCTATGCGTGGTCGGTGGCGAGGAGATGCGCATATGCACCTCGGCCGCACCCGCCTGGCGCACCATCTCGACAATTTTCTTCGAGGTGGTGCCGCGCACGATGCTGTCATCCACAAGAATGACGCGCTTGCCCTTCAGCATCGCCTTGTTGGCGCTGTGCTTGAGCTTCACGCCCAGGTGGCGGATCTGATCCGTTGGCTCGATGAAGGTGCGCCCGACATAATGATTGCGGATGATGCCGAGTTCAAAGGGGATGCCGGCTTCCACGGCGTAACCCATCGCTGCGGGCACGCCACTATCGGGTACTGGCACCACCACATCCGCCGCCACATGGCTTTCCCGCGCGAGTTCTGCGCCGATGCGCTTGCGCGTCTCATAGACGGGCGTCCCCTCGACCACGGAATCGGGCCGGGCGAAGTAGATGTATTCGAAGATGCAGAAACGGTTCGGGGTGGCGGGAAAAGGCTTCACCGAGCGAACCCCCGTGTCGTCAATCACCACGATCTCGCCCGCTTCGATGTCACGGACGAATTCAGCGCTGACAATGTCCAGCGCGCAGGTCTCGCTCGCCAGCACCCAGCCGTCGTTCAGGCGCCCGAGCACCAGCGGGCGCACGCCCAGGGGGTCGCGGGCGCCGATCAGCGCGCCATTGTGCAGCGCCACAAGACTGTAGGCGCCCTGCACCTGCTTCAGCGCGTCAATCAGCCGGTCCATGACGGTGGAATAAAGGCTGATGGCAATGAGGTGGACGAAGACTTCGCTATCCGTCGTGGACTGGAACAGACAGCCGCGCCGGACCAACGCCCGCTTGAGCACGGCCGCGTTGGTCAGGTTGCCATTGTGCCCCACGGCGAAGCCGCCGAACTCGAAATCGGCGAAAAGCGGCTGCACGTTGCGCAGCGCGGTTTCACCCGTGGTGGCGTAGCGGTTGTGGCCGATCGAAGCGCGCCCCGGCAGGCCCGCCATGACCTTCGCATCCCCGAAAATATCGCCAACGAGGCCCAGGCCTTTATGGGAATGGAAAATCCCCTGATCATCCAGGGTGACAATGCCCGAAGCCTCCTGCCCGCGATGCTGGAGCGCGTGGAGGCCGAGTGCGGTGAGGGCTGCGGCATCCTTGTGCCGCCACACCCCGAAGACGCCGCATTCCTCGTGAAATTTGTCCTCGTCAGACGGGGGGAGGGGCATGTGGCTCAACCTTCACGTTCGGTTGCGGGCAGGCGGCCGCATCAGATCCTCCTGCGTGGGCACGCGGCGTTCGGGGGGGGCGGCGATGCGGGGGCGATACTCCTGAGGCATCAGTCCCACAACCCAGCGCGCGCCATCCACGATGTAAGGCAAGGCACGGGCTTCACGAACAGGTTCAGGCCAACGTTCGATGGCAGGGACAAAAAGCCCTGCCAACACATAGGCCAGAACCGCAACGAACGCGCCCCTGGCCAATCCGAATATGGCCCCGAGGGAACGATCCACACCCCCCAAAGGACTGCGCTGCACGCTGCCCGCCAATGCGTGGATGACGAGCTTGAGCACCACCAGCACCACCAGAAACACGCCGCCGACCGCGATGCCATCCGCCACCCAGTCCGGCTCGATGCTGCCTTGCATGAAGGGGGTAAGCTGGTCACGCAGCATGAAGCCGGCAATGGCCGCGCCGATCCAGGCGGCAACGCCCAGGAACTCCCGCACGAAGCCGCGCAGGAACGAAAGGATGGCGGAGGCCACCATCACAAGGAGTAGGATGCCATCTGCCCAGGTCATGCTGCGGGGCCGTATAGCGGGGGTTGCGATTCGCGTCACCTGAGGCCAGCACGCGGTGCCAATCAGCCGGCGGCGTCAGGCGCATCGAGCGGTTCATCCCGTCCGATCCGCAGCGCCTCCAATGCCGGATCGGCAAGGAGATCGGCGATCAAGGTCCGGCTGCCCCCCACCAGGGTCATGGTGCAATCGTAATCGCTGGCTACGCACCAGGCGCGATCCGCCGGGAACCAATGCGTCGGCGTGCAACGCATCAAGTGCGGCTCGTCGTGCAGGGTC
>JBBRVI010000269.1:0-4904 GCA_038247025.1 Acetobacterales bacterium
GCAACTCCTCGCCGGTGAGGCCGTGGTGCTGACCGCCTGGCAGGATCGCGCAAACACGCTTTCGCTGGCCGCCAGTGCCGATGGCGCGCGTGCGTTCGTGCCGATGGCCGGGGGTGCGACTCATATCCTTTGGCCGGTGGCCGAACAGGGCCGTGCTGTGCTGCATCTTTTGACACGCGATCAGGTGGAGATCACCACCGAGGCCACACAGGATGGCGGGACGCTGGGTACCCTCCGGCCCTTGCAGGCTGGCGTGCGCATCAGCGATGACGCGCCGCTTGCCGAAGCGCTGGACCGTGCGGCGCTCGCCACTGCCGCCGCGCTGCTGGGTGGGATGGAGGCGGCGTTTGCGCTGACGCTGGATTTCCTGCGGACGCGCCAGCAATTCGGCAAGATCATCGGCACATTCCAGGCGCTGCAGCACAAGGCGGCGGATGCCAAGATGCAGATCGCCCTCACCCGCGCCGCCATCGAACAGGCGGCCGTGGCCCTCGATGAGGGCGGCGAGAGTGCGCTGGTCAGTCGTGCGAAGGCGCGCGCGAGCGAGGCGGCCATGCTGGTCAACCAGGTATGCGTGCAACTGCATGGCGGCGTCGGCTACACGGATGATTATGATGTCGGCCTGCATCTGCGCCGCGCCATGGTGCTGGCCCCCGCCTATGGCGGTGCAGCGCTGCACCGCCGCCGTTTCATGGACACCACGCCGGAGCTGGAAGACGCATGAACGACACACAGATGCGCATTCTGGAAGAGCGCCACGGCACCGTCCTGGTCCTCACCATTGACTACCCGTCCCGCCGCAACGCGCTGGCCGTTCCGTTGCGCGCCGAGCTGGAGCAGGCGCTGGAGCGCGCCAATGGCGATGGCACTCGCGCCATTGTGCTGACCGGCAGCAACGGCGTTTTCTCAGCCGGGGGCGACATCTCCGGCATGAATGTCGAGACCACCTATGACGGGCGCGAGCGCATGCGCCGCACGCATCGTCTGGTGCGGCTGATGGCGCGCGGCAATGTTCCCATCGTCGCCGCCGTGGAAGGCTGGGCGGTGGGCGCTGGACTCTCCATGGCGCTGCTTTGCGACACCATTGTCGCGGCAGATGACGCGCGGTTCATGGCGGGCTTCCACAAGATCGGCTTGATGGCGGATATGGGCATGCCCGCCACGCTGCCCGCGCGCATCGGCGTGGGCCGCGCGCGCGACATGCTGCTGCACCACACGCAGTATCTTGGTGCGGATGCGGTGAAAATCGGCCTGGTGGACTATCTGGCGCCCAAGGGTGGAGCGCTGAAGGTTGCGCTCGAAAAAGCCCAATTCCTGGCCGAGGAAGCGCCGCTGCCCATCGCCTATACCAAGCAATGGTTCGCCGATGATCTGGAGCGTGCTTTGGCCCGCGAAGCAGATTTCCAGGCAGCATTATTCGCCACCGAGGACCACAAGGAAGGCCGTGCGGCATTCCTGGGCAAGCGCAAGCCGAGCTTCCAGGGGCGTTGACGTGCGTGGGGTAATCTTGGGGCAGCCCCCGCCCTCCCCAAACCCATCAAGGGGTCCGGGGACCCAAAATCCCCGGCGGGAGGGTTCGGGAGGGCAGCGCCCTCCTGAGAGCCACTTTCCGGCACCTCAACACGCCCATGGAGCTTGCGCATGAACGCCATCACCGCCCGCGAACCGGATGATTTGAACGCGCTGCCCGATGACGCCTTCCGCGCGCTCATCCGCACCTGGATCGAGGCGAACTACCCCGCCGAGATTCGCAACCCCGAAAAGCGCCTCCATTGGGAGGAGAACAAGCCCTGGTATTTCAAGCTGGCTGAGAAGGGCTGGCTCTGCCCCGGCTGGCCGCGCGAATTCGGCGGGCTGGGCCTTTCGCCCGCAAAGCAGATCATCTTCACCGAGGAATTGGAGCGCCACGGCTGCGCGCGCTGCAATGACCACGGCATCGTCATGCTGGGGCCGTTGGTGATCCGCTACGGCACGCAAGTGCAGCAGGAGCACTTCCTGCCGAAGATTTTGAGCGGCGAACACATCTGGTGCCAGGGTTACTCCGAGCCCAATTCCGGCTCCGACCTCGCCAGCCTGCGCACCGAGGCGGTGGATGCCGGCGACCATTATGTGGTGAATGGCCAGAAGACCTGGACGACACTCGCGCAAGACGCCAACTGGATTTTCCTCCTCGTCCGCACCGACAAGGCGGCCAAGAAGCAGGAGGGCATTTCCTTCCTGCTGGTGGACATGAACACGCCGGGCATCACGGTGCGCCCGATCATCAACCTCGAAATGCATGACGAGTTTTGCGAGGTATTTTTCGATGATGTGAAGGTGCCCAAGGAAAACCTGGTCGGCCAGCTCAACAGGGGCTGGGACATGGCCAAGGCGCTGCTGTCGTTCGAGCGCATCTACCTCGGAAGCCCCCGCCAGAGCGCCTATGCGCTGACCCGCCTGCGCCAATTGGCCGAGCGCATGGGTGTGGCGGAAGACCCGCTTTTCGCGGACCGCTACGCCAGGCATCGGTGCGATCTGGAGGATTTGAAGGCGCTCTATGGCCGCTATGTCGAGCTGCTGAAGCAGGGCCGCCCGCTGGGCGCCGATGTCTCGCAGCTCAAGGTGATTCAGAGCGAGCTTTTTCAACGCATCACCGAGACCATGCTGGAAGTGGCGGGCGAAAATGCCGGCCTCTTTGGCCCGATGGAGGGCAACCGCAACCTCAACCCCGGCGCGCTCTACATCCAGGCGCGGCCCACCAGCATCTATGGCGGCACCAACGAGATCCAGCGCAACATCATCAGCAAGAACGTGCTCGAACTGCCCGGATAAGGCTTGGCAACAGGCGGTTGACGGCATTCGTCGCCTGCCTGAAGGATGTTTCATTCAGGCTTTGGAGTACGGCATGACCGAGTTCTGGCGTTGGGATGCGACCGAAGTCGCCAGGCGAGTCCACGCCAGGGAGGTCTCAGCGCGCGAGGTCGCGGTCTCCGCCCTCGCACGGCTTGATGCGGTGAATCCCAGACTCAATGCCGTGGTGCAGTTCATGCCCGAGCAGGCGCTGGCGGCGGCCGATGCGGTGGATGCGAAGATCGCCTGCGGCGAGGACCCTGGAATGCTCGCCGGCGTGCCCGTCACCATCAAGGTCAATGTGGACCAGGCGGGCTTCGTCACCACCAACGGCCTCAAGACCCAGGCCAATGCGCTGGCCCATGAGGACAATCCGGTCGTTGCCAATTTCAAGCGGGCGGGCGCGGTCATCATCGGGCGCACCAATACGCCGGCGTTTTCGGTGCGCTGGTTCACCTCCAACGACATTCACGGCGCGACCTTCAACCCGCGCGACAAGGGGCTGACGCCGGGTGGCTCCTCCGGTGGCGCGGCTTCGGCCACGGCGGCGGGCATCGGCGCAATCGGGCACGGGACGGATATCGGCGGCTCGGTGCGCTACCCGGCCTATGCCTGCGGCATTCATGGGCTTCGGCCCACCATCGGGCGGATTCCCGTCTGGAATCCGGGCTTGCCTGAGCGCGATATCGGACCGCAGCTCATGTCGGTCAGTGGCCCATTGGCGCGCAGCATCGCCGATTTGCGCCTGGGCCTGGCCGCGATGAGCGCCTTTGACCCGCGTGACCCCTGGTGGGTGCCGGCACCCCTCGAAGGCCCTCCGGCGCCCAGGCGCGTGGCGCTGTGTGTCGCGCCCGATGGCATGAAGGTGGCCCCCGTCATCGTGGACGCCCTGCACGATGCGGCAGCCCGGCTGCGCGCTGCCGGCTATGAGGTGGAGGAAGTGGCCAGCCTTCCGCCGCTGCGTGAACCCGCTCGGCTTCAGGCGCAGCTTTGGCTCGCCATGCTGCCCCGCGGCGGGATGGCGGCGGTGGAGCGCGAGAATGAGGCCGGCTCGCTCGCCGTCTATCGACACATGCAGGCGATGACGGCACCGCCGGACCTCGCCGAGTTCCAGGATGCGCTGACCGCACGCGCTGGCTTCCTGCGCAGCTGGAGCCTGTTTTTCGAGCGGTATCCGGTGGTGATGATGCCCGTTTCCGGCCAGCTTCCTTTCGCCGACCAGGCGGATCAAGGCGGGGCCGAAGCCTTCGCGGAAATTCTGGAAGCGCAGCTCACACAGGTGGGGCTGCCGCTGCTGAGCCTCCCCGGGCTTTCGGTTGCAACTGGACTATCCGGCACGGCGCCGCTGGGGGTGCAACTGGTAGGGGCGCGATATCGCGAGGATCTTCTGCTGGAGGCGGGCGAAGCGATCACGGCGGGAGGCACGCCGCCCGCGCCAATTGATCCGAGCTGGATATGAACCGAGGCATTTTGCTGCTGCCCCTTTTGGCAGCCTGCGCTGGGGGCGATGTGGCGAATAGCAGCTGTAGCGGGCAGGTCCGGCTGCAGAACGCTGGCTCCGTGACCGTGGAGCAGGCTTATTTCAGCACAGCCGGCTCAGCGGATTGGGGACAAGACCTGCTTGCACCACGCACGCTGGCTCCCGGTGCGGAAAGGGTGTTGCAAGGGGCCCCCGGGCGGACCGCGGTCCGGATCGTTTTCGCCAATGGTCGCGCGGCGGAAATGTCAGCCATGGATGTCTGTGCGACGCCTAATCTGCGGATTCGACCGACGGAGTTGCAGCCAAGCCGCTGAAGCTCCCCCGCTGAGATGGCTGCCCGAAAGGCTCCGACCCGTGCGTTCAGACCTTACGGGTCAGAGTCGGGATTTCTTCGCGCAGTCGGAAACGAAGCGCTGACCAAGTTGCGTCGAGCGCCACCTGCGTCACCGGCAGTAGCCCCGCCTGGGTCAGCGGTTCCCAACCATGCTCGCGGTCCAGATCGGAGCGAACCGGGCCGGTCTTCTTTGGGTAGGCGAACCAAAGGCGGCCGCCCACCCCGTAAAGATCCAGCGCCTTCGCAGCGACGCGGCCCAGA
>JBBRVI010000270.1:0-4885 GCA_038247025.1 Acetobacterales bacterium
GAGCAGGCCGTTCAGACCCGCCTGAGGGAAGCCGAAGAAGCGGCACGCCAAGCAGCTGACACAGCGGCCAAGTCCACAGCCATAGCCGCGTTCTGGGCCTTTGCCGCCATGCTGCTGGGCCTCGGTGCCGCGGTGCTCGGCGCCCGGATGGCGCTGTCACCTGCCGCTGAGGCTCGCCGTGCAAACGAAAGCCGCCTGAGCTAACGCAGCGCAGTTGGAGAAATGGAAAGGGCCCGCCTCCGAAAGGAGGCGGGCCCTGACCGCTTGTGTCAGCTAGAGTATCATCCGTTCAAACGAAATCGTTTGAACGGATAAAGATGATCGCAAAACAGCAGGTTAGAGCGTGTGGAGTGAGCCCTTTCGAACGGAACATGCTCTAATGATGCTTGCCAGGATCAGTTCCGGCGTAAAGCGCCCACGATCAGGCCGCCCAGCACGAGAATAATCAGTGCCCAGAACAGCAGGCTTGCCCCGCCGCCCGCGGCACTCGCCACGCCTCCGAAGCCCAGCGCGCCGGCGATGACCGCGACGACGACGAGGGTGATGATCCAACCGATGATATCCATGAGAATTCTCCTTGAGATGTCCCGCCGCGCGGGATGGCAGGGGGTTGTGCTGTCGCGCCCACGTCGGCCTGAAGGACAGATCGTGCAGGACACCTGTTACCAACGCGGCGAATGCCTGCCGCGATGCACGGGGTGGAAGTTTATCGCCCGCGCCAGCTCAACCACGCCCTAGGCCGGTGCCTTCACCAGGTCGCACTATTGGTCCAGATAGTGGCGCACCGTAAGGCGCGGACGCAAATCACACAGAGCGTTTCGGTCGGGTCGGTCCGGCCGGGGGCTCGCGCAATCCTGCTGCCGATGCTGGCCCTGGTGGGCTCCGCCTGGACGATGTGGCACTCCAACGAGGGCGACGGGGCACGCGCTTTCAACGCAACGTTGAGAGGCTGAGCGTAGCCGCCTTGCCATGCAACAGGTCATCCTGGCGAGGCGGCCCGCATCACTGCTGGCCGGAGCTTTGGAATTCCGGGACGATCAACGGCCTTTTTGGCCGATCTTTCGAAGGCCCTCGGTGCTGTGGTTGGGCCTGCGCATGCCGAACTTAGTGCGCAGCCAGCAGACATGAACGACGTCGCATTTGGCGCGTGGGTAAGCAAGTTGTCCCCGCCAAAGGCGCTCGGTCTAGGTAACAGCATTGTTCTGGCGACCGCCTCACACTTTTGCGAAGGGGTGGGTCGTGCGCAAGCCATCCAGACCGCGCCTGGCATCCCGACCTATGCGCCAGACTGCCTTCATTGATCCCCGCCAGATGGGAGAAATCACCGCACCGCGGTAAGGGCGTGGGGCCCAAGCTTCTTGGGACGGCGCCCAAGTGACCAATTGGAGCACATACGCACCTCGGGATTGGGTACCGTCCAGCAGGCACCATCCTCGTCCATGAAGACGACCCACATCAGATGAGATTCCGGACCATAATCCAGGAGGAAATGCGCAAGGCCCGGGCCGCGCGGCGTGTTCATGGGAAGCGGGGGATTGAGTTGCTGCAGCATGGCAGAGCCTTGACTGGGACGGCGTGGTGCGTTCCGAAATGGAACGCCCTGACCGCATCCAGAACGCAAGAAACTGTGAGCCGTTGCGGCCGAAACTGCGTTGTCATCAGGCCGCCAACGAAAACCGGCTCAGCCCTTTTCGCGGTCGCGTTTGATAAGCGCCAGTAGATCCGCAGGGATCGGTTCGTTTTCCACGTCACCGAACATCTCGCGGAGCCCATGATCAAGCCAAGTGTCAAATGCGACATCAGGCGAAGCCTTGCGGCCCCGCCTGATGCGGTTCTGGGACGACATGATGTGTTTCTTGTCCCTCATTGACTCATCGAAACTGTCGTTCACCAAGGCTCCTGTGATTAGGGCGCCAAATCTTCGGGCATGCTCGGCATGCTCGTGCGCACAGAAGCACGCGCAGTCATCATGGGCCGGTCCGGGGTTGCCAGCCGCCGAGGGGCTTCTTCCTCACCCAAAATCCAAACCCGCAATTGCTTGCGCGTTCGTGAGACACGTGCCTTCAATGTGCCAACCGGCACGCCCATCTGCGCCGAAACTTCCTCATAGGACCTTCCCTGCACGGAGATCATCAGCAAAAGCAGACGCTGGTCTGCGGGCAGGCGGGCCATGTGATGGCGCAATTCGCGCATTGCCAAGCTTTCTTCCTGCCCACCGCTGCGGCTGAGCATGCTTGCGGGAGCATCATCAATGCTCACAGTTTCACGCCGGCGGCGGCAGTTTGAGAGGAAGCGATTGCGAATGATGCTGCCCATCCAGGCGCGAAAATTCGTCCCCAATTCAAACGAATGCTTGGCCGCCAGGGCGCTGGCCACAGCTGTCTGGAGGAGGTCGTCGGCATCGGCGCGGTTACGGGTCAACGCGAGAGCTTGCTGCCGCAGGACAGGCAGGTGCTGGATCAGGAGGTCGTGAAAATCCACACTGTCTGCCTTCAACCCTTTTCCGGGCAGAGCGCGGTGCGCTGCCGCAATATTCTCGGGGACCATGTCAGCATGGGGGATCTGGTCTGTCATGGGAAGTCCTTTTTTACTTGGCACACCACCCGAACGGTGCCGATAAAGGGGCGTTGCATGACAAAGTGTCCATCTTCAGTGAATTTTGATTTTTGACGCAACTTTGAAATCTTGCCCGCGTTCGCTCGTACAATGGATAAAATAGAACAGCGGGCGCTCCCCGCTCACGAGGCTCGCCAAGCCGCGCCCGTGCGCGGCGCTCGGCGACAGCGCTCCAACAAACCAAGCCGTCATTGGCAGAGTGCGGGCGATATGAGTAGTTTGACGGCACCGGGCTCGCAAAGTTCAGCCACCCCCCCCAATCAGGAGCCAATGTTTTGACTGTTTCGTCCGAGCTTCTCAATGGATTGCCCTACGCGAGGCGCTATGCGCGCGCCTTGACTGGCGACCAGGCGCGTGGGGACGCGATCATTGCGCGCGCCATTCCCGAACTGACGGAGGAGCTCCCGCCCCGGCTCGCCCTCTACGCCGCAATTACACGTCTGACGCGAAGTGTGGCGGATGATAGTGGCAGCCCCCTCGGACGGCACCTTCTGCTACTGACTTCGCTGGAGGAGTTGGGCGTTGCAGACGCGGCGCGCGTGGTCGGGCTGGACGAGGTCACGGCCGCTGAAGAATTGTCTCGCGCGCGTGAGGCGGTGAAGGCTGCGGTGGTGACCGACGTCCTCATCATCGAGGACGAGCCGGTCATTGCGATGGACATTCGCATGCTGGTGGAGGAATGCGGCCATCGTGTGATCGGGATTGCAGCCACGCAGGCTGAGGCGCTGGAACTTGCGCAGGCTCATCGGGCGGGGCTTATCCTGGCTGACATCAATCTCGGCCGGGGCGGAAACGGGATCAAGGCCGTGCAGGACATCATGGCCACCATGCCGTGCCCCGTGATCTTTGTGACGGCCTACCCCGAACAGCTTTTGACGGCGGAAGGCATCGAGCCCGCTTTCGTGATGCGAAAGCCGTTTGACCGGGCGATGCTGGCTGTTCTGACGTATCAGGCCTTCAGCGCGGGGCGCGTTCCGCTGCCCTGATCGCGTGCAACCACTCTACCGAAGGAGCGTTCCTCCGACAGCGCCGCATCTCGCGGTCGGACAAGGAAAACGCAGATGAACTGGGACACCATCAAGGGCAATTGGAAGCAGATGACCGGCTCCGTGAAGGAGCAATGGGGAAAGCTGACCGATGACGACCTCACCATCATTGAGGGGAAGCGTGAACAGCTCGTTGGGCAAATTCAGGAGCGCTATGGCGTCGCCAAGGATGATGCCGAAGCTCAGGTAAAAGCCTGGGAAGACCGCCACCGCTAGGTAATCCCGCGGCGCTCATTTTGGGCGCCGCGTCAGCTTCTCGCTGCCTGTCCGGACCCCGGCAACCACCGTCGCGGGTCCGGCGAGAGGATTGAGCCATGTTGGCCTGGGGGCTTTTATTTGTCTTTGCCACGCTGATGTCCGGCGCGGTCGGCTGGGGCGAGGTCTCACCTGGGACAAGATTTGCGGGCCGCTTCTTTTTCTTCCTGTTTCTCGTTCTCTTCGCCGCTTCGTTGTTCGGCGGTCCCGGGGTTTCACTGCCATGATCTCACGTCGGCCTCTGTTCGCTGTAAGCACAGCAGGGCTTTTTCTGTCGTGTACCGCCTCTGCCCAAATGCGGGCCGGCCTTTGGTTCGATCCCACACAGTTGCCGTCCTACACCGGGCGGCTGGAACGCTGGATCGCATCTCCATCGGGCAGCGTCGAGCGCGGCCTGCTGCGCCAGGGCACCCAGTTCGTGTTTCCCGCCTCAGAGGCGCAAGCGCTGGCCGCCTCGATCGAGCCTGGCGCCACGATCTGTGTCTGGGGCATTCGCGCCCGATCGGCGGCTATTGTCATGATGCTCGCCTGGGCGCGGACGGAAAGCGACCCGGCTAATTTCGTGGACCGCCCCGCCTGGTTTCCGATTTATGCACCCGGTCTGGAGCGGTTGACGTTGAGTGGCCGCATCCTCGCACCGCTGCTCTCCCCCCAGGGTGAGCCGATGGGCGTGATCCTCACCGAGGCATCCCAGGCGATACGGCTGCCCATTGCCGTTCATGCCGCTTTGGGGGACGTCCTGCGCGCAGGCTCCGACGTCACGGCTGAAGGCTTGGGAACGCGCCGTGGCGCCATGGAGGCCATTGACGCGGAGCGACTGGGCAAGGACGCCGCCAGCCTTCAGCCCCTGCCGGTGCCTGCTCCGGCATCCTCCCGATGAGTGACGCCGAGGGACCGACACCACCCGGCCCACCGGCCAATCCTGTCCGGGCGTTCTGGTCCATCACCCGCACCTGGCTGTCCGCCCC
>JBBRVI010000271.1:0-4824 GCA_038247025.1 Acetobacterales bacterium
ATGCAGCGTCGGCCATTCGGCGGAGGACATGCAGTCGTAGTAGGCGCCCTTGCCCACGCGGTTGTTTGACGGATAGGGCGAGTTTTTCGCCGGGCTCCACACGAACCTCCAGCGCGAGCAGCTCTGGGCTTAGATTTCACCTGGGCTGGGTGATCTCCAATGCCGCCCAGGCGCCCTCCGCATCCGCCGCAAAGCGCAGAAGGCCGAGCTCGCCCGGCTCGATCATGTCTGCCTCGGCCAGGGCCTCCCAGTTCACGATGCGTCGCCAATAGGTTTCGTCCACCAGGACGATGGGCACATGACCCAGGCGCTGGCTTTGCCGAAGCGTGAGCAGCTCGAAAAGCTCGTCCAGCGTGCCGAAGCCGCCGGGAAAGACCACCAGCGCGCGGGCGTGCAGGGCCAGGTGCATCTTTCGGATGGCGAAGTAGTGGAACTGGAAGGTCAGCTCCGGCGTGGTGTAGCGATTGGGGTTCTGCTCCTGCGGCAGGCGGATGTTGAAGCCGATGCTGGGGGCGCCCGCATCATGCGCGCCGCGATTGGCGGCCTCCATGATCCCCGGGCCGCCGCCCGTCGCGATGACGTGATCCCGCACGCCAGCCACCGGATGCAGCGCGCCCCCGCGCTCGGAGGCGATCTGCCCGAAGCGCCTGGCCTCCGCGTACCAGGCGGCCTGGGCGGGATTTCCATGCTCATGGGCGCGTGAACTGCCAAAGACCACGATGGTCGAGCGGATGCCGGCCGCGCGCAGCGCCTCATCGGCCTTGGCAAACTCCACCTGCAGCCGCACGCCCCGCATGGCCGGGCTGAGCAGGAATTCGCGGTCGAACAGCGCCAGCCGATAAGCGGGCCTATCGGGTTTTTGGCTGGCGCGTCTCATGCGGGTCACTCCGTCTCCGCCATATTGGAGATGTGCCCGCGCTGGAGATGTGCCGGCCGGAGGCGCATGATGCACGCGCGAAGGCCGCCAGAAAAGCGCGACCATGCGGAGGGCTCCTGATGACCGTCACGCTCACCTTCTGCGGTGCCGCACGCACTGTGACCGGGCTGTGCTTGCTCTTCGAATGGGGCGGGAAGCGCGTGCTGGTGGATTGCGGTATGTTCCAGGGCCCCAAGACGCTCAAGGCGCTCAACCACGAGCCCTTTCCCTTCAAGGCCAGCGCGATCGACGCGGTGCTGCTGACCCACGCGCATATCGACCATTCGGGCCTGCTGCCGCGCCTGGTCAAACAGGGCTTCACCGGCGCCATCCACGCAACGGCGGCGACCATCGACCTGTGTTCCTGCATGCTGCCAGATTCGGGGCATATCCAGGAAAGCGAAGTGGAGATGCTCAACCGCCGCAATCGTCGCCGCGGGCAGGATCCGGTGGAGCCGATCTACACGGCCGAGGATGCGGAAGCGACGCTCGGCGCCTTCAGCCCCGTCAGCTACGGCCAATGGATCACGCCAGTCGCGGGGTTGCGCGCGCGCTGGTGGAATGCGGGGCACATGCTGGGCTCGGCCTCCATCGAACTGGAATTCGAGCGCGAGATGAGGGTGCTGGTCTCGGGCGATATCGGCCCCGACCTCAGCGCGATGCATAACGGGCCGGACGGCCCGCGGGACGGGCTGGATCACCTGATCTGCGAAAGCACCTATGGCGACGAAGACCGCCCGGGGATCGACGAGGCCGCCCGCCGCCGCGCCATCGCCGAGATCGTGCGGGATGCGGCGCAGCGCGGCGGCGCATTGCTCATCCCGACCTTCGCGGTGGAGCGCGCGCAGGAGGTGATCATGGACCTTGTCGCCCTCATGCAGGCGGGCGAGGTACCGAATACGACCATCAACCTTGACAGCCCGCTCGCGACAAGGGCGACCAAGGTCTTCGCCCGCCATGCCATGGGGCTGGAGGATGGCAAGGCGCTGCGCGAAGCGCTCACCTCCCACCGGCTGGAACATGTGGTGGATGGCGATGCGAGCCGACGGCTCTCCCGCCAGGAGGGGTTTCACATCGTGCTGGCAGGGTCTGGCATGTGCGACGCGGGGCGGATCCGCCAGCACCTCAAGGCGAGGCTTTGGGACCCGCGGACGGTGGTGGCACTGGTGGGATTTCAGGCCGAGGGCACGCTGGGGCGGCTGCTGGAGAGCGGCGTGCCGCGCGTGCGTATCCAGGGTGACACGGTGCAGGTCGCAGCGCGCATCGCGCGCATCGAAGGCTATTCCGGCCATGCCGATCAGCCCGAACTGCTGCGCTGGATCGCGGCCCGCAGCCCCGTGAGGGGCGGCCTCTTTCTGGTGCATGGGGAGCCGGAGGCGATGGAGGCCATGGCCGGCGTGATCCCTGTGCTCAGCCCGGACAGGATATTCCGCCCCGTCCTGGATGAAGGGTTTCGCCTGGCCCCTGGCGCCATCCCCGAGCGTCTTCCGGCGCGGGCCGGCCGGCGCAGCAATCCGGAAAATGTGGGCAGGCCGGACTGGCACAATGAACGCGCCTCGCTGCTCCTGGGGGTCGAGGCGGCGATCGAGCAGGCCAGCGATGAGAAAGAGCGTACCGCGTTGATCGCAAGGCTTAGAGCCGCGCTGACAGGCCGGTGATGCCACACCTTGGAAGGGGCTGGAGTTAGCCCCGCAAGCAGTGTCAGCAGCTTGCGCATGACGCGCGGCAACCGACGCGCGGCCTTGGCCAGATATGCGCTCTCCGCGCCCTGGAGCGGCGATGCCACGCGCGCGGCCCGCGATCAGCAGGCCCGCCTGGTCCACCAGCAGCGGATTGTTAAAGCCGAAGCCCAGCACGCTGTCCTTGATCTGCTCGAGCTGCGCCGCGCTGTGCATGCGTGCGTTGCCGGCGTGCGGGCGCAGTTCCGTCACCGGGCGCAGCAGTATTTTCTCCGCCTGCCAGTGGAGCGTCATGGAGTCATCCAATCCGTGTGGGTGCGAGCCGTGCGGCCCGCGGGGTGCATCACGCCGCCGGATCAAGCCGATCGGCGACGTCCAGGAGCAGCGTGTTCATCTGCTCCTGCAGGATGGTCTGCACCAGGTGTGGATCGCGTCCGATCTCGGCGGCGATCTGTCCCGCGACACGGGCTGGCCAATTCAACACCGCATCACGCATGCCCGCCGCGGCTTCGTCGATCCGGTGGTTGGCGGCGGTGATGTCCATGAGACGGCCCTTCTTCTCATCCATGGCGAGCCGCTGCGCCTCGACGCCGAGGGCGAGCCGGGCAAGCGTCAGCCGCCCTATCGGCGTCGCATCACCTGGCGCTGCCAATGGCGAGCGTTCCGGCACGGCCGATGCGGTCAGATCGCGGCGAACGCGCTCCACGTCCCAAGACCCATCCGTCTCGCGACTGATGCGTCCGACCAGTTCGGCCTTCTGGATCGCGGTGTGGGAGAGCCCAAGGCGACGGGCGACGTCACGCGCGGAGGTGATGGGCTCTGGCAACCGCATCTCCTGTCAGCTGGTGGGCGGTGGCAACTGGCCGGCGCTGGCCTCCACGTGGCAACCCACGGTTTGCACCTGGCAACGCCTCGAATTCCAGTCACGTCAACGGTTTAGGGATCAGCTCTGGCAACCTGGCAACCTCGTTTTCGGCCTGGCGCTAGCGCCCTTGCGCGCTTCCGCCCCCCGCATACAGTATTCGCGGGAAGGACCCGGGATTAGTACTTCGCGGTTACTTAGCCTGCACTTCAATCCCGCGGCGGAGTGGCTCGGGAGCCACCGTCTCGATCGGGTCGCACCGTGGCTGGTCAGCCGCGGCGCTCTCGCACCTTCTCCACGTGTCTTTCTTCTAGCCTGATCGATTTCGGTGCCGCTACGGGGTGAATTGTAACAGCGTGATCGAGGCGGTGCTGACCGCCCCGATCGTGCCGTTTCAAGCCGCCATGCGTGGTCGCGGCATCAGGCCGTAGTGCATCGCCAGCACAGCCAGCGCCGCCGTGAACATGCCCTGCGCCTGGGCTGGCGCGATCGGGCGTCCCTGCCAGCCCTGCTGCGACCCCCATTCGCGGATGGAGCATTCCAGCCCGAGCACATGCCAGACGGCAGACCCTCCCGGGCTGTGCAGACCACCCAGGGCATCCATCGCGGAGAGCACCCGCTGCCGTGCCGAGACTTGGCGCTCGGTCATGGTGTCGCCCGAGGCTGCCGGGATGCGGAGCAGCTGCGTGGTGCGCATGCCATCCAGCGCGGCGGCGCGAAACTGCGTGCGGAACATCGCGCCGGCCTCGTGCATCTCCGAGGTGATAGTGCCGTTGCTGAGCATGGCGGCGATGGAGTCCACCGCGCGGCGGTGCTGCACGGGCGTTCCGGTGTCGGGATCCGCGTCGCGAACGGGCTCGCTGAACCCGCCGTGCTGGAGACGCCAGCGCGTGGGCTTGGACAGTTCTTCGAGAGTCGGGACGTGGCGCTTGCTGCGCTTGGCCATGATGTTCATCTCCTTTTAGGCGTTCTGGGCAGTGGTGGCGCGCATGCGTATCTCGTGGCGCTTACGGCGTTCCAGATCCTCGCGCTCGTCGATGCGGGATTCGCCAGTCATGCGATTGATGTGCAGGCCCTCGCCGTGCCGTGCGAATGCGATGAGCGCATTGGTGAGGCGATCGAGACATTCATTCTGCCGAATGGTCGCCCGCGTCAGCAGAAACGGATCGATGTAGCTTGCATTGAACGGCAGCCAGTCAGCTGGATCGGGGATCCAGATTTCGGCGTGCGTGAACTCCACCGCCATCATGTCGACGAAGTAGCCACCGCCTGGCGTGCGCCGCACGGCGACCTCGGCCTCCGTCCAGGTGGGACTCTCGACGGCAGTGCGCGCGACACGTTCGCCAAGGACGCGCTCCAGGGCCTTG
>JBBRVI010000272.1:0-4819 GCA_038247025.1 Acetobacterales bacterium
CTGCAACAGCTCCATCCCGTCCATGCGCGGCATCTTGATGTCGAGGACTGCGAGATCGGCGGGCTTGGCCATCAGGCCTTGCAGCGCACTCTCGCCATCAGTGTAGGTGCGGACCGAGTAACCCTCCTGCTCCAGCGTCATGGAGAGCGAGGTGAGAATGTTGCGGTCGTCGTCCACGAGGGCGATGGTCTGCGGCATGTTGGCCTCCTTGACGATCTGTGTACCCGCCGATCATGGCACGAAACAGGCGGCCCAGAAACCGACGGGCCCAGAAACCGACGGGCCCAGAAACCGACGGGCCCAGAAACCGACGGGCCCAGAAACCGACGGGTCAAAAAACAGACGGTCCAAAAAATAGACGGGGCGCCGGCAGGCTTTGGCTCAGCGCCGCTGGAGCGGCATCAGGATGTCGGTCAGCCATTCGGCGGCGGGAAGGCTGCGCGGGTCGTTCAGATATTCCTCGACCATCGGGTGATCGGCCGGCTCCTCGCCCGATTGGGGCAGCCATTCGCCGTAGAGCCGGTCATATTGCGGCTCGATCTCCACATAGGGACCCTGGAACCGCAGCTTTGCGCAGCGGAGGCCGGGCAGGGCAATGGCCTCCATCCCCCCATCCAGCAGCGTGCCGGGGGGGACCTCCACGCAGGCATGGGACCGAAGTTCGGCAGCAGGCACGCTGCGCGGGTCATCGTGGTACAGGCCCAGCATCCTCGTGTGTGGCCCCAGCAGCCTGCGACCGGCCGCCCAGGTGGTCAGCTGGTCAAATACCGCACCCATCATGTCGTAGGAGCCGCGATGAGGCAGTGCGGCCAGGTTCATGGCCGGGTATTCGATGATGGTGATGTCGCTCATATCGTCCTCTGCTTCGGGGATGGGAGCGCTGATGCCGGCGCGGATGCGATAGGCGCCGGGCGGAATGCCCAACGCCTCACGAAAGGCACGGGTGAAGGCGGGGATGGAGCCGTACCCGGCCGCCGCGGCGATCTGTGCCAAGGGCGCATCTGAACGCAGGAGCGCGGCGGCGGCGCGGGAGAGGCGCAGGCGCGCCAGCGTCTCGGCTGGCGTCTCTCCCGTCAGCGAGCGATAGGCGCGATGGAAATGGCAGGGCGAGAAGGCGGCCACGTTGGCCAGTTCCTCCAGGCTGGGCGTGTGCTCGGGCCGCGCGGCCAGATGCGCCATGGCGCGGGCGATGCGGCGGGCGTGGTCGGAGAGGGTGGCGGTTTTGATCGGCATAAGGGCTTTATGGCGCAACACCGCTTGATCGCGCTTGCGAAGAAGGATGGAATGCGCGGATGCCAGAAGATCACGGTTTCGAAGCCCGCCAGATCATCCGTGCCGCACGCGCCGCCACGCTGGCCACGCAGTTGGACGGCCAGCCCTTCGCCAGCCTGGTCACCCCTGCCTGTGCGCCGGATCTTTCGCCCCTTTTGTGGCTCTCCACCATGTCCGAGCACACGCGGCAGCTGCAACGCGAGCCGCGCTGTGCCTTGCTGTTCACCGGCGTGGCCGAAACCGCGAACCCCCAGACCGCCCCGCGCGTGACGGTCACTGGCCTGGCTGAACTGATCACGGATGCGGCGCTGAAGGGGCGCTGGCTGGCCCGGCACCCCTATGCGGCACTCTATGCCGAGTTTGGCGATTTCGGGCTTTGGCGGATCAAGCCCCAGGGCGCTCTCCTGGTCGGTGGGTTCGCCCGCGCCACACGGCTCAAGCGCGAGGCGCTGCTGCCCGACGCAGCGGCGGTGGCCGCGCTGGCGCAAGCGGAGGCGGAGATCATCGCGCATGTGAATGCGGACCACGCCGATGCGGTGGAAGCCATCGCGATGGGCCTGCTGGGCGCGGCGGCTGGCCGGTGGTTGTTGGTGGCGTTGGATGCGGATGGTTTTGATCTCGCCTGCGATGAAGCAGTGTTGCGACACCCCTTCGCCGCCCCCGCCCGCGAGGCGGAGGATGTGCGCAAGGAACTGATCCTCGCGGCGCGGGCCGGGCGGGCGGCGCTTGCTGCATCGCAGCATTAACGAAATTCGGCAAAGGCACGGAAATAGGCGGTTTTCCGGCATTGACCCGGTGTGCCCCCCGCCGTAATTCCGCCTCGACTTTCATCGAAATGCCCTTGCCAGGACATATGGATGGTCACGGCCTTCACCTCGGGAATCCTCGCATGACTGCCTCTCCCCTTTCCGGCACCGGCGTCTCCTCCGGCAACCCGGTCCACGCCAATCTGACGGCGGCGCAGCTGGTGCAGCACGCATTGATCCGGGGTGAGGGCAGGCTCTCGGCACAGGGCGCCTTCATCGCGCTGACCGGCGTGCATACCGGCCGCTCGGTGCAGGACAAGTTCGTGGTGGACGACCCCGAGGTCACGCAGGAAATCTGGTGGGGCAAGATCAACAAGAAGATGGAGTCGGCGAAGTTCCAGGGCCTGGCCGCCAAGGTGCGCGACTGGCTGGGCGAGCGCCCCGTTCTCTTCACGCAGGACCTTTATGCCGGCGCCGACCCCGCCTTTCGCATCCGCGTGCGGTTGGTCACCACCAATGCCTGGCACGCCATGTTCGCGCGCAACATGTTCATCCGCCCGCCTGCCGATGATCTGGCCGGCTTCACGCCAGACTTCACCATCCTGCACGCCCCGGAATACGAGACGGACCCGGCCGTGGATGGCTGCCGCAGCAGCACCTGCATCGCGCTCAGCTTCGCGCAGAAGACCATCCTGATCGCCGGCACGAGCTATGCGGGTGAAATCAAGAAGAGCATCTTCACGGTGATGAACTGGCTGCTGCCGGCCAAGGGTGCGCTGCCCATGCATTGCAGTGCCAATGTCGGCCCCGAGGGTGATGTCGCGCTGTTCTTTGGCCTGTCAGGCACCGGCAAGACCACGCTCAGCTCCGACCCCGAGCGGAGCCTGATCGGCGATGATGAGCATGGCTGGTCCGACAAGGGCGTCTTCAACTTCGAAGGCGGCTGCTACGCCAAGGTCATCAAGCTCTCACGCGATGCCGAGCCGCAGATCTGGGATGCCTCGCACCGCTTCGGCGCCGTTTTGGAAAACGTGGTGGCCGATGAACGCGGCGTGCTCGACCTGGACGACAACCGCTATACGGAGAACACGCGCTCTTGCTACCCGATCACCTTCATCCCGCACATCGCGCCGCGCGGCCGGGCCGGGGTGCCGAGGAATGTGGTGATGCTGACGGCCGATGCCTTCGGCGTGCTGCCGCCGATTTCCAAGCTCTCACCCGCGCAGGCGATGTATCACTTCCTTTCGGGCTACACCGCGCGCGTGGCCGGCACGGAGAAGGGTCTGGGCCGCGAGCCGCAGGCCACTTTCAGCACCTGCTTCGGCGCCCCCTTCCTGCCGCGCCATCCGGAAGTCTATGGCCGGATGCTGAGCGAGTTGATCGCCCAGGACGGCGTGGATTGCTGGCTGGTCAATACCGGCTGGACCGGCGGGGCTTACGGGACAGGCCATCGAATGAGCATCCAGCACACCCGCGCCTTGCTGCGCGCGGCGCTGGACGGCTCGCTCGCCAAGGTGGAGTTTGTACAGGACCCGTTCTTTGGCCTGATGATCCCCAAGAATGTACCCGGCATCCCAGTGAATGTACTGAACCCGCGCGACAGTTGGACTGACCAGGCCGCCTATGACGTGACAGCAAAAAAGCTGGTAAACCTGTTCGAGGAGAATTTCGAAAGCTTCGCCGGCGCCGTTGACGAAAGCGTGAAGGCCGCCGCAATCAAGGCAGCGGCTTGACGGGGGTAAAGGGGCAGAGCCCCTTTCCTGACAAACAAAACGGAAACCACCATGCCTGACGGCTCCCTCCCCCCCCGCCGAGAAGAACCCCCCACAGCCCGCAATATCCTGGGTGGCATCCTGCTCCCGTGCAGCATGGAGCCGCTCACCGGGTGGTTGCGCGATGGTTGCTGCAACACCAACGAAAGCGACATGGGCCTGCATGTCATTTGCGCCGAACTGACGACGGAGTTCCTCGCCTTCTCCAAGGCGGCCGGCAATGACCTTTCCACGCCGCGCCCGGAATACGGCTTCCCCGGCCTCAAGCCTGGCGACCGCTGGTGCCTTTGCGCCGCGCGCTGGGAGGAGGCGCGTCGCGCGGGCCAAGCGCCGCGCGTGGTGCTGGCCGCAACGCATGAAGCGGCGCTGCACGTGACCACGCTGGCCCATTTGCAAGCGCATGCGGTGGGCTGAGCCTGCTGCCTGATGACTTACGACATCCTCATACTCCTGCACGTGCTGGGCATGATCCTGCTCATCGGCAATGTGACCGTCACTTCCATCTGGAAGCTCTACGCCGATGGCACGCGGGACCCGAAGATCATCGGCTTCGCGCAACGGCTGGTGACCATCACGGACTGGTTCTTTACCTTCTGGGGCATTTTGCTGCTGATGGTGGGCGGCTATGGCGCGGCCTGGCTGGCCGGCATGGATGTGCTGCGCGACGACTGGCTCGTCTGGTCACAGGTGATGTTCGTGCTCGCGGGTCTGATTTGGCTGGCCATCCTGGTGCCCATCCAGGTGAAGCAGGCGCGTCTGGCGCGGGGCTTTGCCGCGGGCGGACAAATCCCGGAAAATTATTGGCGTTTGGGTAAGCTATGGATCATCTGGGGGTCGGTCGCGACGATACCGCTCGTTGCAGCGATCTGGCTGATGTTGCGCAAGGGGTGGTAGGGTATCAACTGCGCGCGTAGCGCAGCATCATCGCCCCGCCATCCGGGCCCCAGCGCCGGACGTGAATGCCAGGCTCCGCGCCGGGTTGATGGCTCATCCATGAACCGTAAAGCCCTTCCAGGACGGAACCCATCC
>JBBRVI010000273.1:0-4743 GCA_038247025.1 Acetobacterales bacterium
CGCGCAAGATTGTTGGTAAATGTGAGCATCGCCGGCCTCGCCGGCACTATTCCAGGTGGCCCGCCAAGCACCTGAAACAACAAAGCCCCGCAGCGATGCGGGGCTTGTTGCGATACTGAATAATCCCTGGCGGACCCGAAGTCCGCCGTGGAGCAATTCCCAGCGGTTCACAGTTCGAAAGACAGATGGCCAAAAAACCTATTTATCATAGGACTTTGCGCCATTCGGCTTCCCCACAGGTTCGCTGCAATTCGCTTGCAATCGCATACAGCCGGACCTACGTGGTGGGGAACGTGGTGGGGAACGAAAAACCCTCTTCATTACCGGACACATGCCGATGCCGAGAAAATCCGACCCGCTTACCGCGCTGAAAGTGAAGAGCGCCAAGCCTGGCAGCTACACCGATGGCGGCGGGTTGATGCTGGTGGTGGGCAAGTCATCCGCCTCTTGGATGTTGCGCTACCGCTTCGACGGCAAGCGCCGCGACATGGGGCTAGGACCGGCCCGTGGGGAGGCCGCTCTTTCCCTCTCAGTTGTTCGCCTGAGGGCGGCCGAGGCCCGCGCGCAGTTGGCCGGCAAGGTTGATCCTCTCGCCGCCAAAGGGGCCGAGGCCGCCGAGCGCCAAGCCGCCGAGGCGAGGAAGGCTAAGGCCGCGCTCAATAGTTTTCGGGCGGCGGCCGAGGCCCTGCACCAAGCCAAGGCCGGCGAGTGGAAAAACCCGAAGCATGCCGCGCAATGGCTGGCCACCTTGAAGGCCCATGTGTTTCCGACCATCGGGGCTATGCCGGTGGCCAAGGTGGATACGGATGACGTGCTGCGCGTCCTGCAACCGATCTGGGCCAAGACGCCAGAAACAGCTTCACGAGTGCGGCAGCGGATTGAGGCGGTGCTTAATTATGCCGCCGCAACCGGATTTCGCCCACGCGGGCTGAATCCCGCGATCTGGCGGGGGCATCTGTCGGAGGTTCTGGGTAAGCCTTCCAAGTTGCAGGCGGCGGTGCGGCGGGAGAGCGGCCGGGGAGAGAACCATCCTGCGCTGCCTTGGCAGGACATGTCGGCCTTCCTGGCAGCCCTGGCCACGCGCCGGGGCATGGCCGCGTTGGCGCTGCGTTTCGCCATCCTCACGGGTGCCCGCACGGGCGAGGTGCGCGGCATGATATGGGGCGAGGTTGATACAGCCGCCGCCCTGTGGGTGGTGCCGGCCGCGCGCATGAAGGCGGGCACGGTGCATTTCGTCCCGCTCTCGCCTGCGGCGCTGGTGTTGCTGGCCGAGGTGAAGCCGCTTGCGACGGGCCGGGATAGTCTGGTGTTCCCCGGCATGCGGGAGGGCCGCCCGCTTTCGGATATGAGCCTGTCCATGCTGGTGCGGGGCATGGCGTGTGATGGCTTGCAGCCCGGCGAACTTCCCCGCTGGCGCGATGCTGAGGGCCGCGTTGCCGTGCCGCATGGGTTTCGTGCCAGCTTCAAGGCGTGGTCGCTGGCACAAGGATGGGGCGATCATCTGAGCGAAAAGGCGCTGGCCCATGCCGACAGCAACAAGGTGCGGGCCGCCTATGCGCGCGAGCCTCTGACGGAAGAGCGCCGGCCGATGATGCAGGCTTGGGCCGATTGGTGCGGGAAATCGGGGGCGGGTGCCGTGGCCAGCCTCGCCGCCGAGAAGGCGAAGCGGATGGTGAGCGCATGATTGCGCTTTTCAGTTTCGACGCCTCACCGCAGCTAAAGCCGCTAATTCTGCTAATTGGGGCGTGCGAGATACGGGAGCGAAGTGAGAGGCTATCTGACAACGAAGCGGATACCCGCACCCGTGGCCTCCACAATATCTATCGCGCGGCCTTGAATGGTGACCCTGCGCCCTTGCGAGAGATCAATGGCAAATTGCCCCCCGCTCGGCACAAGCTGGATATCTGCCGGTGTGGGCGCAATGGATGATCCAGAGGCAATCCAGCCCGCGTTGCCCTGGCTGCCGAACCTGTTGCCGGTGAAGCCTGCTTGTCCCTGCGCCCCGACGAAGCTGCTGTTGGGCATCCGGCTAAAAACCGTTTCATTCGTGGTAATATCTATATCGCGCCGCTGAAACACCGCTCGGCCATCTGGGGCAAGGCCGAGATAGCGAAGCTCAGAAAACCCACGATCACGCCTGCGCCCGAAAAGGTCGGCGCGGCCGAATGCGTTGGGCAGGTTGTCAGAAACGTTCACGCGCAGCACCACGTCCCCCACGCTGGCAAATGCCTCGCCCGCCGCACGGCTGGCCTGCTGGCGTTGTTCGATGGGCGAACAAGCCATGACAAACAACAGCGCGAGGATGATGGATTTGTGCATGGGATGCTCCAGATTGCTTGACATGATGCTTTTGCATGAGCGGGGTTCAAAAGGGGATTACCACCCAAATGCATTCAGTTTGAATTTTTTCCTCATTCAGACGCATAGATGATTATGACGGAACAGGGCCGGCCGGCCCGCGCGGAACCTCTGCCCGCGCAGCCCCGCCCCTTCATGCAGAGACGCGAGTAGAGGCGCGACGATGGTGCAGGCTTGGGCCGATTGGTGTGGGAAGGCGGGGCCGGGTGCCGTGGCGAGCCTCGCCGCCGAGAGGGCGGTGCGGAGGATGAGCGCGTGACAGGCTCAAGCCCCAATCCCCAATAACCAAAACCCCCAAAACTCCACCTCGCCCGACTGGCCACGCGCTTGCCCATCGATCCCCGAACATCCTTGAACGTCCCCGCACGTTCGGTATATAAGGCATTGTCGTATGCGGATCATCGCCTCCCGCGCTTTTGACCGTGCCGCCGCCCGGCTGCTGACGCCGGCAGAGCGGGATGCGGTAGAAGCGGGATTGATCGCCCGGCCTGAGGCCTGGCCGTTGATCCGGGGAAGTGGTGGTGCCCGCAAGGCGCGGATCGCCCGCGCTGGGCAGGGTAAGCGGGGCGGCGGGAGGGTGATCTACTTCCACATGCCAAGCCCGGCCACGCTGATCCTGTTGGCAATCTACGCGAAGAACGAGATGGAGAATTTGAGCGATGCCGACACCAAAGCCATCCGCGCCGCGATTGCGGAAATCCGCGCAGCCCTTGGCCATGACGCCCAAGGGTAGGGCGCTAGCGACCGGGCTGCGCGAGGTTGCGGCGCATCTGCGTGGCGAGCTTTCGCCCCCGCTGCGCGAGTATATGGCGAGCGTGCCCGATACGGTGGACGTGGCGACGGTGCGGGAGCGATTCGGCTTGTCGCAAGCGGCCTTCGCGCGCCGCTTTGGTTTGGACGTGACGGCATTGCAGGCATGGGAGCAAGGACGCCGCCGCCCGGATCGCACGGCGCGGCTGTTGCTGGCGGTGATCGCGCGGGAGCCGGAAGCGGTGCAGCGCGCGCTTTCGGCCGGGTGATCCTGTAGAGTGACCCTCGGCGGGGCAAGGCCGACCAGCCCGCTCAGAACATCTGGCCGCGCAGCCCCGCCGCTTTCATCGCAGGGGCGCGAGTGTAGCGCTGCCTCGTAATTGCTCACCCCCCACCCGTTCATATTTTGCTTGACACGGTCAGCCCTCGCCGGCCTGGCTATCATCCGACCGGCGTGAGGCATCACCGGAGGGGGTGAGCAGTTACGCTGCCTCAGCAACCATAAGCAACAGGAACTCCAATGAAGCCTCTTCTTCTCAATTTTTTTGCTTTAGCTTTTTTCATGGGATCTGCCATAGCCCAAGAACGCGGCATTCAACTTCGATTGTTACAGCTTGAGCATCGCTTTGGTGATCTTCCTACCCAGTGGGTTGAGGTTCGAAACATGAGCCAAAGGCCAATGCGCGGATTCAGCGTGCGCTGCACGTTTTTTTTTCGAGGCACTTCACCAGCGAGCGAGGGCGCGGGAATCGTTTTTGGCCGGGTAGAAGCAGGCGAAACGAGGACATTCACAGTCGGAACGCCAACCCCTGGGGTGGTTGATCGCGCTCAATGCTCTGCCAGTGAAACACGTTGGGACGGTAGGTGAGGCGTTAGTGGCACGCCGTGACGCCTCTTTGGAAGGTGAGGCCGAAGGCGCAGCGGCGGTGGTGGCGGGGCCGGGGGCCGTGGCCAGCCTCGCCGCCGAGAAGGCGAAGCGGATGGTGACACGCTGGCGATAAGCGCAAAGCGGGTGCAGATGGTTGGCTGAACGCGCCGGAACTGCATGGCCTGCCGCCATAAGGTGTGCTGCACTCCCCGCAACATGCCAGAAGCCCAACCGCACTACCCAGCTTTGCAGGCCCTAATCGGCCGATGGACCGATAGTGGCAGCGCAGAACGGGCGAATTACGTCCCTTTCCTGAATGAGTTGTGCGGCGTTCTGGACGTGCCTCTGCCCATGCCTGCGATGGGTTCAGGCGGCGACTACCGCTATGAGCGTGGCGTCACCCACACCGAACATGACGGCACCGCCACCACCCGCCGCATCGACCTCTACAAACGCGGCTGTTTCGTGCTGGAAGCCAAGCAAGGCAGCGACGCGCCCAAACAGGCAGCCCTGTTCAATCTCTCGGAAACCGAGAAACGGTCCAATGTCCGCCGCTCCCCCGGCTGGGCACAGGCCATGCTCAAGGCCAAGGGGCAGGCTGAAAGCTACGCGCGTGACCTACCGGTGGCAGAGGGCTGGCCGCCCTTCCTCATTGTCTGCGATGTTGGGTTCTGCCTCGACATCTACGCGGATTTTTCCGGCACCGGAAAACACTATGCCCAATTCCCCGACCGTGAAGGCTTCCGCATCTACCTGGCGGACCTGCA
>JBBRVI010000274.1:0-4740 GCA_038247025.1 Acetobacterales bacterium
AAATAGGCGGCGTGACCGGGGGCTTGCATGGCGGTGCAGACCACAGCCTCCCAGCCCAAATCCAGCCGCGTATCGGCGTGCAGAAACAGCAGCCAATCGCCCTGCGCCGCGGCCGCGCCGGCAATCATTTGCTCGCCGCGCCCGCGCGGGGCCGCGATGACCCGCCCGCCCTGGGGTGTCTCAGCGCTGCCACCATCGGCGAGGATGACTTCGCCCAGGCCGGCCAATTGGCCAACCAGTAGCGGCAGAAGATGCCCCGCATCCAACGTGGGGATCACGGCCGAGACGCGTAAAAGTTTCTCTTTTTGTTCTTGACAGGAGGGCTCCATCTTCGCATCTTCCGAATAGAACATTAAGAGAACTTGGCCATGCCCGATGGTGGTGGTTTTTCCCAGGTCCAGAAAGCCCATTCTCCGAAAGGCAGGGGTGCGGTTTCCAACCACACCCCGCGCTTCGAAAGCGCCGTGGTCGAGGCCTTCGATGATGGCTGGGGCAGCCTCATCGAGGATATGCCCAGCCTTCGCACGACGCTGACACGCGAAGCGGCGAAATCCGCGCTCACCTACAATGACAGCCCTGATCTGGGCTTTGACCGCTCGCTCAACCCCTATCGCGGCTGCGAGCATGGCTGCGTCTATTGCTTTGCCCGGCCCAGCCACGCCTATCTGGGGCTCTCGCCGGGGCTGGATTTCGAAACACGGCTCCTTTTCAAGCCGGACATGCCCGAGCTTCTGGCCCGCGAACTCTCGCGCCCGGGATATACGCCCAAGACCGTAACGCTTGGCGCCAACACCGATCCCTATCAACCCGTCGAGCGCACTCAGGGCCTGACACGGAGCGTGCTGGAAGTACTGGAGCGCTTCGGCCATCCGGTAAACATCGTGACCAAGGGCGCGGGTGTGGTGCGAGATGCCGATATCCTCTCGCGCATGGCAAGGCGGAACCTTGTGCGGGTTTGCATCTCCATCACCACGCTCGACGCCAAGCTGGCCAGGGTAATGGAGCCCCGCGCCGCCAGCCCCCTCCGCCGGCTTGAGGCGGTGCGCACGCTTTCAGCCCAGGGCATCCCAGTCACGGTCCTGGCCGCACCCATGATCCCAGGACTCAATGATGCGGAGCTGGAGCGCATTCTTGAAGCTTCTGCGGCCGCTGGCGCTTCTTGCGCAGGCTATGTGCTGCTGCGCCTGCCTCTGGAACTGCGCCAGATCTTCGAGGAATGGCTGCATCAACACTACCCGGACCGCGCCCGACGTGTGCTGGCCCTTGTGCGCCAAACGCGGGGTGGCAAGCTCTACGACCCTCGATTTGGAACGCGCCACACCGGCGAAGGGGCTTATGCCGACATCCTGGCGCAGCGCTTTGCACTCGCGCTGCGCAAAACGGGTCTGGAGCGGCGGGAGGTGAGCGCGCTTGATACGGCTCAATTCAACCACAGGGCCGATGCGAGGCAGTTGGAGCTGATTTGAGCGAAAGTACCCCCGGCGGCCGAGGGGCTGGCCCCTCGGAAGCCTTTACTTTTCTGGGCGGCCTCTTCGCATTCTGCCCAGGGACAACTCTGACACTACGCCGTGCAGGGTTCTCACCTCCTGCTCGGTGATCTCGCCGCGCTCGAACCAATGGCGCAGATTGCGCACCATGCCGGGGCGCTTGGGCGCATTGCGCAGGAAGCCGCACGCGTCCAGCTCATCAATCAAATGCCCCATGAAATTATCGAGACTGCCCTTGGTCGCCACCTCGGTCTTGTGTGTCTGCAACAGCCGCAGCGGCGTCGCATCCTCCGCCACCCACCATTCATAGGCCAGCACCATCACCGCCTGCGCCAGGTTCAGTGAACTGAATTCCGGGTTGAGCGGATAGCGAACCAAAGTATCCGCACGCGCCAGATCCTCTGCCTCCAGCCCGGCACGCTCGGGGCCAAACAGGACAGCCACCCGCATCTCACGCGCATTGATGGCGCGCAGTTCCGTTGCCGCCGCGCGCGCAGTCATGACAGGTATCACCACATGGCGCGGGCGGGGACAGGTAGCCAGCACACGGTGGCAATCCGCCAAGGCAGCATCCACCGTATCGAAGACCGCGGCCGCATCAAGGATACGATCCGCGCCCGAAGCGGCCGCCCACGCTCGCTCATGCGGCCAGCGGTCGCGCGGGGCCACGATGCGCAGGTGGAACAGCCCACCATTGGCCATGGCGCGCGCGGTGGTGCCGATATTCTCCGCCAGCTGCGGACGAACGAGGACCACGATGGGCGTCTCACCCATCGGTGCGACAAGCGGCGCGGCCCCCTCTTCCCTCACCTGGCAGGAAGGCTCGCCAGCATCGCGCGCATCTGCGCGATCTCGGCCTCCTGAGCGGCGATGATGCCTTCGGCCAGGCGCTTCACCTCGGGATCCGTGCCGTGGCGCAGCACGATGCGCGCCATCTCTATCGCGCCCTCATGATGCGGGATCATCCCGGCCACGAAATCGCGGTCTGCATTGCCGGAATAACGAATATCCATTCCCTGGTGCATGGTGGCATTGGCCGCGCGGAATTCGCGTGTGCTCGCGGGCTCACCGCGTGCGGGTGCGCCGTGGCCGGCATGTTGCGCCACGGCGGTTGCGGGGCCAAAGCGGCGGCGATCAGGGCGAGACGGCGGTTCATCGGCATTCTCCTGTGTGAGAAGCGCATCCTGCTTCCTTGCCGCACGGCAAGGTCAAGCGCGTTTCCACGTCGTGCCTGCCGCGCTGTCCTCCAGCACGACGCCTTGCGCGGCCAAGTCGCCACGAATCCGATCCGCCTCGGCCCAGTTTTTTTCCCCCCGCGCGGCCAGACGCGCGGCGATGGCGGCTTCGATTGAGCCCGCATCATCGCCGCCTTGCAGCCAGTCACGCGGATCGGCCTGCCCGAGGCCCAGCGCGCCAGCCGCCTCACGGAAGGCGGCGGCGGCCTGACCGGGCATGGGCGCCCAGACCTTACCGATGCGGCCCAAAACGGAAGCGGCCGAGCCGCCCACCGTCGCGGCATTTTCCAGCGTCCGCAGGTCGCGCAAACGCCCAAGGGCCAGCGGCGTGTTCAGGTCATCGGCCAGGGGTTCCAGCGCCCACTCCGCCATCTCGGCGATGAGCGGCGTTTCCGTCGCCTCGGGCGCGCGACTGAGCATGGCGTACTGATCGTCCAACTCGGCCTTGGCTTCCAGCAGCCCAGCCTCGTTGTAGTCGAGTTCGCTGCGGTAATGCGTGCGCAGCAGCAGCGTGCGGAAGGCCTCGCCCGCCCAGGCCCCCTTGGCCAGAATGTCCTGTACCGTCAGAAAATTGCCCAGGCTCTTGGACATCTTCTCCCCATCCACCAGCAGCATGCCGTTATGCAGCCAGGTGTGGGCCATGAAAGGCGTGCCAAATGCCGCGCGGCTTTGTGCCACCTCGTTCTCGTGATGCGGGAACAGCAAATCATGCCCGCCGCCGTGAATGTCGAAGGTCTCGCCCAGATGCCGCCACGACATGGCCGAGCACTCGATATGCCAACCCGGACGCCCGCGGCCCCAGGGGGAAACCCAGCCCGGCGTCGCGTCGTCGCTTGGCTTCCACAGCACGAAATCGCCCGCGTCGCGCTTGTAGGGGGCCACATCAACGCGTGCACCGGCCAGAAGCTCATCCTGATTGCGGCCGGAGAGCTTCCCGTAATCGGCAAAACTGCCCACGCTGAACAGCACATGCCCTTCCGCTGCATAGGCGTGGCCGCGCGCGATCAGCTTCTCCGTCATCGCGATCATCTCGGCGATATGGCCCGTCGCGGTGGGTTCCACATCGGGGGGCAGGTTGCCCAGCGCCGTCATGTCGTGGTGGAAATCGCTCGTGGTACGGGCGGTAATGGCAGAGATCGGCTCGTTCGATTCCCGGGCGCGCGCGTTGATCTTGTCATCCACGTCGGTAATGTTGCGCGCATAGGTGACGCGCGGATAAATCCGCCGCAGCAGCCGCGTCAGCACGTCAAACACGACCACAGGCCGCGCATTGCCCAGATGCGCCAGGTCATAGACCGTGGGGCCGCAGACATAGAGCCGCACGTGCTCGGTATCGAGCGGCGTGAAGGGCTCTTCGCGGCGCGTCAGGCTGTTGTGGAATCTGAGCTGGGTCATGTGGGGCCGGTCCATCTGGCCAAGAGGAAAGGATGCGCGGTTGAAGGCGGTTCAACAGGCGCGACAGGGAAGGACCGTGACCATCTGGCTCTGATACACCCCGCTGGCCGTCGGATTCAAGCCTTGAGGCGGCCCACCGTCCGGTTGCGGCCCATCAGCGGCAGCAACGCCTTGAGGTCCGGCCCGTGATCCTCGCCCGTCAGCGCGAGTCGCAGCGGCATGAACAGCGCCTTACCCTTGCGGCTGGTTGCGGCCTTCAAGGCCTCCATCCAGACGGGCCAGGTTGTGGTGTCGAAGGGCTCTTGCGGCAGCAGGGTGAGGGCGGTGGCCAGGAACTCCGCCTCCGCCGGCTGCTCGACTGGCGCGATGTGGCCCTGCACCACGTCCCACCAATGCTTCACCTCGGGCATGAGATCGAGGTTGTCGCGCACCGCTTCCCAGAACACCGCATCCGCGCCTTCAGGCAGGCGTGGCTTGGCCGCCTCATAACTCATGCCGTGCAGCAGCTTGCGATTCAGCGCCAGCATCTGCCGAAGGTCAAAACGCGGCGAGGAGTGCGAGACACTCATCAGGTCGAACCCCGCCAGCAATTCCTGCGGGGTGCCGGGATGCGGATCATGCGA
>JBBRVI010000275.1:0-4728 GCA_038247025.1 Acetobacterales bacterium
GCGCAGGCGGCCATGTCGGCCCAGGGCGCCCGGATCGCGACCACCACCACGAGCAGCGGGATCGCGAAGATCCGCGAGAGCGTCAGCAGGTTGGGGAGATCGGTCGGCACAGCCCTATGTAGCTTGCCCAGTGCCCAGGTGGAAATGCCCATGTATGCGCTTGGCCAAGGCGGGGCCGATTCCAGGGCAATTGGCCAGATCCACCTCACTCGCCTGGCGCACGCCGCGGGCTGAGCCGAAATGGTTGAGCAATTCCCGCTTCACCTTGGGGCCGACTCCGGGCACGTCATCCAGCTCTGATTTGGTCAGGGATTTGGCGCGGCCGGCGCGGTGGGTGCCGATCACGAAGCGGTGCGCTTCGTCGCGCAATCGCTGGAGGTAATACAGGACAGGGTCGCGCGGGGGGAGCTGGAAGGCCTCGCGCCCTCCCATGTGGAACCATTCACGGCCCGCATCGCGGTCCACGCCCTTGGCGATGGCGACCAGCGGGATATCCTCCAGGCCGAGGCCCGCCATCACTTCGGTCACGGCGGAAAGCTGCCCTTGGCCGCCGTCGATGAGCACAAGGTCGGGCCAGCCGGGCTCGCTGCGGGCAGGGTCTTCTTTCAGGGCGCGCCCGAAGCGGCGTTCCAGCACCTCACGCATCATCCCGAAATCATCGCCGGGCTTTGCCTCCTTGATGGAGAATTTGCGGTAGCCCGATTTGGTGAAGCCGGCGGGACCACCCACGATCATGGCGCCGTAAGCGTTGGTGCCCATGATGTGGCTGTTGTCATAGACCTCGATTCGCTCTGGCCGCTCGGGCAGATCGAACAGCCGCTGCACACCGTCCAGCAGTTGCCCCTGGGCGGTGGATTCCGCCAGGCGGCGTTCCAGGGCCTCACGCGCATTGATCTCGGCATGGGCCACGATGTCGCGCTTCTCGCCGCGCTGGGGGCGGTGGAGTTCGACGCGGCGGGTCGCGCGGATGGCCAACGCCTCGGCGATGAGCGGCGCGTCGGGTACGTCATGGCTCAGCAGCACCAAAGGCGGCGGCGGCAGGTCGTCGTAAAGCTGCGTCAGGAAGGAGCCGAGCACCTCCTCTGGCGTGATGTCGCTCTTGGAATGGGTGAGGAAATAGGGCCGGTTGCCGTTGTTTCGCCCGCCGCGAAAGAAGAACACCTGCACGCAGGACTGCCCGGCCGCCATGTGCAGCGCCACCACATCCGCATCGCCCACGCCTTCGAGGTTGATCCGGTTGGTGCCCTGGATATGCGTCAGGCCGCGGATACGGTCCCGCAGGGACGCGGCGCGCTCGAATTCCAGGCGTTCGGCGGCGGCTTCCATCTCGGCAGCGAGCCGTTTCTGGATGCTGGGCACCTCGCCGGCCAGGAACTGCTTCGCCTCATCCACCAGCGCGCCGTAATCCTCGGCGCTGATGCGCTCCACGCAGGGGGCCGAGCAGCGCTTGATCTGATGCAGCAGGCAGGGGCGGTCTCGCGTGTCAAAGACAGTGTCGCGGCAGGTGCGCAGCAGGAATACGCGCTGGAGCGCGGTTATGGTCTGGTTCACCGCCCAGACGCTGGCGAAGGGGCCGTAGTAGCTGGCCCCCTTGCGCCGCTCGCCGCGATGCTTGGCGATCTGCGGGAAGGGGTGGTCATCGCTGACCATGAGCCAGGGATAGCTCTTGTCGTCGCGCAGGACGATGTTGTAGCGCGGCCGCAGCCGCTTGATCAGGTTGGCCTCCAGCAGAAGGGCCTCGGCCTCGGAGGCGGTGGTGATCACCTCAATGCGGCGGGTCTCATGCACCATCCGGCGCAGGCGCTCGGGCAGGCGGGCGGTCTGGGTGTAGCTGGCGACGCGCTTTCGGATGGCGCGCGCCTTGCCGACATAAAGCACATCGCCCTTGCCATCGAGCATGCGATAGACACCCGGCGAAAGCGGCAGGTTGGGCAGGGCCGCTTCCAGCACTGCAAGACCGCTGACGGGGGACGCCGCTGCGGGTTCGGGCGGGGCAATGTCTGAAAATGGGGGGGGCTGCTCGGCGGATTGCATGGGGTTCGCTTAGAGGCAGAGGCGGCCCCGCTCAAGCGTGCGGAGACTCCCATCAACTGTGGATAACCCTGTGGAGAAACTTTGCGTGAGATGCTCCGACACGGCCTGTGGCTTGGGTTTTCCTGGTATTGCCTGCATAATAAGCAATTCCCAACCTACTGATTTACAGGGATTTTCAGCAAGAGGTGAAGGAAACCTTGTCAGTTTTATGAAGAAAGTATTGTCGAATCAATGTTTCAGCCGGCCAAAGACTTCCGGTGGATGATTCTACGGAATTTACAGCAATTGGGCTTGACTCACGCTCAGCCTTGGACGCGCTCGATGGTGACGCCTACACAATCCGCATCGGCGAAAGCGTCCGGCTTCTCAATGGAAACCCGAGCGAGGCGAACCCGCTGGTCGCGGAGAGCGATGCTCGCTATGGTCTCAGCCAGGGTCTCGACCAGCAGCACATGACCCAGGGCCACCGCCTCCCGTGCGGCATGCACCACGCGCTCGTAATCCACCACGCGGCCCAACGCGTCCGGGCCGATGCCCACCGCCGCACTTTCATCCACCACATCTAATTCCACATGCACGCGGATACGCTGCGGGCCAATCTTCTCATGCGCATGCACGCCAAGCCGCGCCTGCAACTCCAGGCCACGAATGAAAACCTTGCGCAGCCGGGGGGGTGTATTGGTCACAATTTGTCTCTAGCAGCTTGCATCTTGCCGGTCATTCCTCGGGGGCCGCGTTTCCCGCAGAGGACCATTGCAAATGCTGCCCACCATCGAGGTTGATGATCTGGCCCGTCACCGAGGAAAGGCTCAGCAACGCCAGGACCGCGGCTCCGATCTCTTCTGGCGAGGTGCCGCGCGCGAGGGGCACTGAAGCGCATTGCCGGTCGAACTGTGCCTGGCTCTGCCGCGGGCTGGGCAGGGCAGGCCCGGGGCCGATGCCGTTCACGCGGATGCGCGGGGCGAGGGCCAGCGCCATCTGCTGCGTCAGCGCCCACAGCCCCGCTTTGGAAAGCGTGTAGGTCACGAAATGCGGCGTGAGCGACATCACCCGCTGGTCCAGCATGTTGATGACGACGCCGTGCTGTGCGGCAGGCAAGGCGCGAGCGAAATCCTGCATCAACACGAAGGGTGCGCGCAGGTTGGGCTCCATGTGGTGATCCCAGTCGGAGCGGGTCGCGTCATGCCACTCATCGCGCTCGAACGTGCTGGCATTGTTGATCAGCACGCCGATGGGGCCGAGTGCTGCGGTGGCCTCAGGGATCAGGCCGGCCACCTCGGCCTCGCGCGTGAGGTCGGCGCGCAGAGTGACACAGCTTTGCCCGAGCGCGGTGATGTCCTCCGCCAGCGCCAAGGCCTCGGATTCGGAGCTGTTGTAGTGCAGGGCAATGTCGAAGCCAGCATCCGCCAGGGCGAGGGCGATGCCGCGCCCGAGGCGCCTGGCACCTCCAGTGATGAATGCGCGTCGGGGAATATCCTCGCGGATCGGAAACAAGGTCACCTCTGGGTGGATGGGAAGCGCCTCAACTGAGGTGTCATTCGGCTTTGGGCAAGAGCATCGCGGCATATCCCCCGCGGGGGATGCCCTCCAGTGCCGCCATCACGCGCGGATCGGTCAATGCAGCCAGCTCCTCGCCATAGGCGTAGCCGTTGGCGCTTCCGGGGAAACCACCTTTTGTGCCGGGGTGGAAGTAAAGCTCCGTGACACCCGGTGGCAGCAAAGGCAGGGCGTCCAGCAGGCGATCCGCAGTGAAAAGCCCGGACCAGGCGAGGCCAAGAACCTGGTCAGGGGCGAATAGGTTCCAGTTCGACGCCCGCTTGCGCAGTGTGGCGCACCAGGGCTTCAGCGCCCATTCGGCGGTGCGCGCGCTATTGGGGTCCACGCGGCGGACCAGCGCGCCCGGCTCCCACGGCAGGCGGATGCAGCGCACGCCGGCACCCGCCGCGGACTGCATCAGTGCGGCTGCGATCAGCGGATGAAGGTGATAGTGCTTGTGCGCATTCACGTGGTCACAAACGAGGCCGGTTTCGGTGAATCGCTCCATCTGCGCCGCCACCTCGGCCGAGAGTTCGGCCTTGGCGGCCGGCGAGAGCACCAGCAGCAGGCCAAGTGCCGCCATATCGTCGCGGAAGCGGCCATTGCGCTGAGTGAGGGCCGGGATTCGCGCGGCAGGCAGGATCGGCAGGCCATCTGTCAGCGTCAGATGCAGGCCCACCGCCAGGCCAGGGTTCGCGCGGGCCACGCGCAATCCTTCCTCGAACCCCACCTCGCCGACCATGAGGCTGGCCGAGGTCAGCACCCCGTCGCGATGGGCACGCTCGATCGCTTCATTGGTCTCGGTGGCGAGACCGAGGTCATCGGCGTTCAGGATCAGTTTTTTCATGGCGCGCGCGGTGTTTCCACCATCCGCCCATCCGCGCCAAGCCGGTAGCGATGGGCACCCCAGACCACTTGGCCAGGCCAGAAGGCGGCGACCCAGATCGCGGCCGAGAGCAGGTCCCGCAGGGGCAGCCACGCCCAGCGCCGCCACCCGCCGCAGACGCCCAACGCCCGATCCACGCCCAACGCCCGATCCACGCCCAACGCCCGATCCACGCCCAACGCCCGATCCACGCCCAACGCCCGATCCACGCCCTGGGCCAGCACCAGGCGCGCGGTCAAAGCCAACGCCAATGCGCCGAGGCTGATAGCCCC
>JBBRVI010000276.1:0-4701 GCA_038247025.1 Acetobacterales bacterium
AAATCGGTGCATCATCTTGCGCTCGGTGGGGCCGATGCGCAAACGCCTCGTGATGCTGGCCGAGGGCGCCGCGCCGTCAAAGCATGCGCAGCACGGCGTCCGCCGCGGCTTCGCTGGGCAAGCCGCGTTCGGGGTGAAGCCGGGCGAGGGCGCGGGCAAAGCCCTCCCTTTGGCGGGCCACCGCTCCATCATCCTCGATCAAGGCTTGTAGCCCGGCCGCGAGGCGACCAGGCTCACAATACTCCAGCAGGAATTCGGGAACCACGGGTTCATCCAGCAGCAGGTTCACAAGGCTCGCATATTTCAGCCGGAACAAGCGGCGGATGATGGCGTTGGAGATCGGGTTGAAGGTGTAGCCGATCACATGCGGCAGCCCAGCGACGGCCGCTTCCAGCGAGGAGGTGCCGGATTTGATCAGCCCCGCGCGGGCGGCGGCGAAGGCATCGGCCTTGTCCTTCGGGCTGCGCACCAGGCTGACCGGGCGGCCCCATTCGGCGGTACGGGCGCGGACCACCTCCTCCACCGTGCCGGCCAGGCCGATGATGGGATGCACATCATCGGGCAGCCGATGCAGCGTTTCGGCGAAGATGGGCAGCAGCCGCGAAACCTCGCCGCGCCGGCTGCCTGGCATGATGATGAGGCGGCGTCCGCTGCCTGGCGCATGCGCCGCCACACCATGCGCGGACTCACTCTCCAGGACAGGGTGGCCTACGAAATCCACCGGGATGCCGGCGGCTTCAAAAATCGGTGCCTCGAAGGGGAGCAGGGCCAGGATGCGGTCCACACGCTTGGCGATCTTTTTCACGCGCCCCGGCCGCCAGGCCCAGACCTGCGGTGCCACGTAATGCAGGACGGGAATGCCCAGATGCCTCACCCGCGCGGCCAGGCGCAGGGTGAAGCCGGGACTGTCAATCGTGACGATCAGGCGTGGGCGGCGGGCGGTGATGTCGGCGACGGCCTCTTCCATCCGCTGCTTCAGTCGAAAGATGCTGGGCAGAACCTCCGCGATACCCATCAGCGCCAATTGCCGGATGTCGAAGAGAGAGGCAAAGCCCTGCTCGGCCATGCGCTCCCCGCCGATGCCGGCGAATTCCAGCGTGGCATCGCGCGTACGAAGTGCGGCGATGAGCCGCCCGCCCAGGATATCGCCCGAGGCTTCGCCGGCGGCGAGGTAGATCAGGCTCATGCGAATTCCGCGGGTTCGGGCCGGGGGATGGGCGCGCGGGGCCAGTCGCGATGGTTGCGCACCGCACCCTCGGCGCGCACCACATCCAGCCGCGCTGGGTCGAGCGTGGCAAAGACCAGGCCGGGTGCGTCGAGGCCCGCTTCGGCCACCACGCCATCGGCCGCGAAACCGCGATCCACAGGGCCAAAGACACCCGCCGCGCCGTGGTTTTCATCCAGCGCCACCGAAGCCGCGAAGCCGCCCACCGTGGGTGCCACCACGACGAAGCACTGGTTCTCCATCGCCCGCGCCCGTGCCGCGATGCGCACGCGGTTGAAGCCGTGCAGCGTGTCCGTGCAAGTGGGCACCAGGATGAGCCAGGCCCCGGCCTCGACCTGCGCGCGGACCAGCTTGGGGAATTCCGCATCGTAGCAGATGGCGATGCCGATCAGCCCCCAGGGCGTTTCGAAAACCTGAGGCGGGCGGCCGGCGGAGACGCCCCAGCGCTCATCCTCAAAGCGCGTCATCATGCGCTTTTCCTGCATCGCCAGGCGGCCGTCGGGTGCGATGAGGGGCGCGCGGTTCACGATGCGCGCATTATCGCGCATGGGCAGCGTGCCCGGTTGCAGCCAGATCGCGTGGCGCATCGCTACCGCTCGCATTGCGGCGAGAATGGCGTCGCTCGCCGCGACCATCGCGCTGAGCTCGCCCGCCGCATCGGGCGCGCCGCCTGCCAGTGCTGCCCCCAATTCCACGCAGGCATATTCCGGCATGAGCAAAAGCTCCGCCTCGCCCTGCTTCGCCAGCCCCGCCCAATGATCCAGCTTGGCGGCATAGGCGGCGATATCCGCCGTCGGCTCCACCGGCCAGGCGAGGGCGGCGAGCCTCACGTGAGGGCCTTGATCCAAAAGGACAGCGCATGCGGTGCCGGCCGTGTATCGCCCGTCTCCGTCCAGTCAAAGACGCAGGAGAGCTCGGGGTGATGCGTGTAGCCGCGCTTTTCCCAGAAGGCATCGAGCGGCGCGTAGCCGGCGGGTTTGCGCGGATCATTGATGTTGCGAACTACGGCGCAGAAGGTGGCGAAGGCAAGGCCCAGGCTGCGGGCATGCGCCTCGCGCGCGGTGAAGAAGCTGACACCTGCGCCCTGGCCGCGATAGGCCGGCAGCAGCACCGATTCGCCAAAATAGCAGTACTGCGCAGGGTCTCGCCCGGCCTGCTCGAAGGTGGATTTCACCGCGTCATGTGAGGCCGTCATGGGCTGGCAGGTGGCCGCACCCACCACCTCGGCGCCGTCGCGTGCGAGGATGATCGCGGCCTGCTCATCCTCGGCGTAGTGGCGCAGATAGCGCGCCTCATCTTCGGCCTGGCTCGCGTAGAGATAGGGCCATTCGGCAAAGACCGTGGCGCGCAACCGGGCGAGCGAAGGGACATGCGGCAGCAATGCCGCGCCGGTCAGGGTCTCGATGCTCAGGCTCATGCGGCGGCGTCCAGGAAGGCACGCAGGCCAGCCTCCACCACGGCAGGATCGAGATCGCGCAGGATGAAGACGATGCGGCTGGATTGGTCATCGCCCTCGGGCCAGGATTCCAGCGTGCGGGGCGGGTGGAAGCTGTGCTGCACGCCATGCATCACCACAGGGCCCCGTTGCCCCTTGAGATTCAGCACAGCCTTCATGCGCAGCATATGCGAACCCTGCGTCATCGCCATCATTTCCAGATAGTTGGCCAAGCCATCCCAGGGCAAAGGCTCGTCGAAGCGCAGGCACAGGGCGCGGATGCGCGCGTCATGGCGGTTAACATCATGGTGGTGGTGGTGGTGGTCATGGCCGCTTGCCGCGATCCAGTCGCTGATCTGGGGCAGCTTGCCATCGGCAGAGAAGGGGCCGGCATTCAGCAGTTGGGCGGCGGGGATGTCGCCTTCGATCGCCGTCAGAATGGGCGCCATGGGGTTCAGCGCGGCGAGGCGCGCACGAAGCGCCGCAGCATCCGCCAGGTCGCTTTTGGTGATGATGATCCTATCCGCCACGGCCGCCTGGCGCAGCGCCTCGGGCTGGGTGTCCAGTGTGGCCATGCCATGCACCGCATCCACCAGCGTCACCACGCCATCCAGCCGGTAATCGCGCAGCAGCAGCGGGTCGCTCATCAGGGTTTGCAGGATGGGGGCGGGGTCGGCGAGGCCCGTGGTCTCGATCACCACGCGCAATATGGGCTGCGGCCGGGCCGCGAGGTCACGCAGCGCGCGCGAGAGATCGCCGCGAATGGTGCAGCACAGGCAGCCGGCTGCGAGCAGCACGGTATCCTCATCCAGGCGATCCACCAGGAGATGATCCAGCCCGATCTCGCCAAATTCATTGATCAGCACGGCCGTGCCAGCCATCTCGGGCTGGCGCAGCAGGCGGTTGAGAAGGGTGGTCTTGCCCGCGCCGAGAAAGCCGGTGAGCAGCGTGACGGGAATGGGGTTCATGCGCGGTAAAGCTCTTCGGGGCTGATTTCGGGTGCTGTGATTTCGGTGAGTTCGCCATCGCGCGGGGCGAGGAAGAAGCAACTGCGCCGCCCGGTGTGGCAGGCCACACCCTTTTGATCCACCATCAAAAGCAACGTATCGCCATCGCAATCCAGCCGCAGATCCCGCACGGTCTGAATCTGGCCGGAGCTTTCGCCCTTGCGCCAAAGCCCGCCACGGCTGCGGCTGTAGTAGCAGGCGCGCGCGGTGGCCAGCGTCTCCTCCAGGGAATGCGCGTTCATCCAGGCCATCATCAGCACCTCGCCCGTGTCATGCTGCTGGGCGATGGCGGGAACCAGGCCGCGCGCATCAAAGCGCACGGCGCGGATCAGCCGGGCGCGGGCTTCGGGGTCTTGGATCGGGAGAGGGGTGTCGGACATCGGGAAGCACTATATGGCATGTGGCAACTGCAAGTGAGAGCCAGGATGGAAATGGATGCGATGCTGGACCGTGCGGCCGCCCAATGCGCCACGCGCGGTGCGCAACTGACGCCGCTGCGCCGGCAGGTGCTGCGCCTGGTTCTGGCGGCCGAGCAGCCCATGGGGGCCTATGCGCTGCTGGACCAATTGCGCGAGGAGCGCGGCGTGGCTGCGCCGCCCACCGTGTATCGCGCGCTGGATTTTCTGCTGGAGCAGGGGCTGATCCACAAGCTGGAACGGCTCAACGCGTTCCTGCCTTGTGTGGAGGCGGGCCATGCCCATGCCGGCCATGACCATCAGCACCAGTTTCTGATCTGCAAAATCTGCGGCGCGACCACCGAACTCACCGATCACGCCGTGGCGCATGCGCTGGAAGCAGCGGCGGCGCGAGTGGGGTTTCGGCCCGCGCGCATGACGGTCGAGGTAGAGGGCGTTTGCGCGCGCTGTGCCGCCGCTTAACCTTTCCCGCCAAACCCCGGCGCGGTTTTCAGCGAAGCCACCGTGTCGAAATCGCGCAGCACGCCGTCATCGGGCACTTCCACCTCGATCAGCCGGTCCGCATGCCGGCCAACCAACTGCCGCGCCCCCACATCACCGGTGATGGTCATCATCTCG
>JBBRVI010000277.1:0-4700 GCA_038247025.1 Acetobacterales bacterium
AACCATCGGGGTGCGCAGCAGGATCTTGATATCCTGCCACAGCGAAGGGCGCGACACATAGGCGACATCGAGGGCCACACGCTGGGCGTAGCTCGTATCCGAGCGGCCCGAGACCTGCCACAGCCCAGTGATGCCGGGCCGCACGCTCATGTAGAGGAAGGCGGCCGCGCCATAGAAGCGGTCGAGCTCAGGCTGGATCACCGGGCGGGGGCCTACCAGGCTCATCTCGCCGCGCAGGACGTTGAGGATCTGCGGCAGTTCATCGAGGGAGGTGGCGCGCAGGAAGCGGCCAATCTTGGTCACCCGCGGGTCGTTCTTCAGCTTGCGCGTCGCTTCCCACTCAGCGCGGGCGGCAGGGTCGCTGGCCAGCAGCGTTTCGAGGCGAGCCTGGCTGTCAATGACCATCGAGCGAAACTTGAGGCAGCCAAAACCCTCGCCATCGCGGCCGACGCGGCGATGGGCGAAGAAGGCCGGCCCGCCATCGGCGCGCACGAGCAGAGCCAGGAGCAGGAAAACCGGCGAGAGAAACAACAACATGGCACCGGCGCCGAGCACGTCCATCGCGCGCTTCAGCCCCTCGTGCATGGAGGTTTGCGGCGGGGCCATAACGGCCTGGGGGGCCGCGTAGCTCCCGCTCATCCGCGTCTCGCGAATGGCGGTCTCACGCTGCAGGGACGTAAACGCGTCCAGCCCTGGCATCTTTGCCTCATTCACGGTGCAGCCTGTTGGTGGCGGCATCACCGATCTGATCGTGGCGGGGAGACAGGTCATCCGCTCCTGGCCACGCTGTTGATATGCCTCCCATCGCGGGCGGCAATTGGACCCGGTTGGGGCAAGAATGTGGCAGCGCAAAAAATCCTGCGCTTGCGGCCTTTGGCCTAGGATGGCACGGGATTGGTCCCGCCGAGGAGCTTGCCTTGTCCCGTCTGGCTTATCCTGCCTCAGTTTTGCTGGGAGCTTTGCTCGCCATCCAATTGTTCGGGCTGGATTTCATCTGGCCACGCACGGGGCTGGATTGGCGGCCGGTGGGCGATGCCGCCCAGCACGCCATCGCGCAGCGCCACTTTCTGGCCGATGCCTGGCGCTGGCCACTGCTGGATGTGGGCACGCTGCAGAATGTGAACCTTGCGTTTCTCGACGGAATTCCGGCGCTCGCCTTGCCCTTGAAGCTGCTGGCCCCAACGCTGCCGGAAGGCTTTCACGGCATCGGCTTGTTCTATGCGATCGCCTGGGTGCTTCAGCCCGTGGCGGCCGTATGGGCGCTGCGTGGGGCGGGCGTGCGCCGCCTGCTGCCAGGGCTGGCCGTGGCGGTGATGGCGAGTGCGATGCCAGCCTTCATCATGCGCTATGGCCATGCCGCGCTGTGCGGGCATTTCGTGATCCTCGCCGCGCTCGGGCTGTATTTCCGCGCGGTCGAGGATGGGCGATGGTGGCGACTGGCCGTCCCCTTCCAGGCGGTGGCGCTGCTGGTGCATCCCTATCTGGCGCTGATGGCGCTGGCCCTTCTGGCAGCCGCCCCCCTGACCCTGTTGCTGCGCGGCCAGCCCTTCATCCGCGCGGTGCTCGGCGCTGCGGCTGCGGCGGGCGCGATGCTCGGCACCATGGCGTTACTGGGCTATTTCGGTGCCTCGGGCGATGGCGGCTACGGGCAATATGCGCTGAACCTGCTCTCGCCGCTTTGGCCCTTCCGCTCCGCCACGCTCGGCTGGCTCGTTGCGCGTGAGGTGGATGCGACGGGCCATGGCGGTTGGGAGGGCTACAACTGGCTGGGACTCGGGCTCTGGGCCGCGCTGGTCGCGGGCGTGGTGGTGGGGCGAGAGCGCGTTCTTCCTGGGCTTCGCGCGCATCTCGGCTTGGTTCTGGCGCTGTTGGGCCTGACCGCCATCGCCGTTTCCTTCCGAATCGGCCTTGGCGGGGTGGTGGTGCTGGATCTCGGCCCCGCGCCGGGTTTCCTGGAGCAGTTCCGCGCTTCGGGCCGATTTTTCTGGCCGGTGGGCTATGCGCTGATGCTCGGCGCGGCCGTGCTGCTCACACGCCGGCCGGTGATCTTGGCCGCTTGCGCGCTGCTGCAATTCGTGGATGCCACGCCCATGCGCCTGGCCCTCTCCAACTGGGCGCAAGAGCGCGCTCCCTGGACCATCGAGGCCGATTCGCTGCGCCCCATCTTTCGCGATGCGACGCAGCTCACGCTGATCCCCTCCTGGCCCTGCATCGCGCCTGACGATGGCGCAAGCCGCGTGGCCGCGCTCGAAATCCTGCTGCTGGCAAGCGAAACGCCGCGCCCGGTCAACACCATGTATGCGGCGCGCTGGCGGACGCCACCGCGCTGCACCGATGCCGAGGTTCTGGCCACGCCGCTGGCCTCAGGCGAGGTGCGGGTCGGCGCTGACCTTGATTGCCCGAGCATCGGCGAACTCAGCATCTGCCGATGAGGGGAGGTGCCGTTCCACGATATAGAGTGGCCTGCCCTTGGTCTCGTTGAAGATGCGGCCGAGATATTCGCCGATGATGCCCAGCGTCATCAGCTGCACGCCGCCCAGGAAGAGCACAACGGCCATCAGGCTCGGATAGCCCGGCGTGGGGTTGCCGAAGAAGACGGTGCGAATGACGAGCTGGAAGATATAGAGCCCGGCGAAAAATGCCGTCACGAGCCCGAGATAGGTCGCGATTTTGAGCGGCCCCACGGTGAAGCTGGTAATCCCCTCCAGCGAGAGGTTCCACAGCTTCCAATAATTCCATTTGCTCTCGCCCGCGGCGCGCGGCGCGCGCTCATAGGGCACGGCGATGGCCGGGAAACCCACCCAGGCAAACAGGCCCTTCATGAATCGGTGCTGCTCGCGCAGCTTCAGCAGCGCATCCAATGAGCGGCGGGACATGTAGCGGAAATCGCCCGTGTCCTGCGGCAATTGCACCTTGCCGCCCAGGCGCTGCATGACGCGGTAAAAGGCGGAGGCGGTCAGCCGCTTCAGCCAGCCCTCGCCATGGCGCGCGCTGCGCTGGGCATAAGCGATGTCATAGCCGCGCCGTGCGGCGGCGATGAGTTCGGGGATGACCTCCGGCGGGTCCTGCAAATCGGCATCAATCGCCACCACGCCCTCGGTGGCGCGCGCATGGTCGAGGCCGGCGGTCAGCGCGATCTCCTTGCCGAAATTGCGCGAGAGATTGACCAGCGCCACCCGCGCATCCGCTGTGGCGAGCGAACTCATCACGTTCAGCGTCGTGTCGCGCGATCCGTCATTCACATACACGACCTCCCAGTGCAGGCCGAGCGCTTCCATCGCGCCGACCAGGCGGCGATGGAATTCGGGCAGGACCTCCCGCTCATTGAAGCAGGGGACGACGACGGAGATCGCGGGGAGGGACATGGCGCGCTTATTGCTCTCCCATCATGGCGTTTCCTGGGCGCGTTTTAGCCAATGGGCCGCAATCTCGCGACGCGGCGCCACCCAGATGCCGGGCGTCTTGCCCACATGCTCCAGCAAGGCAGCCAGGCCCGCCATGCGCCCCGGTCGGCCGATGATGCGTAGATGCAGGCCGACGGAAAGCATTTTTGGCGCCGCCCTGCCCTCATGCAGCAGCCAGTTGATGGCGCCGATGCCGTACCGGGAAAAATCCTCGGCCTGAACGAAGCCGCCGCCGGGCGAGAAGCGCATGTCGTTCACATCGAAGCCATAGGGAAGGATGACGTGACCCGGGCCATGCAGCCGGGGCAGGTCGTCATCATAGACATCGCTGTCATAGAGGAAGCCGCCCTCCTCCAGCAAAAGGCGGCGCGTGTTCATCGAGGGGGCGGAGCGCGTGTGCCCGCCGACGGGCCGCTCGCCAGTCGCGTCCTGGATCGCGGCGATGGTGCGCGCGATGACGGCGCGTTCCGTCGCTTCGGGCATGTTGGCGTGGCTTTCCCAGCGCCAGCCATGGGCGCTGATCTCGTGCCCCGCCTCGTGCGGCGCGCGGGCCAAATGGGGCGAATGCGCCACCGCGCGGCCGCAGGCGAAGAAGGTGGCGCGCATCCCATGCTCGGCGAAGGCGTCGAGAATCCGCCAGAGGCCGGCGCGGGCGCCATAGGCGTAGTGGGTTTCCATGCAGGGATCGGGCTGGCCCAACACCTCCTCGCGGATTTCGTGCACGCTCTCATTGCGCGCATCGCCGCTGGCGAGCGACAGCTCGGCCCCTTCCTCCACATTCACCACAAAGGAGAGGGCGAGGCGCGCGCCATCCGGCCAGCGCGGATCGGGCATGTGGCGCCCATAGCCGACAAGATCACGGTCTGCCGGCGGCATTCCTCCAGGAACTGTCATCACCCATCCTTCGCAGCAGCCAGCTTCGGGTTTAGTTTTACCGTTGTTCCAGGAGAAGCCCCCTCATGCTCACCACCAAAGCCACCGGCGTCTGCGTCATCTGCCCCACGCCCTTCACGCCCGATGGTGCGCTGGATGAGCGCAGTGCCGCCACCATGACCGAAGCCTATGTGGCCGCAGGTGCGACGGGCCTCACCATCCTCGGCATCATGGGCGAGGCGCCCAAATTGGACGCGGAAGAGGCGATGCGCCTGACGCGAATCGTACTCAAGCATGCGGGCGGCCTGCCGGTGATCGTGGGCGTCTCGGCCCCCGGCTATGCGCCGATGAAGGCGCTGGCGGCACGCGCCATGGAGGCGGGTGCGGCGGGCGTGATGATCGCACCCCCCACCGGGTTGCGCG
>JBBRVI010000278.1:0-4700 GCA_038247025.1 Acetobacterales bacterium
GCGGCGAAGTGCCACGCCAGGGGGTTCGCAACAGCGCCGCAGGCGGTTACGCGGTTGGCCGGCATGAATCGCACCCTCATCATCACCGGCGCGCTGCTGGGGCTCGGGCAGCTTGGCATGGTGGCGCTGGCGCCCGCCCTGGCGGACCAGGCGCGGGTGGGTTGGGCCGCTACGCTGGGCTTCGTGGTGTTGGCGGTCTCGGCGGGCGCTTTGTGGATCGCGGCGGTGCCGCAGGTCGCACGGGTGCCCTGGCCGGCGTGGTTCCTGCTCGGGCTCATGATGCGCCTGCCCTGGCTGCTCGCGCCGCCGGTGCTGAACACCGACTGGCTGCGCTACCTGTGGGACGGTGCCCTGGCCGCGCATGGGCTCTCGCCCTGGGGTCCGGCACCGGCCGGCGGGCTGCCGCCCGAACTCGGTGAGGCAGGGGCGGCGCTGCATGCGATGCTGCCCTTCGCGCATCTGCGCAGCATCTACCCGGGCACAGCGCAGGCAGGCTTCGCCCTGGCACATTTCATTGTCCCCTACGAACTGCTGGGGCTTCGCCTGGTGATGCTGGGCGGTGAGGCGGTGACGCTCGCCCTGATGCTCCTGCTGCTGCGGCAGGCGGGTTGGCCCATGGCGCGCGCGGCCATCTGGTGGTGCTGCCCGCTGCTGCCCGTGCTGCTGGTGGGCAATGCGCATGTGGACGCGCTGCTGGTGCCACTGCTGCTGGGCGCCGCCTGGGCCGCGCTGGGGCAACGCGCAATTCTCGCCGGCGCGCTGCTGGGCCTCGCCGTAGGGGTGAAGGTGTGGCCCTTGCTGCTCGCGCCGCTGCTCGCGCGGGCACTGCCACGCGGCACCTGGCCCGTGGCGGGCGTGGCCTTGGCGGTCACGGCAGGCGCGACACTCCTCCCGCTGCTGGCCACCCTCGCCGCGCCCGATGCGGGTTTGCGGGCCTATGCCCAACTGTGGCTGGTGAACAACGCGCCCTTCGCCTGGGCGCGCGCGGCGCTCGGCGTTGGCCTGGAGCGGCCGGATGCCTGGCTGCGTCCGTTGGCTGCGCTGCTGGGCGCGGCGGTGGCCCTGCTGGTCGCCTGGCGGGCCGCCCCTGGGCCGGCCGGGCTGCTTGGCGGAATTATGACGATAGGTGCTGTAACCTTTTACCTCTCGCCGGCGAACTACCCTTGGTATGTGCTTTGGTTCCTCCCCTTCGCGACGCTCACGGCCTTTCGGCCGCTGCTTCTGGCTGCGGTGGCGATCCCCGTTTACTGGCTTTGGTTCCCGATGGACCGCGGCGGGATGAGCGCGCTGTTCACCCTCACACTTGCCGCCTTGCACCCGCTGCCGGTCGCACTGGCCCTCGCGCGGGGATGGCGGTGAGCGCTTTGCTCGGCGGGCTTCGCGTTGGCGTCATCATCCCCGCTCGGGATGAGGCGCTCGCCCTGCCGGCCGTGTTGCCGCGCCTGCCGCCCTGGCTTGCCGAGGTGGTGGTGGTGGATAATGGCAGCCGCGACGGCACCGCCGACATTGCCGCAGCCTTGGGCGCGCGCGTGGTCGCGGAACCTCGGCGCGGTTACGGCGCCGCCTGCCTGGCCGGCATCGCGGCCCTTTCATCCGACGTGGACACGGTGTTGTTCATGGATGCGGATGCGTCGGACGACCCCGAGGATATCCCCGCGCTGCTCGCGCCCATCCTCGCTGGCGAGGCGGCCATGGTCGTGGGCTCGCGCGTGGCGCGTGCCGCACCTGGCGCGCTGACGCAGCAGCAGCGCTTCGGCAATGCGCTGGCTTGCGGGTTGATGCGCGGCGTATGGGGCGGGCGCTTCACCGACCTTGGCCCCTTCCGCGCAATCCGGCGTGAGGCGCTGGATCGCCTGGCCATGCAGGACATGACCTGGGGGTGGACGGTGGAGATGCAGGTGCGCGCGCTGCGCCTCGGCCTGCCCGTCGCGGAGGTGCCCGTGCGTTACCGCCGGCGCATTGGCGTCTCCAAGATCAGCGGAACCGTGATGGGCTCCGCGCGCGCGGGGACAAAGATACTCTGGGTGATTGCGCGCGAGGCTTTGGGGCGCGGCGCGCCGGAAAGACGGTATTGAACGCATATGGGGGTTACCGCGCGAACCCCTCAAACCCCCGCCGCAGCGCATCCTCCCGCCCGTCCCGCGCCACATCCCACAGTGCATTCTCCACGCCCAGGCGCTGCCCGCCATCGCGCTGCACCGTGCGGATATTCACCGCGGCGCGATTGCGTGTGCCGACGCCAAAGAAATCGAACGGCACGCGCACATAAATGCCCTTGTCGAAGCTGCCCTCGCCGAAGCGGCTGTAGCTGACATCGGTGAAGGTGGCCCAGCCGCCCACCTCGATGCCGCTGTCAAAGCGCCGGCCCAGCTCGACCGTCCCACCCCAGTCGCCGGCCAGATAGCGGCCTGCGCGCAGCACGGTGTAGAGATTCCACACCGGCAGGTCGGCATAAAGCGAGGCCTGCCCCGTCACCACCGAATAGCCCAGCGTGCCCAGCCGCTGCGTGTATTGCCGCTGCGCCACCCAGTTCACATCCAGGCCCAGCGCGAAGTTGCGGTTGAACGGCCGCCACAGGACCTCACCTGAGATGCCGCCGAACATCGGCTCCAGCATGCCCGCCGTCACGCGGGCATAGACATCCGGGGCGGGGTTCCACAACCGTTCGACATAAACGGCGGGGATGGTGGTGGTGGCAGCGCGGGCATAGCGCGCGAAATCGCTGCGCACGCGGGGCAGCACGCTGTCGCTCGGCAGGCCACCATCCAGATTTCCGGCGAAGGCCTGCTGCACCGCGCCCGCGACGGCGATGTTCCAGCCAAGCTCGATCCTTGCGCCCGCCACCACGCCTGCCTGCCAGCGCACGCCGCTTTGCGGGTCGCCAAGCTGTAGATTGAGGGCAGGGGCGAGGCCCCAGGAGACGCGCGGGGGCACGCTGCGCGCTTCGGTGGCGCTGGTCTCGGGAAAGGCGGGCAGCAGTTGCGTTGCGTGCAGCATTTCCTCAGCGCTGCCCATGGCGCGGGCCTGGTTTTCGAAGGCCTCGCGCAGCGTGACAAGGCGCGCGGTGATGGCGCCGTCGCGCTCCCAGATGATGCGGATGCGCTCCACCTCGGCCGGCAGGATGGGTTGGGCTGCGCGCACCACGCGCCCGGTCACCTGCGCCAGCGTGCGGTAGCGCCCGCCCGAGATGTTGATGCGCGCCTCATCGCCGCGAATATCGAGCGCGATGGGCAGGAAGCTCGCCTCGCGCAGGGCAGGGAACAGCCGGCGCGCGATCTCGGCATTGCGCGTGGCCTCGCCCTCGAAATCATCGCGCCCGGTGCGCAGATTGCCCTCGATGCCAGCGGTGGCGGCCATCACCCTTTGGCGCCAGTTGGGCTCAGGCGGCGGCGTTGCAGCCGCGGCCTCTCCGCCGGGGCGCGGCCGCATGGGCGGGGGGGCCATGCGCGGCAGGTCGGGCGGTGCGTTCGGGTCCAGCCTGAGTGAGGCGCGGAGCAGAAAATCCGTGCCGTGGTTGAAGGATGCGCCGATATCCAGATACGGGTTGGGCTGCCAGTTCACGCCGACATTCCAGCGGCTGGCCGCTTCGCCGCGCAGATTGGTGGTGCGGGCGGGAAACCCGCCGCGCTCGTCGCGCAGCGCATCGGCGCTGTACTCCAGCTTGACGCGCAGCCCCTCGATCTCGCCCAGCGGCGTGGCGATGGGCGGGACGGAATATTCCAGCCCGCCGAATATTCCCGCATTCGGGCCGCGGAAAAAACTATTGACGGAGAGCGTTCCCCCCCGCCCCACATTGCGCGGACGCGTGTCGAAGAAGCTGTTGCCATAGCCCAGCGGGTTGGTGACATCCCTCCCGGTGGAGAGCCTGCCCCAGCCCATGCCCAGCGTGGCGTCGAAGCTCCAGAAGCGCTTGGAGGCGACGATGTATTCGCCCTGGTAGATGCCCGTGCCGATCACATCCTGCAGCCCGATCGCAAGCGCAGGGCGCCAGGCATTTTCCTGCCAGACGCGCAGCTTGATGTCGAAGGCGCGGTCGGTCGTGGTGCCTTGGCCCGTGGTGCCGTTCAGCCGGTCGGTCAGGCGGAAAGTGGTCTCCAGGAAGGGCAGTGCCTGGAAGTTCACGAACCAGAAGCTGCGCTGCCGCCGCGAGGAGATACCCGTTTCGATGGTGCCATCGGGGCGGAAGCGCGCATTGGGCATTTCCAGCAGCCCCACACGGCCAAAATTGGAGCCGGTGCCCGGCACTTCGTCACCCGCCTGCGCCCATGCGGGGGCGACGGAATGCCCAAGCAGCACCAGGACCCCCAAAGGGGCGAGCCACAATCCCCCGGCGCGATGGCGCAAGCGCTAATTCCCTCTGCGGGAAATCACGGCGAGTGCGGCCGTGCTGATCGCCAATTGGCTGGCCACCTGCGTCAGGTCGCGCAGGAAACCCCAGGATTCGAAGGGGGAGGGGTCATTGGGCAGGATCACGAGGCTGCCCGGCGGCACGGGCGGCCCGCCCTGCTGCCAGGCCCCAAGCCCGGCCGGGACGGACGCCCCATTGGGCAGCACGATGAAGGCGCGCGAGAGATCGGCGAAGCGCTGCGTGCCGCCCGAAGCCGTCACATATTGCGCAGCACGCCAGCCGCTGGAGAATTGCAGGCTGCCCGGGTTTTGCACCGCCCCCACCACCGTCACCTCATTGGGCCGCTTGGGCA
>JBBRVI010000279.1:0-4697 GCA_038247025.1 Acetobacterales bacterium
GGCGAGCGCCGCGCCCTTGAGCGCGCCCCGCCGGCCCCAGGCCAGCGCATCGCCGCGCTCGGGGTCATCGCGATAGAGTTCCTGGATCGAGCGTTCCGGAGTCTTGGCCATGTTGTTTCTCCCTTTTACGGACCACTATGTCGGCGATGACCCGCCGCCCCGCAACCCCCCCCGGAGCTTCTGGCGCCCGCCGAAATGGCGGCGACTGGCCCTGGCCTGATGGGTGGGCGGCGATCAACCACAACTCGCCATCTTGGCTCGCCACGGGGGGCACGGGCGGTGCGCTGGCAGCGATTGCGGCCGCGCTGCTGGCCCGAGGCATCCCCGCCTTCGAGGCCGCCTGCGCCGCGCCCTGGTTGCAAGGTGCTGCGGCAAGCCATCTCGGGCCGGGATTGATTGCGGAGGACCTGCACGGCGCGCTGCCGGGCGTGATGCGCCTGGCCCACCAAGGTTCCGTGCGATCCTGCTATGTTTCCTAATATGTCCGCGCTAGGCTGCAGTCCCAGACTGGGAGAGTCCTGATGCCCGATGCGGTTCTGCCTCCGCCCGATTCCCTTGTGGACCGCGCGCTCCGGCGCGTCACGGGCCTCTGGCGGGACATGGCCGAACGTGTGGGCGGCCGCGACGAGGTTGAGGATGTCGCGGCGCAGATGCAGGCCTGTCTTGCCGCGCGCGGCGGTGAAGTCTCGGCACGGGCGCGCGCGGCGAAGCTCGCCGCCGCCTATCGCGGGTTTTCCGAAGCCGAACGGCTGCATTTCCTGCGTGTGCTGGCAGGCTTCGATGCCGATGCCAGTGTGGTTGAAGGCGCCATCTCCGAATGGAGCTCGGCGGCGGAGGGTGCAGGCAAGTCCGCCGCCAAGGTCCGGCTGCGACGCGCCTTGGAAAGTCCGCGCGTGCGTCTGCTCACGCAATTCACCGCCATCCCCGACGGCATGAAGCTGCTGGTGGATCTGCGCGCCGACGTGCTTCGCGTCGCCGAGACCGACCCGGTGCTGGAAGCGCTGGAAGCTGATCTCAAGACGCTCCTGACCTCCTGGTTCGATCTGGGCTTTCTGGAGTTGCGGCGGATTGACTGGAACTCGCCCGCGGCCTTGTTGGAAAAGCTGATCCGCTATGAGGCTGTTCACCGCATAGAAAGCTGGGACGACCTGAAGAACCGGCTAGATTCCGACCGCCGCTGCTACGCCTTTTTCCACCCTCGCATGCCAGAGGAGCCACTCATCTTCGTGGAAATTGCGCTGCTGAAAGGGCTGGCAGCTTCAGTGCAGGCGTTGCTTGACCCGCGTGTGGAGGTGATGGACCCCAATCAGGCCGACGCCGCCATTTTCTACTCGATCAACAATTGCCAGCGCGGGTTGGATGGCATTGCTTTCGGCAATTTCCTCATCAAGCGCGTGGTGGAGGTGCTCAGCCAGGAGTTCCGCGGCCTCAAGCAATTCGCCACCCTCTCGCCCGTGCCGGGCTTCTGCCGCTGGCTTTCAGCGCGCGAGGAAGCGGGGGATGCAACGCTGCTGACGGCCGAGGAGATCACCGCCATCCGGACAGCGACCGGTGCCTCGGCCGAGACCTCGCCCATGGCAGCCCTGCAACTGCTGCTGGCGCGCAAGGAGTGGACGCCTGCCCTGGCCAAGGTGCTGGAGCCGGTGATGATCCGGCTTTGCGCGCGCTTCGTGGCGTTGGAAGCGGGCCGCAACCCCAAGCGCGCCGCCGACCCGGTGGCACATTTCCACCTCTCCAACGGGGCGCGGGTGGAGCGCATCAACTGGCGCGGCGATACCTCGCCCAAGGGCATGCGCGAAAGTGCCGGGCTGATGGTGAACTACCTCTACGATCCGGCATTCATCGAGGACAACCACGAGGCCTATGCGGGCGAGGGCAAGCGCGCCATGGCGAGTGGGGTGCGCAAGCTGGTAAAGGGCTGAATGCGGCAGCAAGCGTGTCACCTTCGCGTGCGGACCAGCCAGGCTGCGCTGGCTTTGAGGAACAAGCCGTCATGAATCAGCAACTTCCCCTCTCGCGTTCCGCGGCACCGGATGATGCGCGCCGCCTCGCGCTGCTCAACGCCATCGAGCGCAAGCTGCTGTGGATCTCGGCCTGGATGATCCATCACGCCAACCACATCCGCCCCAATCGCGATGGGCAGAAGGTGGGCGGGCACCAGGCCTCCTGCGCCTCGGTGATTTCCATCCTGACGGCGCTGTATTTCGACATCCTCAAGCCGGCGGACCGCATTGCCGTCAAACCCCATGCCGGGCCGGTCTTCCACGCGATGAACCTGCTGCTGGGCCGGCAGAGTGCGGAGCGTCTCTCCACCCTGCGCGCCTTTGGCGGCATCCAGCCCTATCCTTCGCGCATCAAGGATGGTGGCGAGGTGGATTTCTCCACCGGCTCGGTGGGGCTGGGCGTCGCGCTGACCAGTTTTGGCTCGCTCGTGCAGGATTATGTGCGGCTGAAGAAGCTGGCGCCGGATGGGCTTCCCGCCGGGCGTCATGTGGCCATCGTGGGCGATGCCGAACTGGATGAGGGCAACATCTACGAGGCCCTGCTGGAGGGCTGGAAGCACGATATCCGCAATGTCTGGTGGGTGATTGACTACAATCGCCAGAGCCTGGATTCCGTGGTGCAGGATCGCCTGTTCGGTCGCATCGAGGGCCTGTTCCGCGATATGGGCTGGAACGTCGTCACCCTCAAATTTGGCCGCAGACTTCAGGCGGCCTTCGCCCGGCCTGGTGGTGAGAGCCTGCGCCGCTGGATTGATGACTGCCCCAACAGCCTCTACGCCGCGCTGACCTTCCAGGGTGGGGCCGCCTGGCGCGCCACGCTGCTGGCCGATCTCGGCCGCGAGGAAGGGCTGCGCGCCATCATGGACCCGCTCAGCGATGACGAGCTGGCCGCGCTGATGAACAACCTCGGCGGGCATGACATCGAGACGCTGATGGGGGCCTTCCGCGCGCAGGACGCAGCCGGAGACCAGCCCACCTGCTTCATCGCCTACACCATCAAGGGCATGGGCCTGCCCTTCGCCGGCCACAAGGACAACCATGCCGGGTTGATGACCAAGGAGCAGATGGAGGTGTTTCGCACCGCCATGAACATCCGCCCGGGGCATGAATGGGATGAATTCGAGGGGCTGGAATTCTCGCCCGAGGAGATGCGCGGCTTCATTGCCAGCCTGCCCTTTGCCGAGAAGTTGACGCCGTCAGGCCGCGTGCTGACGTCGCCCAAAATTCCCATCCCGGCGTTGTTGCCGGTGCCGAAGGTGCCGGCGGGGCGCAAGCTTTCCACCCAGGCGGCCTTTGGCGAAATCCTGGCCGGGATCGGGCGAGGGGAGGGGGAATTCGCGCCCATGGCAGAGCGCATCGTCACCACCAGCCCGGATGTCACGGTGTCCACCAATCTCGGCCCCTGGGTGAACCGGCGCGGCATTTTCGACCGGCATTTGAAGAATGACGTGTTCCGGGATGCCAAGCTCGCCTCGGCGCAGCGCTGGGGCATGTCGCCCGAGGGGCAGCATATCGAACTGGGCATCGCCGAGCAGAATCTGTTCCTGATTCTGGCGGCGTTGGGACTGTCCGACCGCTTGTATGGCGCGCGGCTGCTGCCCATCGGGACGGTGTATGATCCCTTCGTCAATCGTGGTCTCGATGCGCTGATCTACGGCTGTTACATGGATGCGCGCTTTCTGCTGGTCAGCACGCCATCGGGCATCACCTTGGCGGCGGAGGGCGGGCAGCACCAATCAGTCAATACGCCACTGATCGGCATGGCGCAGGATCGCCTGGCCAGCTTCGAGCCGGCCTTCGCCGATGAACTCGCGATCCTCATGCGCCACGCCTTCGCCCATATGCAGGAGCCGGAGGGCTCCTCGGTGTGGTTGCGGCTTTCCACGCGCGGACTCGCCCAGCCTGAGCGGGTGCTGGACCCAGCCCTTGTCATCGCAGGCGGGTATTGGATGGTGCCGCCGGCTGAAGGGGCACGGATTGCCATCGCCTATCAGGGGCCGGTCGCCCCCGAAGCCATGGCCGCCTTCGAGGCCTTGCGCGAAGAGGAACCGGGCGCTGGCCTGTTGGCCGTAACCTCGCCCGACCGGTTGCATCAGGGCTGGCTGGATTCGCGCAAGCGTGCACGTTCCGGGCCGGGGGGTGTGCCCTCGCAGATCGAGCGATTGCTCGCGCCGCTGGCGCCGGGGGCGGGGATCGTCACGATGCTGGATGGGCACCCCGCCGCGCTGGACTGGATGGGGGGCGTGCGTGGGCACCGCATCGCGGCCCTCGGCGTGGATCGGTTCGGGCAGGGGGGCGATATCCCGGCACTCTACGCTCAATACGGGCTGGATGAGGCGGCCGTCCTGGATGCCTGCGCAGAGCTTTTGCTGGGTTGATTGAAGGCAGGAGCGGCATGGCTCCAGGCGATACGCCACACCTGCCAGGCACATGCAGGCCTCCCAAGGCGCAAAAGCTGCGCCACGGCGGCATTGCGGCTTGATCGCGCCATGGTTCAGTGCCGGTCCGCGGAGGCGCGACCCGAGTTGCGGAGCCGATCTCGCACGAAACTCTTCTGGCGTGGGTCAGCAAAAGTGACACCAGGGTCGTGCGGTTAACGCAACAAGCGCTTAACCCATTGATTTATAACGATGGCACGAGAATTGCCGTCATCGTCGTGATTGGCTGCGCAATCACCGCATCCCGATCCGACCC
>JBBRVI010000280.1:0-4664 GCA_038247025.1 Acetobacterales bacterium
AAGGCCGCGACCAGGCTGCCGCCCGAGATGAGGAGCGCGTCAGCCCACATTGAGCAGGAACAATATGCCGGCCGCGAAGGCGATTCCGGCCGTGGCGGCCACCATGTCCTTCTGCCGGGCGCGCCAGCCGAGGAATTCCAGCGCCATCACCCGAAGCCCGCCCGCGAGATGGACGGCCAGCAAAACGACCAACCCCCATTCGGCAAATTTAAAGAGGGCGTTGTCGGTCCAGCGCAGGAAGCCCTCCAGCGCGGCCTCGCCCTGGATGGCCTGGCCCAGCGCCCAGAAATGCAGCGGCAGAAACAGCGCCAGCAGCAGGCCGGATACGCGGTGGATGATGAAGGCCACATAGGTCGGGTGTTTTCGATCAGCCATCGTAAAGGCCCCAGGCCGCGCGCATGCCAAACAAAGCGGTCAACGCCCCGATGGCCAGCCACAGCGCATCCACGCCGCGCCCACGCCAACCCAGCCATTCGCCCGCAATGTTGCGCAGCCCGATGGCCCCGTGCAGCCCGGCGCACAGCGCAAACAGCGCATAGAAGCTGAACCAGAGTTCAGCGCCACGCGTGCGGCCCAGGATTTCCGCCGCCGACAACCCACCGCGCACGGCCAGCATGATGGTGACCAGATGCACGAGCACAGCGAAGCCCAGGAAAGCCGCCGTGATGCGCTGAATGGCCCAGAAGCGCATCAGCGCCGACCCAGCAGCGAATCCCAGAACAGCGTCCGCTTAAGCCCCGCGATGGCGGAGGAAGGGTCAAGATTCTTCGGGCAGCGCTCGGTGCAGGTTTGGGTGGAATGGCAGGAATGGCAGCCCGCATCGCCGCTGACGGCATCGAGGCGCGCGGCGTTGCTTCCGTCACGCACGTCATTCACCAGCGTCCAGGCGCGGTTCATGGCAGCAGGGCCGAGATATTCAGGGTTCCAGGTGACAATGTCGCAGGAGGCGTAGCAGACGCCGCAGCCGATGCATTCGATGCCCGCATCCGCCTGCTGGCGCTTCTTGGACTCGGGCGGCACCACGGCGAAATCCCAGGGGATGGCCCCATCCTGCGCATCCTTCGGCTGGAAATTCCCGCCCGCCTTGGCCCATTTGTCGAAGAAGGGCGCCATGTCGGTCACCAGGTCGCGAATCACGGGCAGGTTCGCCAGCGGGCGGATTTCCAGCGTCTCGCCGGGGACGGCCACGCGCTTCACATGGGTGCGGCAGGTCCAGCGGGCACGCCCATTCACCTCCATCGCGCAGGAGCCGCACATGCCCACCCGGCAGGAGAAGCGATAGGCGAGATCGGGCGCCTGCTCACGCTGGATTTGCGTGACAACGTCGAGGATGGTCTGGTTCTCTCGCGCTGGGACGGCGAATTCGGCCCAGTCGCCGCCGGTCTCGTCGCCGCGCCAGACGCGTACCTTCAGATCGGCCATGCCCGGTTCCCTCCGTTATCCGAAGGTTGCGCCAGTCTTGTATAAGACACAAGACCAGGGCAGTCTGAGCCGCACGAATGGGAGAGCCACGATGCAGCACGAAATCCGGGGCGCGGATATTCTCTGGGGTGCCCTCAAGAAGGGTGGCGTCACGCGCGTCTTCAGCCTTTCGGGCAATCACATCATGCCCGTCTATGATGCGGCGTTCGAGCAAGGTATCGAGATTATCCATGTTCGCCACGAGGCAGCGGCCGTCCATATGGCCGATGCCTGGGCGCGGCTAACCGGCGAAGTGGGCGTGGCGCTCGTCACCGGCGGGCAAGGGCATTCCAACGCCGTCGCCGCGCTTCCCACCTCGCTCGCGGATGAGGTGCCGATGCTGCTGCTCTCGGGCCATGCGCCGCTTAACGAGCTGGGCCTGGGCGCCTTCCAGGAAACCCCGCAGGTCGAGATGGCCGCGCCGCTTTGCAAGGCGGCCTGGCTGGCGCAGACCACGGCGGGGCTGGCGGGTGATATTGCGCGCGCCTTTGCCATCGCGCGCAGCGGCCGGCCTGGTCCCGTCCATATCTCGCTGCCCACCGATGTGGTGGAAGCCAAGGCCGCACCGAAACTCCCGGCCGAGGCGGATTTTGAAGCCACGCCCATGCCGCTTTCGACCGAGAGCGCGCAGGCGATCCTGGCCGCCATCGGCGCCGCACAGCGCCCTTTCCTCGCGGCGGGTCCCGCGCTGAACACGCCCAATGGTCGCCGCGCGCGCGCTGCCTTGGAGGCCGCCATCGGCCTGCCCATCGTGCTGATGGAAAGCCCGCGCGGCCTGGGTGATCCCTCGCTGGGCGATTTCGGAGCGACGTTGGCGCAAGCGGATTGCGTGGTGCTGCTCGGCAAGGCGCTGGATTTCACCCTGCGCTTCGGTCGCACGGTGGATGCCAAGGCGCGCTGGATCGTGATCGAGCCGGATGCGAAGATCATGTCGCGATCCGTCAATGCCTTCGGCGCGCGTCTGGCCGTTGCTGCGTCGGCCGCGCCGCTGGAGGCGGTGGCCGCCCTTGCCGTCCACGCCACACCCCATGCCAACACCGCATGGGCTGCCGAATTGCGCACCGCCATCGCGCATCGCCCTGCGGCGTGGGCCGCGCTGGAAGGCCAGGCCGGCGGGCCCATCCATCCGGCCACGCTGGGTGCTGCGTTGCGCCCCTGGATCACGCCCGAGACGGTTCTCGTCATCGATGGCGGAGAAATCGGGCAATGGATGCAGGCCTGCCTCACAGCACCCGAGCGCATCATCAATGGCGTGGCGGGGGCCATCGGCGCCGCACTTCCCTTCGCGCTCGCCGCCCGCGCGGCACGCCCTTCGGGGCGCATCCTCGCCATCTGCGGCGATGGGACTTTCGGCTTCCACATGGCCGAGTTTGACACGGCCATGCGCCACAACCTGCCCTTCGTGCTGGTTGTCGGCAATGACGCAAAGTGGAATGCGGAATATGAGATCCAGGCGCGCGACTATGGCGCCAACCGCGCCCATGGCTGTGAACTCTCGCCCGGAACGCGCTACGATTTGGTGGTCAGCGCGCTGGGCGGGCATGGCGAATTTGTCGAGCGTGGCGAGGATCTGGCCGCGGCGCTGGAGCGCGCCTTTGCCAGCGGCAAGCCAGCCTGCGTGAATGTCATCATCGAGGGGCATGCCGCGCCCAACCTCAAGCGCGCATGAGCGGCCTGGCGCGCGCGCCCCTGTACGCGCGCGCCGAAGCGCAACTGCGTGCGCGCATCGCGGAAGGCGAATGGAAACCCGGCGCCGCCTTGCCCACCGAAACCGCCCTCGCGACCCAACTCGGAATCAGCCAGGGCACGCTGCGCCGCGCGCTTTCCGTGCTGGAGCGGCAGCGTCTGATCGAGCGCCGCCAGGGCATCGGCACCTATGTCACCGAAGCGACCAGCGAGCGCGCGCTGTTTCATTTCTTCCGCGCCGAGGCTGAGGATGGCGGGCGCGTCACACCCACCAGCAAGCTTCACCGCCTCGATACCAAGCCGGCCAGGGCAGAAGAAGCGCTGGCCCTGCAACTGGCCAAGGGCGACATCGTTCATCGGCTCTTTCGCCAGCGCTTCATCGAGGGGCAGGCCGCCATCGTGGAGGAGATCGCGTTGCCGGCCGCACTGTTTCCCGGGTTCAACCTTCCGTTGCGCCGCGAGCTCACCGATGAGCTTTACGTCCATTACCAGCGCCATCACGGCATCACGGTGATGCGGGTGGAGGAAAAACTCTCCGCGATGGCCGCCCCCGTGCGGGCTGCGGCGTTGCTGGGCCGTGCCGCCGGCTGGCCGCTGCTGCACATCACGCGCATTGCCTTCGACGTGATGGACCGCCCGGTGGAGCGCCGCCTCTCCTGGATGGAAACAACACATCTGCGCTACGCGATCGAGCTGCGCTGACAGCGCGCGGCGGCTGGCCGTACGCCATGATCCGCCCTATTCGGGATGCCAACGTTCCAGGAGAGCACCATGATGAAAGCCGCCATCGTCACCGCCTAGGGCCTTGCCGTGCAGGAGGCTCCCATCCCCAGGCCGGGACCGCAGCAAATTCTGATCAAGCTGCGCGCGATCGGACTGAACCGTGCCGATCTCGGGGTGGCGGCGGGCCACGCCCATGGGGCGGTGGGGGGCATTGGCGCCATCCCCGGCCTCGAAGCCGCGGGCGAAATCATGGAATGCGGTGCCGAAGTGCCGGAGCACCTCAAGCCCGGCATGCGCGTCATGGGCGGCATGGGGTCGAGCTACGCTGAATATGCGGTGGCCGATTGGGGGCGCGTGAACCTGATACCCGACGCCAATATGTCCTGGGAGGTGGCGGCCACGCTGCCTGTGGCCTTGCAGACCATGCACAACGCCGTCGTCACCCATGGGCTTTGCGGCTCAGGCTCGGCCATCATGATCCAAGGCGCATCCTCTGGCGTGGGGTTGATGGGGTTGCAGGTCGCGCGGCTGATGGGTGCCTCCGTGGTGGTGGGCAGCTCCACCAACCCCGAGAAGCGCGCGCGCCTGGCCGAATTCGGCGCGACCTTGGCGGTGGACACGAATGACCCTGGCTGGGTGAAGCAAGTGCTGGAGGCCACCGGTGGGCGTGGCGTGGATGCCGTGGTGGACCAGATCAGCGGACCGCTCGTCTCGCAGACGCTGGGGGCCACACGCATCCTGGGGCGGATTATCAATGTGGGCCGGCTGGGTGGCGCGGTCGCGGATTTCGACTT
>JBBRVI010000281.1:0-4646 GCA_038247025.1 Acetobacterales bacterium
CTGGCGCATTCACCCCGCCTGGCAGCGCCAGGGCCTGGCGGAGCAGGCGGCCCGCATGGTGCTGGCCCATGCCTTCGAGACGCTGCGCCTGCCCGAGGTTATGGCCTTCACCGCGCCGGGCAACACGGCCTCATGGCGGCTGATGGAGAAGCTCGGCATGGCGGCGGATGGCGAGTTCGAGCATCCGCGCCTGCCTGAGGGGCATCCGCTACGGCCGCACCTTCTCTATCGGATCAAAGCGCCCCCTGCTCCTTGAGCACCTGCTCTGCCATGCGCAGCGCGTCAATCGAGGCCGGGAAGCCGCAATAGGCCACCGCATGGGTAAAGACCTCGCTGATCTCCTCGGCCGTGCAGCCATTGTTCAGCGCGCCGATCAGATGGATGCGCAATTCATGCGGGTGGTTCAGCGCACACAGCATGGCCAGGGTGATCAAGCTGCGCTGCTTGCGGTCCAGAACGGGGCGCGTCCACAGCGTGGCATAGGCCATCTCCTCGGAAAGGGCGCGGATGGCCGAATTGAAGGGCGTGGTGCTGGCATCGCGCGCCTCAGTGTAGGTCGCACCCAGGATTTCGCGCATTTCCTGGCGTCCACGCATGCGAAGCGCTTCATGGGCCTTGGTCTCGTCCATCGTGATGATCCTCCCTGGATGCGCCTCAAAAGGGCTCCGCGCTGTCGCGCCGCAGCAGCCGCCGATAGGCACCCTGGCTCCGGTCCGTGCCGCTCACCGCATCGGCCATCCCGTCCAGCCAGCCGGAGAACCAGGCCTTCCCCCAGTCGCCGGTCTGCGCCATCGGGTTTTCCAGCACCGAAGCGCCGGCCTGGAAGGCAACGCGGCCGGCGGCATAAGCGTCGTCGCTGACGAAGTTGTCGTCGGGGTCCACGTCTTCGGGCATTGGGCATCCTGGGTTTGAGACCGCCATATGACACTGCCCGCGCGGATTTGCACCCGCTGTCTTGTATCCGCAGTGACACTATATGAAAGAGATGAACCTCATCATGCCCGTGCCGTTCCAGCCGATCCGCCAGCCCATGCCGGCGGCCGGCAAGCCGCTGAGGGTGGTCAGCCCCTTCGAGCCCAATGGCGACCAGCCGGCCGCGATCCGCGAATTGATCGCGGGCGTGAACGGCGCCGAGCGCGACCAGGTGCTGCTGGGTGTGACCGGCTCGGGTAAGACCTTCACCATGGCCAAGGTGATCGAGTCCGTGCAGCGGCCGACCCTTGTCCTCGCGCCGAACAAGACGCTGGCGGCGCAATTATACGGCGAGATGAAGAGCTTCTTCCCAGACAACGCGGTGGAATACTTCGTCAGCTATTACGACTACTTCCAGCCCGAAGCCTATGTGCCGCGCACCGACACCTATATCGAAAAAGACAGTCAGATCAACGAACAGATTGACCGCATGCGTCACTCGGCCACGCAGTCCCTGCTGGAGCGGCGTGATGTGGTGATCGTGGCCTCCGTCTCCTGCATCTACGGTATCGGCTCGGTCGAGACCTATTCGAACATGGTGGTCAAGCTGGAGGTGGGCGGCAGCATCTCGCGCGATGCGCTGCTCAAGGGCCTGGTCGAGCAGCAATACCGCCGCAACGACATGGCCTTCGTGCGCGGCAGCTTCCGTGTGCGCGGCGAGAGCGTGGATGTCTGGCCCGCGCAACTGGATGACCGCGCCTGGCGCATTTCCCTGTTTGGCGACGACATCGAGGCCCTGCGCGAGTTCGACCCCCTGACCGGCGAAATCACGGCCGAGTTTGAGCGCGTTTCGATCTACGCGAACAGCCATTATGTGACGCCGCGCCCCACCCTCACCCAGGCCATGGGCCGCATCAAGACGGAGCTGAAGGAGCGCCTGCGCGAGCTGGAAACCGAGGGCAAACTGTTGGAAGCGCAGCGTTTGGACCAGCGCACCACCTTCGATATCGAGATGATGGAGACCACCGGCTCCTGCAAGGGAATCGAGAATTACTCCCGCTACCTATCCGGCCGGAATCCAGGCGAACCCCCGCCCACACTCTTTGAATACCTGCCCGAGGGCGCGCTGCTGGTCGTGGATGAAAGCCACGTCACCGTGCCGCAGATCGGGGGCATGTATCGCGGCGACTATGCGCGCAAGATCATCCTCAGCGATTACGGCTTCCGCCTGCCAAGCTGCACCGACAACCGCCCGCTGAAATTCGAGGAGTGGGAGAGCTTCCGCCCGCAAACCGTCTTCGTCAGCGCCACCCCCGGCCCGTGGGAGATGGAGCGCACCGGCGGTGTCTTCGCCGAGCAGGTGATCCGCCCCACCGGCCTCGTGGACCCCATCTGCGACATCCGCCCCGTCGAGAATCAGGTGGATGATTTGCTGGCCGAGGTGAAGGCCATCGCCGCGCGCGGAATGCGCGCCTTGGTCACGGTGCTGACCAAGCGCATGGCCGAGCAACTCACGGAATACCTCACGGAAATGGGCGTGCGCGTGCGCTATTTGCACAGCGATGTGGACACGCTGGAGCGTATCGAGATCATCCGCGACCTGCGGCGTGGCGTATTTGACGCGCTGGTGGGCATCAACCTGCTGCGCGAGGGGCTGGATATTCCCGAATGCGGCCTGGTCGCGATCCTGGATGCCGACAAGGAGGGGTTTTTGCGCAGCGCCACCTCGCTGATCCAGACCATCGGCCGCGCCGCGCGCAATGCCGAAGGCCGCGTGATCCTCTACGCCGACCGCATGACGAACAGCATGATTCGCGCCCTGGAGGAGACGGAACGCCGGCGCACCAAGCAGGTCGCCTACAACACCGAGCACGGCATCACCCCCACCACCATCCGCCGGGAGATTGCCGGCACGATGTATGATGTCAGCCAGGGCGATTACGTGACGGTGGATGCGATCGAGGGCGATCCCACGGCGCAATTCGTGGGCAAGGATCTGCGCTCGGCAATCCAGGATATGGAGAAGCGGATGCGGGCGGCGGCGGCCGATCTGGAGTTCGAGACCGCGGCGCGGCTGCGAGATGAGATCAAGCGGCTGGAGGCGCTGGAGCTGGGCATTCCCAGTGCCGTTGTACCCAACCAAGCGGGGCGCTCACTGCGCGAGGCCACGCCCAAGAAGGATTGGAGGCCCAAGCCGATGGGGCCGGGTGGTGGAGGCTATGACCCCAAGAAGATGAAGGGCCGTGGCCGCAAGGGGCCGTGAGGCGCCTCACAATTGCTCCTCCACGGGCAGCCGCTGCACCACCCAGGCAAGGACCCGCCGCCAGCTTCCCGCCTCGGGCTCCCGGCGCAGCACGCGGTCGCCATCGCGCCACCCCAGCCTGCCATCCTCCCACACCACCTCCCAGCTCAGCAGCGGTTCAGCCAGCCGCGCATGCTCCGCCGCCACGCCGGCCGCGATTTCGGGGCTGCGGGCAAAAGCGCCCATTTCCGTGTTCAGCGCGGCCGAGCGCGGATCGAGATTGAACGAGCCGACAAACGCCACCCGGCCATCCACCGCGAAGGCCTTTGTGTGCAGCGCCGCACCGCGCGAGCCGAGCAGGCTGGCATGCTCATCGGCCGACTCAGGCTTCAGCTCGAAAAGCCGGATGCCGGCCTCCAGCAGGGCGCGGCGGTATTTCGCATAACCGCCATGCACCGCCACAACATCCGTGGCAGCCAGGGAATTGGTGACGACGGAGACCGTAACGCCCCGCGCACGCAGGTCGCAAAGCAGCGCAAGCCCTGCCTTGCCGGGGACGAAATACGGCGAGATGAGCAGCGCCTCGCGCCGGGCCAGGCGAAGCGCGTCGGCGATTTCGGCCGCGATGCCGCCTGCCGCCCGGGCTGCCTTGCGCGCGCGCAGGCCGCGTCGCGCCTTCTCCGGCGGGTCCGCCACCACCTGGATGGCCTCTGGCCGCAACATGGTCAGCGGCTGCCGGGCTGGGTGCAACTCAGCATCATCAAGCCGTGCGAGAAGCAGCCGCGCCGTCGGCCCCGCCTCCGCCTTGCGTAGTGCCTCGCGCAGCGCCGGCAGCCCGCCGGCGCGTTCGGCCATGGCAGCCGTCAGTTCCGCGCGTCGGGCGAGGGGGCTGTTCCAGTAACGCTCGAACACGCGCGTCGCCTGCGCCGCGGCAGGGCCGACAATCAGGAGATCAAGGTCGCGAAAGCTGGATTCGCCGAGCCCGAAATACTCATCGCCGATATTGCGCCCACCGACCACGGCGAGGCGGCCATCGGCGATCCAGGATTTATTGTGCATGCGCCGGTTCAGATGCCAGCCACCGAAGACGAATTCGAGCAGGTAGCCGAGCCGCCCGAAGGCCCGCCAGCGCGTACCGTTGAACAGCCGCACCTCGATCTGTGGGTGCGCGTCCAGCGCCGCCAGCGTCCGCTCGCGGCCCAGCGCATAGACGTCATCCAGCAGCAGCCGCACCCTCACGCCACGATCGGCCGCGGCCAGAACCTCCTGGGCCAGCAACTGGCCCGTCACATCGCCACGCCAGAGGTAATATTGCAGATCCAGCGTGCGGCCCGCGCTGCGCGCGCTGTCGGCCCGGACGGCAAAAGCGGCGGCTGCATTGGCGACCAGCGCCAGGCCGGAAAGGGTTCCCGCCTCCACATCCTGTTCCAGGAACGTCAACATCCCTGCTCAGATGGGGGCATGGCACCGTGCTTCCCAGGGGGCTGGCAGC
>JBBRVI010000282.1:0-4621 GCA_038247025.1 Acetobacterales bacterium
CTGGAACGCCTCCGACGCTTGCTGGAAGCCGACCAACTCGACGGTGCCGCGATCGGCAAGCTCATGGTCACCATTGCCGGCGAGACCGGTCGCATTGGCGGGCGCGTGGACGGCAAGCGCGGCGAGAGTGTGAAAGAACTCGCCGACGCGCTGGAGACAGCGTCCAACGAAAAGGTCTGAAGCCGGTCCGCCCGCTTCAAACCACCCTTCCCCATGGGCGCTACCTCGCCCATGGGGAAGCAACGGCTAATTTGGCGGCATCCCCATCGCGTACCTGGAGGGTTTATGAGTCGCATCGTCGTGGTGTCGAACCGGGTTCCCGTCGCCTCCAGGGCACAGCAGGCTGGCGGCCTGGCAGTCGCCCTGCAGGGGATGATGGAACGGCGCGGCGGCCTGTGGTTCGGCTGGAGCGGCGAGGTGACCACAGCACCGCGCAACGCGCCCGAGGTCGTCAGCCGGGGAAAAGTTGACTACACCACGTTTGATCTCAGCACCGCCGAGCACGAAGGCTATTACGCCGGTTACTCGAACGACGTGCTGTGGCCGATGCTGCACAACCTCCCCCAGCAGATGAAGTTCCGTCGGCGTGATCTCGATTGCTATATGAGGGTCAATCGCCGCTTCGCAGACCATTTGGTGCCGTTGCTCAATTCCACTGATGCGGTCTGGGTCCATGATTATCACCTTATGGCCCTGCCCGGCGCGCTACGGGCGCGGGGGGTGACGAACCGGGCCGGCTTCTTCCTGCATGTTCCGTTCCCGGCCCCTGAGGCGGTAGCAGCCGCTCCCGGAATCAGCACTGTCCTGCAAGAGCTTCTCTCGGCAGACCTCCTTGGCTTCCAAACGGCCCTCGACCGCGATAATTTCGCCGCCACGGCAACCTCGCTCCTCGCCGCGCAGAGACTTGACGAGCACCATCTCGCGCTGCGCGGGCATCGCCTTCGTCTGGGAGTCTTTCCAGTAGAGATTGACGCTGAAGAGTTCGCCCTGACCGCGGCCGATGAAATAGACGGTCAGCCCGCGCGCCGTCTCGCGCAGTCAATCTCTGGCCAGTCACTTCTGTTCGGGGTGGACCGAATGGACCCCACAAAGGGCCTGCCCGAGCGGCTGGACGCCTATGGGCGATTGCTGGCGCGCAGATCTCCACGCAGCACGACCTTTCTGAACATCGCGGTGCCGTCCCGCCAGGAAGTCCCGGCCTATCGGAACCTTCGGCAGCGCCTGGAAGAATCGGCCGGCGCCATCAACAGCGCTTATGCCGAGCCGGACTGGACTCCCCTTCGTCTCGTAGCCAAACCGCAGAACCGAAAGACGCTCTCCGGATTCATGCGGATGGCGCGCGTCGGTGTGGTGACGCCGCTGCGCGACGGTATGAACCTGGTGGCCAAGGAGTTCATCGCCGCACAGGATCCAGCCGATCCCGGCGTGCTCATCCTCTCGGTGTTTGCGGGGGCGGCGTCGCAGTTGCGCTCGTCACTGTTGGTCAACCCCCATGATGTGGACAGCATCGCCGATGCGATGCACGCCGCACTCGACATGCCGCTCGGCGAGCGACGTGAGCGCTGGGCCGACGCCTGGGATGCGATCTCCACCACCAAGCCAGACCAGTGGGGTGCCAACTTCGTCCAGAACCTGGCTGGTGATGGCTTGATGGCGATGCCGGCCGCAGGCCGTGCCTGACGCTCGGCTGAAGGATTTCCTCGCCCGATCGCAATTTCGTGAGACTGGCGCGTTGATGACCGATCTCGACGGCACGGCTCTCCGCGAAATGAACCGGCGCGTGACGATAGCGCCTGAAGTCGCATCCGGCCTCAAGGCGCTTCGCGCCCATGGCCGCCCCATCATTTTGAACACGCTGCGCTTTCCCGCCAACGTCATTCGCAGCATGGGTCCGCAATGGCACGCAATCCAGGGCGGAGCCGTGCCGCTGATTTCTCTCAATGGCGGCATTGGGGGCATGATTGAAAGGACCGCATCCGGCGCGATGGGGTTTGAAGAAATCTTCGCCGAACCACTCACGCGCGAGGAAATCGAAACAATCCTGTCACAGCTTGAGGCCGAGATGGAGGCAGACGCGCCGGACCCTCTGCTGTTTTTCCACCCACGCGACTGGCGCCTGGGCGAAACCCTCTGGACCCCGGAAGAGGGCCGTATTCCTGATCTGAAAAGGAGGTATCCGCACGCGGACCGCGTCATCTCCCTGGAGATGGGCGCCTTGCGCGACGAACTTCTTAGCCGCGACATCTGCCTGGTTCTGATGCCTCATGGCGATTTGCCGATCTACCGGCAGCAGCAGCGGCGCGATTTCTTCACCGGCGGAACGGCCGACAAGCTCAGCGGCGCGCGGCGCATGACCGAGGCGCTCGGCGTCGAACTGGCGCAGTCCATCGGCGCCGGCGACACCGAGATGGATGTGTTCCTGACCGGCACGGGACTGGCCATTCGCGTCGGCGCCCCGCAGCTTGAATATGACGGCTTGGTCGGCACCATTGACGTGGCGGACCCTGAGGGCTTCGGCGCCACGATGCTCATGCTGGCCGGGCTGCTCGACGGAGGGTGATGGCTATCATGTCTCGGGACGTTGCGGCGGCAACATGCGATCAAGTCGGCCATCTCTGCGGATAGCCACGTGCCAGACCGTCCCGACGATATGCAGAGCCACCAGTGAATAAACTACAAATTGCCCATAGACATGGATGGTATTGGCCAGGACGCCCAACGGATCATTCTTCGGCAACCCAGGAAGATGCAGGAAAAAGAACGGGACCGACTGACCATTTCCAGCCATCAGGTAGCCGGTCACCGGCATCACGAGCAGCACCGCATACAGCAACCAATGGGTACTTGCAGCAACGAGACGAAGGCCGCGCGGCTCATCGTTTGGAAGCGGCGGCGGCGGATGCGCGAAACGCCAGGTGACGCGCGCAATGATCAGCAGGAAGACCGTGATGCCGAAAGATTCATGCAGCAGGTACCAGAAGACCCGGATTGGCCCCGGCGGGAAATTCTCGGCCACCCAAACGAAGGGCAGCATGAGAAACAGCATCGCCGTGGTGATCCAGTGCAGCAGCTGCGCTGTGGCGGTATAGCGTGCGGTCATGGGGGCATCCTGATTGAGAATGGCGGCCAAATCTATCGGGCCCGTGGGCGTATGCACCCTGGTCAAGGGGCGAGAGGGGCATCTGCACGATCTTCTCGCGGGGCTTGCGCGCGGCACACGGCCGCCTGACTACTGTGTCGTGGTCAATATGGGGCTCTGCCCTGCAGCCCTGCCAGAACTGCCCTTTGCAGTCCTGCAACACCACATGCCATCGTCCGGCCTGCCCCTGGCCGTGGCCCGCAACGCCGCAGCCCGACTTGCCGCGACCCCTGGCCTGATTTTCCTCGATGTGGACTGCATTCCAGCGGCAGGGCTCGTGGCAGCGCTCACGGCCGATATGGCCGCGGCCGACGCGCTGTTGTGCTGCGAGGTTCTGTACCTCGCTGCGGCGGATTGTGGGTTGGACGAAGCAGCGATGCAGGCCAGGGGCCGCCCTCACCCCGTCCGCACCTTCCCCAAAACTGGGATACGGGTTGAGGCGAATGTGGGGTTGTTCTGGTCTCTGGCTTTCGCGATGCGGCGGGACAGCTTCGAGCGTCTGGGGGGCTTTGACGAAGGGTTTTCGGGCTACGGAGCCGAAGACACAGATTTCGCGTTCCGCGCCCGTGATGCTGGCCTGCCGCTGCTGTTCACCGCAAGCACGCGGGCATTTCACCAGCATCACGCGATGCATGATCCCCCGCTGCACCATTTTGCCGATATCGTCGCCAATTCAAACCGGTTCAGGGCGCTGCATGGGATCTGGCCGATGCAGGGCTGGCTGGATGCTTTCGCTGTGCTGGGGCTGATCGCATCCCCATTTGGCGAGCCTCCGCTGCGCATCCTGCGCCTGCCCACGACGGCCGAGATCGCATCGTCGGCCTGCCCGCCCGAACGCTGCTACTGATCCTGCGCAACGTCATCAATGAAAGCGGCCGCTCGGATGATCGCTTGCGGGTCGTGCAGGGCGGCGATCCGTGCGGGGTCCAGTGTCATTGCTTCGGTCAGCAGCGCGGGCCAGGCTTCGGGTGGCGGCCAAGTGCTGCGGGTCACGGCCGCGCCGAGCACTGCCAAGCGCTCTGCCTTGGCCACCTGCTCGTCGAAAGGCCGGGACTCGGGAATGCAGATGAAGCGCTTGCCCAGCGCCACAACCTCCGCCAGGAGGCCATCTCCACCAGCGCCGACCACGATGGCGGCCGATGCCAGAATTTCCGCCACGTCATCGCGCCAGCCCAGCAGCGTAAGGTTTCCAGGCAACTTCGCCGTCCCGTCGGATACCGGGCCGAGCACGTTCCAGCGCCTCTCTGGAACGGCTGCGGCGGCGGCGATCAGGGCGTGCCGGTCGCCACCTGGCCCGCCCCGCCCAAAGACGACTGCGATGTCCTGGCCATCACGTGGCGCCGCCTTATACCAATCCGCTCAGACACTGACACGCGCCCATTCGCGTGTTCCGATGGATCGGATGCGGTCTGGATCGTTGATCAGGAAGTGCCAGGCAGCGACGCATGCTTCGACGATGGCGTCGTAGCTGTCCCAGACCAG
>JBBRVI010000283.1:0-4597 GCA_038247025.1 Acetobacterales bacterium
CACGGCCACCAACGTCACGCCACTTGCCGCATGCCAGGCCGCAATGCCGCCCAGGAGGCCGCCGCCCCCCACGGCGATCAGCAGATGCGTGAGCTCCGGCGCTTGTTCTTCCCATTCAATCGCCACGGTGCCCTGCCCGGCCAGCACCTCGGCCTGGTCATAGGCGTGGACCATCAGCGCGCCGGTCTGGGCTGCGCGAATCTCGCTGGCCTCCCGCGCCTCGTCATAGGTGGCACCGCCCACCACCAGCCGAGCGCCATAGGCGCGGATGCGCTCGCGCTTGGCTTCGGCGGCGATTTCGGGGACGAAGATCTCCGCTGGCACACCCAGGCTCTGCGCCGCCGCCGCCACCGCCGCACCGTGGTTGCCGCCCGACGCGGCGATGACGCCAGCTTCCCCCAGGCCGCCGGCGGCGCGCATCCGGTTGAAGGCGCCCCTTGGCTTGAAGCTGCCCGAAAGCTGCAGCATTTCCAGCTTCAGCACCCCCCATTGTGGCAGATGCAGCACCGGCGTGCGGCGGATATCGCCCGCGATCCGGTGGCCGGCTTTTTCGATGGCGGTGCGATCAGGAGACATCGTCCCACCTGCCGCGACGCTCCCCTTTCGTGCAAGCCCCAATCCTGCCATAAACTACTTTAACGTAATCTTTGTGGTGGCCCGGAATGCTCCTGCATGGAAGCTGTGTGGCCCTGGAGGGTGAGGCCGTCCTGCTGCTGGCCCCCCCGGGTGGCGGCAAGTCGGATCTGCTTTTGCGCCTGCTGGGTCAGGGCTGGGAATTGGTCGCGGATGATCAGGTGATGCTTCAAGCGGATCAGGGGCTGTTGCGGGCGTGCCCGCCATCCGCGCTGGCGGGGCGGATGGAGGTGTTCGGCCTTGGCCTGCTCGAAGGTCTCGCCTGGCGCACTGCGCCGCTGAGCTTGGCCGTTCGCCTGGTTCCACAGCCCGAAATTCCCCGCCTGCCCAATCCGGAAAGCTGGGAAGCGCTCGGCATTGACCTGCCGCTGCTGCGCCTCAACGCCGCCGCCCCCGCCGCGCCCGAGATACTCCGCCGCGCGCTGGATGTGCTCGCCGGCAGGCTTCGACTTTCGGCCGGAGCCTTCGCGGCGTGATGGTAGCGCCGCGCCCCTTCGTCCTCGTCACCGGGCTTTCCGGCGCGGGCAAGGCTTCCATCCTGCGCGTGCTGGAGGATCTGGGCTTCGAGACGGTGGACAACCCCCCACTCGCCATCCTGGAAGCCCTCGTGCGCGAGGGAACGGGCCCCATTGCGGCGGGCATTGATACGCGCACCCGCGGCTTCGACCCCATCGCCACATTGGCCGCCATCGCTGATTTGCGCGAGCGCCCCGGGATCGCGACCAGCCTCGTTTTCGCCACCGCGGAGGATGAGGTGCTGCTGCGTCGCTTCACCGAGACGCGCCGGCGCCACCCAATGGCCCCCGGTGGCCCGCAAGGCAGCCGCGTGCAGGATGGCATCGCGCGCGAGGCCGCTTTGCTCACCCCGCTGCGCGAGGCTGCCGACTTGCTGCTCGACACCTCCAACCTGCCCCTGCCCGAATTGCGCCGCATCATCGAGGCGCGTTTCATGACCGAGGGCGGGCCGGGGTTGAATATCAACCTGAAATCCTTCGGTTTTCCCAAGGGGCTCCCGCGCGAGGCCGATCTCGTCTTCGACCTGCGCTTCCTGGCCAATCCGCATTACGACGCAGCATTGCGGCCGCTGACGGGGCGGGACCAGGCCGTGGCGGATCACGTGGCCGCCGATCCGGAGTTCCCCGCCTTCTGGACCCGGCTGGTCGGGTTCATCGAGCCGCTGCTGCCCCGTTACGTGGCCGAGGGCAAGAAGTACCTCACCATCGCCATCGGCTGCACGGGCGGGCGCCATCGCTCCGTCTTCGTGGTGGAAAAACTGGCAGCCCATCTGCGCCTGCAAGGCTGGCGTGTGGATGTTGCGCATCGGGAACTGGGCCAGACACCCGATATGGTGTTATCAAGCGCGTCGCCCGAGATTTCGCGGGCTGGCCTTTTCTCGGGACCCCCCGCCCCCTCCATGCCTGTGAATTCAAACATATGATTGGTCTTGTGCTCGTCACCCATGGGCGGCTCGCACTCGAATTGCGCCATGCCATGGAGCATGTGGTCGGGCCGCAGGCGGCTGTAGCGACCGTCTGCATCGGCCCCGATGACGACATGGAAGGCCGCCGCGCCGATATCCGCGCGCGCATCGCCGATGTGGACCAGGGCGACGGCGTGGTGCTGCTGACCGATATCGCTGGCGGCACGCCCTCCAACCTTGCTTTCTCCTTGGCCGACCGCAAACATATCCAGGTGATCGCTGGAGTGAACCTGCCGCTGCTGGTCAAGCTCGCCAAGATTCGTGGCACCGAGCCCCTTGCAGAGGCGGTGGACCACGCCGCCAAGGCTGGCCGCAAATATATCACTGCGGCGTGTGACGTCGCCACCGGCCATGCGGTGTTGGAGGTGCAGCCCAACGCGGACACCAAGATAAATGGGAATGGAAACGACTCATGAATGAGTGGCCCACGGAAGAGGGCGGGATGCCCTATCTGGCGTCTGCAGGGGAGCCTTCCCCCGTCCAGGCGGATGGCGGCGGCGCGATCGTGCTTCGGCGCACCCTCAGGATCATCAACAGCCGGGGCCTGCACGCCCGCGCTGCAGCGAAGCTGGTGGCCGTGGCGGAGCGCTACTCCGCCTGCCTGAATGTCTCCCGCGCCGGACAATCCGTGCCGGCGTGCTCCATCATGGGGCTGATGATGCTCGGCGCCGGCCAGGGCAGCGAAGTCGTTCTTGACGCCGAGGGCTGGGACGCGCGCGAGGCGCTGGATGCGGTGGCCGGGCTGATCGAAGCCGGCTTCCATGAAGACTGATCCCGCACCGAAAGCCGAAGCCCGAAGCGGCGAGCCCGCCCGCGCCAAAGCCCGCACGTCGATTCCGGCCGAACAGCGCCTCGCGGGCATTCCTGTCTCGCCTGGGATTGTCGTGGGGGTCGTTTATGACACCACCGAAGCCCCTGCCGAAGCACCGCGGCGCAGCATCATCGCGGAAGCCGTGGAAGATGAGCGCGTCAAGCTGCATGACGCCGCCGCCCTTTCACGCAAGCAGGTCTCCAAGCTCAAGACCCGCCTCTCCGTCCTGCCCGAGGAAGCGCAGGAGGAGCTGGAGCCACTGCTGGATGCCTATATCCTCATGCTGGGCAATTCGCGCCTGCTGCGCGGGGCGCGCAAGCGAATCGGTGAGGAAATGCTCTCCGCCGAAACCGCCGTCCAGGATGAAGCCGAGTCCATCGCGCAGGCCATCCTGGCCGCCAAGGGCGATGACAAGGCCGGGCTGAACCGCCGCGCCGTGGAAGTGCGCGAGATCGCCCGCCGCCTCACGCGCAACCTGACGGCCACGCCCTTCCGAAGCCTCAAGGGCGTGCCCATGGGTGCGATCCTGATCGCAGACGAGATCACGCCGGCCGATGCCGCCCTGCTGGAGCCCGGCAAGATCGCCGCCGTCGCCACCGAGGAGGGCGGTGCCGATGGCCACACCGCCATCATGCTGCGCGCGCTGGGCATTCCCGCCATTCTCGGCTGCCACGGCCTGACCTCCGCCGCAAAGCGCGGTGACACGGCCATGCTGGATGGCGGTGCGGGTGTCATAGCACTGCACCCCGATGCCGCCACGCTGGCCCGTGCCAAGGAAGGCCTGGCCGCCCAGGCCAAAGAGCGCGTGCGGCTGGGCAAACTGCGCGGCCTGCCGGCCCAGACCACCGACGGACAGTTGGTGGAGCTTCAGGCCAATCTGGAAATCCCCGCCGAGCTGCCCCTCATCGCTCAGGCTGGCGCACAAGGCATTGGCCTGCTGCGAACCGAGTTCCTCTTCATGAACCGCGAGGACCTGCCCGACGAGGACGCGCAGGTCGAGGCCTATCGCGCCGTGATCGAGGCGATGGGCCAGGATCCCATCACCATCCGCGTGCTGGATTGGGGCGGCGAGAAGGACATGCAGGCCCTGGCCCAGGGCGTGCCCGTGGCCACCGGCCCCAACCCCGCACTCGGCCTGCGGGGGCTGCGCTTGCTGCTTCGGCGCCCGGCGCTGCTGGAGGAGCAATTCGCCGCCATCCTGCGCGTGGCGCATCTCGGACAGGTGCGCGTTTTGCTGCCCATGGTGACCGTGCCCTCGGAAGTGGCCCAGGCGCGCGAAATCTATGAGCGCGTCGCCCGCCGCCTGCGCCGCCGAGGGGAACCTTTGCCCGAGAAACTCCCGCCGCTGGGTGCGATGATCGAAACGCCCGGCGCGGCGCTGGCCGCCGATGCCATCGCGCTGGAGGCGGATTTCTTTGCCATCGGCACCAATGATTTGACCATGTACACGCTGGCCGTGGATCGCGCCGAGATTGACGTGGCGCATCTGTATGACCCGCTGCACCCCGCGGTCCTCCGCCTGGTGCAATTCGCCACAGAGGCTGCGCTGCGGCTGCGCATCCCGGTCTCCGTTTGCGGCGAGATGGCCGGCAACCCGAAGCTGGTGCCGCTGCTCCTCGGCCTCGGCATCCGCTGCCTGTCGATGAATGCCGCCTCCCTGCCGCGGGTGAAGC
>JBBRVI010000284.1:0-4547 GCA_038247025.1 Acetobacterales bacterium
CGATGTGCAGGAAGCGCTGCGCGTCTGGGTGGATGGGCGTGCCGTGGGCTTGGTGCTGGAGGGCGACCGCCGCATCCCGCTGTTGCTGCGCGGCGAGGAAGGGCTGCGGCGTTCGGCAGCTGACCTGGCACGCGTCCAGATCGCGCTTCCCGCCGGCGGCACGGTGCTGATCAGCCAGGTCGCCGATATCCGCGAGGAGGATGGTGCGGTGCAAGTCAGCCGCGAGCAGGCGGAGCGCTTCGCCACCGTACTCAGCAATGTGCGCGGGCGCGACATTGGCGGCTTCGTGGCGGAAGCCCAGGCGGCCGTGGCGCAGGCGGTAACGCTTCCAACCGGCTACCGCCTGGCCTGGGGGGGGCAGTTCGAAAATCAGCAGCGCGCCCAGGCGCGGCTGGCCGTCGTCGTGCCGATCGCGCTGGGAGCGATATTTCTTCTGCTCTACCTCACCTTCGGCTCGGTGCGGCAGGCCACTCTGGTCTTTTGCAACGTGCCCTTCGCGCTGATTGGCGGCGTGATCGCGCTCTGGGCCTCGGGCGAATTCGTCTCGGTGCCCGCCTCCGTGGGCTTCCTCACGCTCATCGGCATCGCCGTGCTCAATGGCGTTGTGCTGATCAGCTACATCAACCGCCTCATCGCCGAGGAGGGGCTGTCTCTCGCGCACGCCGTCCGTGAGGGGGCGAAGCGACGCATGACACCCGTGGTGCTGACCGCTGCCATCGCAGCCCTCGCGCTGGTGCCCTTCCTCTTTGCCACAGGGCCCGGCAGCGAGATCCAGCGGCCTCTGGCGGTGGTGGTGATCGGCGGCCTGATAACGGCGACGGTGCTGACGCTGGTCCTGCTGCCCATCCTCTACGAGCGTTTCGCCGTGCGGCGCATGAAGCCCGTGGCGGCGCCCACACTTGCCGCAATGGTCCTGTTGGGGCTGCTGCTGCCTTCCGCGGCCCACGCCCAGGGCCAACTCTCGCGCCATCTGGAGGGAGCACTCGCGCTTGATGCGGGGTTCCGGACCTTGCAGGCACAGCGCGACGCGGCCGCGGCGCGCGGCATCACCGCACGCTCACCCATCGCAGGCTCGCCGGTGGTGGCGGGGTCCTTCCGCTCCGCCACGCGCGGGCCGGGCGAGACGCGCGAGCTGGATCTGGAGATCGGCGCGCCGATCTGGCTGCCAGGCCAGCGTGGCGCGCTGCTGGGCACGGTCGAGGCCGCCGTGGCCGAATTCGACCAGCGCATCGCATTGCGCCGGCTGGAAGTTGCGGGCCTGCTGCGTGAGGCCTGGTGGGATGCGTCAGAAGCCCGGCGTGCCCTGCAACTGGCCCGCGAACGCCTCAGCACCGCTCGCGGGATCGGGCGCGATGTTACCCGCCGCGCCCAACTTGGCGATATCCCCCCCACGGAGGCGCTGCTGGCGCAAAACGAGACTTTGGGCGCTGAACTGGCGCTCTCGCAGGCCGATGCCAATGCCCTTCAGCTTCTCGCCGCCTATCGCACCCTGACCGGCGGGCTGGAGCCCAACCTTCCCGTGGAGATTCTGCGCGCACGCACCGCCCATCCCGCCCTTCTGGCGGCCGAGGCGGCGCTGGCCACGGCCACATCCCGCCAGCGCCTGGTGGCAGCCACCCCGCGCGACAACCCCGAATTCGGCGTGTTCGGCCGGCAGGAGGGCGGGTCGAACACTAACGAAGGCACCAGCATCGGCCTTCGGTTGCGCCTGCCCCTGGCGACCGAGGCCCGCAACGCACCCCGCCGCGCCGAAGCCGAAAGCGAGATCACCCGCGCCACCGCCGAACTCAACCAGGCGCAGCGTGTGGTGGAGGCGGAGATCCTGCGTGCCCAGGCCGCGCTGCGCGCCGCGGATGCGGCCCAGCGCATCGCGCGCCAGCGGCTGGGGCTCGCCAATGAGCAGGAGGGCATCGCGCTCCGCGCCTTCCGCGCGGGGGAGACGGGAACCTTCGACCTGTTCCGCGTGCGCCAGCTCAGGCTGGAAGCCGCCAATGACGAAGGACGTGCGAGTGTTGAGGCAAGCCGGGCGCGGTCACGCGTGAATCAGGCTTTGGGGGTGGTGCCGTAAGCGAAAGGGCTCCGCCCTCTCGCGCTCGAAACTGATCCTTCCGCGAAAGGGCTCCGCCCTCTCGCGCTCGAAACTGATCCTTCCGCGAAAGGGCTCCGCCCTCTCGCGCTCGAAACTGATCCTTCCGCGAAAGGGCTCCGCCCTCTCGCGCTCTCTGGCCAGGAAACTTAGTTTCCTGGACCTTCATCACAGGGGCGGGAGATGCTGATCAACATACGCGACACTTTGGGCCATCGCTGCCTCATGGGCGTGGTCGCACCAGCCACCAACACCGCCGTTCAGCCGGAGATGGAGGCGCTTGCCCCGGAAGGCGTCGTCAACGCCCATGCGCGCATCGCCAATCCCGAACAGCGGGTCGCGGCCGATGCCGATACGCTGGCCGTGCGCGCGGCCATGGTCTCGGGCCTGATGGGCGCACTCGATACCCTTGCCCCCTGCCAGCCGGACCACCTCATCCTGGGTGTCATGGTCGAGAATTTCGTGGGTGGCGGCGCGGCAGGTTCGGCGCTGATCCGCGACGCCGGCGAACGCCTGGGCTGCGGCGTCACGGATTATTCCTCCGCCATCATCGCCGCGCTGGAGGCGCTGTTTGGCCGGCGCGCGCGCCTCGCACTCATCACCCCCTTCATGCCCGTGGGGGATGCCGCAGCGCGGCGCATCTTCGAGGAGGCCGGACATGACGTGCTGCGGGTGACGGGCCTGAAGGCGCCCAGCCCCGCCTCCATCGGCCGCGTGCCGCTGGACCTGCTGCGCGCTGCGGTGCGCGAGTTGGACGGGCCAGAGGTGGAGGCGATCATCCAGCTCGGCACCGGGCTGCCCTTTGCCGACGTGGCGCGGGAGGCGGAGGTGGCGCTCGGCAAGCCCGTGCTGGCCAGCAACCCGGTCAGCTATTGGCGCGCCCTGCGGCAGATGGGCATCCGGGATGTGATGCTGGATCGGGGCCGGCTTTTTTCGTTGTAGGGGCGAGGCTGCGTGGTTTGACGCCGCGTTTCTGGGCAGCCCTGCCTGGACGACCCGCGAAGCTGTGCCGCTGCACCCAAATTCATTCCCAACCGCCTTGCTTCCGCCCCGATCCGGAGGCAAAAGCATATCGCCTGTGCATCCCGCGCGGGAGAGAATCGGGCCTCCGCAATGTGGCCCGGTCGCCGAAGGCGCAACCGGCCCCCGGAAACGCTCAGGCAGAAGGGCCGCGTGGGAGTGGGCACTCTGGAAAGCTCGTCCTCGGAAACGGGGGCGGCACCGACGGAGTAAGGGAGGGTCAATCCCCTCCTGAATCTCTCAGGTATCTCGGACAGAGGGGGGTCACCTAACTCAATTGCCGCTCTGCGGCAGGGGGCTGCGTGACCGATTCCGAAGTTCTGCTCGAAACTCCCTTGGCCGCTCTGCACCGCGAATTGGGCGGGCGCATGGTCCCCTTCGCGGGCTATGTCATGCCGGTGCAATACGCCCCCGGCATCATGGCCGAGCACCTGCACACCCGCAGCCAGGCCGGGCTGTTTGACGTCTCCCACATGGGCCAGGCCGAGTTGCACGGCGAAGGTGCCGCCGCTGCGCTCGAAAAGCTCACCCCCGCCGATGTCCAGGCCCTCAAGCCCGGCCGCCAGCGCTACGGGCTGCTGCTGAACGAGACCGGCGGCATCGTGGATGATTTCATGGTCGCCAATCTGGGCGACCGGCTTTTCCTCGTGGTCAATGCCAGCCGCAAGCATATTGACCTGCCGCTGATCCAATCCATGCTGCCCAGCGGCGTCACACTCAAGCCCCTGCCGGACCGCGCGCTGATCGCGCTGCAAGGCCCGGCTGTGGCCGCACTGGTGCCCACCAACCTCAGCTTCATGGGCATCGCGACCATCACCATCGCGGGCATCGAGGTGATCGCCTCACGCTCCGGCTATACGGGCGAGGATGGGCTGGAAATCTCCGTCCCTGCCGAGCACGCCGAGGCACTGGCCCGCGCGCTGCTCGCCATGCCCGGTGTGATGCCCGCCGGTCTCGGCGCGCGCGACAGCCTGCGCTTGGAAGCGGGCCTTTGCCTCTACGGCAATGACCTGGATGAGACGACGAGCCCAGTGGAAGCGGCACTCACCTGGTCCATCGGCAAGCGCCGCCGCATGGCTTGGGATTTCCGCGGCGCCGATGTGGTGCGCGACCATCTGGACAATGGTTTGAAGCGCCTGCGCGTCGGCATCCGCCCCGAGGGCCGCCAGCCCGCGCGCGAACACACGCGAATCACGCAGGACGGCGCCGTGATCGGCGAAATCACCTCGGGCGGCTTTGGCCCGTCCGTCGGCGCGCCCGTCGCCATGGGTTACGTCACGCGCGATGCGGCCGGGGATGGCACCGCCCTGGATCTCATCGTGCGCGGCAAGAGCCTGCCCGCACGCGTCACCCCCATGCCCTTTCACCCCCACCGCTACGCCCGCTGAGGAGAGCCCCCATGAGCGAACTGAAATACACCAAGGATCATGAGTGGCTGCGC
>JBBRVI010000285.1:0-4538 GCA_038247025.1 Acetobacterales bacterium
GATCAATGCGGAGCGGCCGATCGGCGGCGCGCTGGCCCGGCTGGACCGCGATGCGGCGGAGGCCTCCATCCTCGCGCATGTCGGCGTGCCGCTTGGCCTCGATGCCGCCACGGCGGCCGAGGCCATCATTCGCGTCGCCAATGCGCGCATGGCCGGTGCGATCCGCCTTGTCTCCATCGAGCGAGGGCATGATCCGGGCGAATTCGCGCTGCTGCCCTTCGGCGGCGGGGGCGCGCTGCATGTGGGTGCGCTGCTGCGCGATGTCGGGCTGCGGGCAGCGCTTGTGCCGCGCTTCCCTGGCATCACCTCGGCGCTGGGCTGTGTCCTCGCGGATGTGCGGCATGACGCAACGCGGACGCTGAATCTCGACCTCGCGGCGCTCGACGCCGCCGCGCTGGGCCGTCATCTGGCAGAGGCTTCGGCCGCCACGCGGGACGTGGTGGCGGAGGCCGGATTGCCGCTGACTGGCATCGAGAGCGTCTTTGAACTCGACATGCACTACGTTGGACAGACGCACACGGTCGCGGTGCCACTGGCAGGCGCCGAGGTCACCGAGGCCAGCGTCCGTGCGTCGTTCGAGGCGGCATATGGCCGTGCATTCTCGCGCCTGCTGCCCGGCATCGGTGTGCGTATCCTGGGCAGCCGCGTCACCGCCATTGGCCGCCGCCCGGCCTTCGACATGGCGGCGTTGGCGCCACCCGCAACCGGCCGCACCGAGCCGTTGGAAGAACGCCCCGTGCGCTTTGACGGCGCCTGGTGGCCCACCCCCGTTTACGCACGGTTGGAATTGCCCGCGGGGCATGTGGTGCATGGCCCAGCCATGCTGGAGCAGGCCGATACCACCATCCTGGTCGAACCTGGCCTCATCGCGCGCACGGATGCGCTCGGCAACCTGATCCTGGAGCGCGCATGAGGGACACGGCCCTGCTGTTTTGCGACTTGCAGAACGACTTCCTGCATCCCGAGGGCGCCTATGGGCGCGCGGGCCAGGGAGCGGCCGCCATCGCGGCGCTGCCTGCCCGGCTCGCGCCACTTGCGCGGCGGCTGCGCGCGGCGGGCGGCGTTGTGATCTCCACGCATTTTACCCTCATCGCCGGGCGCGATGGCGAGCCTATGGTGGACCCGCATCTGCGCCGCCTGCGCCCCTTCCTGGCCAAGGGAGATTTCGCCCCCGGCTCCTGGGGCCATGCGCTGGTGGACGAATTGCAGCCGGCGGATTTCAGCGTGGAGAAGGTGGCCTATTCCGCCTTCCATCAGACGCGGCTGGAATGGGTGCTGCGCAAGGCGGGCGTCACCCGGCTGCTGGTCTCGGGCATCGTCACCAATGGCGGCGTGACTTCGACCGCGCGCGATGCCCATGTGCGCGAATACGAGGTCACCGTGCTGCGCGATGGCTGCGCCGCCTTCAGCGATGCGCTGCACGAGACGGCACTGGCCAGCCTCGCTTCCATCGCGCGGATCTCCAGCATCGGGGAAATTCTCGCTTGAGCGTGCTGCGCGATGCGGTGAGCCCCGAATTCATTGCCGCCGTCCTGATCATCGGCGGGGGCGCGGCCGGGCTGGTCGCCGCACTCGCCGCCGCCGAGCACGGGGTAGAGCCGGTCCTGCTGGAGCGTGACCCGCTGCCACGCGGCTCTACCGCACTTTCCGCCGGACTGATCCCGGCCGCCGGCACACGGTGGCAGGCGGCCCTGGGCATCGCGGATGACGCGGCAAGCTTTGCTGCGGACATCCAGAGGAAGGCCGGTGATGCGGCCGATGCCCTGGCGCTGAGCGCCATCACCCAAGCCGCCGCGCCCACACTGGAATGGCTGGCTGACCGGCACGGGCTCGACTTCTCGCTGGTGAATGATTTCGACTATCCCGGCCATGGCCGCCGCCGCATGCACGGCCTGCCCAGCCGGGCCGGTGCGGAGCTGATGGACCGGCTGCTCGCCGCGACGGAACGCGCGGGCGTCACCCTGCTGACGGGCGCCACCGCGACACACCTGCACGCCGATGCGACGGACATGGTGCGCGCCGCCACCCTCGCCCGCCCCGATGGCAGCACGGAACTGGTGGGATGCGACGCGCTGATCCTCGCCTGCTCAGGCTATGGCGGCGATCCGGCTTTGGTGGCCCGGCACATCCCGGAATTGGCGCAGGCGGTCTATTTCGGCCATGCCGGCAATCGCGGCGATGCGCTGCGCTGGGGCGAGGCGCTGGGTGCGGCAACGCGGCATCTGGGCGGGCACCAGGGGCATGGGTCGGTGGCGCATCCGGCCGGAATTCTCATCACCTGGGCGGTGATCATGGAGGGCGGCTTTCAGGTGAACCGGGTGGGCCGGCGCTTCTGGAACGAGGCTTCGGGTTACTCCGAAGCGGCGGCCGCAGTGCTGGGCCAGCCCGATGGCGTGGCCTGGAACATCTTCGATTCCCGCATCGCCGCCGTGGCCCGGCAATTCGAGGATTTCCGCCAAGCCGAAGCGCATGGCGCCATCGTCATCGCGGAAACCCCTGAAGCACTGGCCCGGCAACTTGGCCTGCCTGCGCTGGAACTGCCGCCTGCCGTGGGGCGTGATGGCTTTGGTCGTGACTGGTCCGGCACGCAGCCGCTTGCTGCGCCCTTCCATGCGGTGCGCGTCACGGGTGCGTTGTTCCACACCCAGGGCGGGCTTGTGGTGGATGGCGCGGCGCGCGTTCTGCGCCCTGATGGCAGCGCACTGCCCAATCTTCACGCGGCGGGCGGTGCGGCCTGCGGCGTGTCAGGCCCGCTCGCCTCCGGCTATCTTTCTGGCAATGGGCTGCTGACCGCCGTGGTGCTGGGGCGTCTGGCCGGGCAGGCGGCGGCACAAAGGACGCTGGTCAAATCTTACCGATAGTTTACACGATCACAAACCCCGGAGAGACGCCATGTCCATATCCCGCCGCATCGCGCTTCTCGGCGCCGCCGGCCTTCCCCTTGCCGCCACGGCACAGGAAGCCTGGCCGAACCGGGATTTGCGGCTGATCGTCCCCTTCCCCGCTGGCGGCACCACGGATGTGGTGGCACGCCTCCTCGCCGCCGAAATAGGCCAGCGCCTGGGCCGGCCGATGATCGTGGACAACCTGGCCGGCGCGGGCGGCATGATCGGCGCACAGCGCTTCGTGCGTGACGGCAATGACCACACGCTTTTCCTCAGCCAGATCGCGTCCAACGCCATCGTCCCCGCCCTTCAGCGGAACCCTGGCTACGATCCCGAGCGGGATTTCCGCCCCGTCTCCCTCGTGGTGACGGTGCCCAATGTCTGGCTCGCCAATGCCAGCCGCACTGGCACGCGGGATGTGCGCGAATACCTCCAGCGAGTTCGGGCTGGCCAGCCCGGCCGCCCCTTCGGCAGCGCGGGAAATGGTACCTCCACCCATCTGACGGGTGAGTTGGTGAGCCAGCTGGCCGGGTTGCGGATGCAGCACATCCCCTTCCGAGGGGCTGCTCCGGCGATGACCGCGCTGATCGCCGGCGACATCGAGGTGCTGATGGACAACCTCCCCACGGCCCTGCCGCAAATCCGTGGGGGCTCGGTTGTGGCACTGGCCGTCACCTCGGCCACGCGCGTGCCCGAACTTCCGGATGTGCCGGCGTTCGGCGAATTGGGGGCTGAATTCGGCCTGGCCGGCTTCGACAGCGTCGCGTGGTTCGGGCTTTCGGCGCATACCAGCGTGAGGGATGCCAACCTCGCGCGCTTTGTCGCCGCGGCTGAGGCTGCAATGGCTGATCCCAACATCCGCCGCCAACTCGCCGAGCGCGGCACCACGCCCACCGGCGGCGGTCCCGTCCCCTATGCCGCACTGATCCGCGCCGAGCGCGAGCGCTGGACGCGGGTGGTACGCGACGGCAATATCCAGGTGGATTGAACCCATGGATCGCCTAACGCGCATGCAGGAACCAACCCACGTCTGACTGAAAGCTGATCCACCCGGCCACGGCGTGGGTTAGGTGGCGCCAATTCCTTCGCCCGTGAGCCTCAGGCCCTCTTTCGTATGATGCTGAGCAGGAAAAGCAGCAACACGGCACCAAAGACAGAAACCACGAGGCTCGGAATGAACCCTCTGTAGCCAAAGCCGAGCAGACCTGCGACCCACCCCCCAACGACAGCGCCAACCAGGCCCACAATCAGGTTGGTCAGCAGCCCATGGCTGCGTTTCATCAATCGTTCGGCGATCCAACCCGCCAAAAGGCCAATAATTATCGCGCCGAAAAAACCAACGCCACTCATGATGTGCGTCCTTTCACATTGGCAAGCGGCCGGGGGCGCATCAATCGCGCCAGGAGCAGCAGGCCAATGCCGGTCGCCACCGCCAGCGTCATGCTCCCGCGCTCGGTGGTGTGCGCTCGCGCAACGGTGGCGAGCGCTGCGGGGCGGTAGACGCCCTCGCCCGGTTCCGCGGGGACAACGTCTTCAGGCTTGGCAGCCTCCTTGCCAGACCATGCGCGGGTGAATTCCGCGCCAAGAAGGAATATCACTGCCGAGTAGTAGATCCAGACCAGAATCACGACGAGCGTGCCTGCCGCGCCGAAC
>JBBRVI010000286.1:0-4530 GCA_038247025.1 Acetobacterales bacterium
ACAGCGTGGACGGGCTGCGCCCGCCCTCGCTGACCACCGGCCCATCAACAGCATCAGGACGATCGATCTCGTTCATGTTCGGCTTCATCATTCCGGTTTCCCTCGACAAATGGGTGTCCAGGGAAACCGGGTGCAGCTCAACGTTGACACCGCGTCCGGCCAGCGCTTCTGACAATTCCCGCTGCTTGCGCTCTGCCAACCCCTTGTACCTAGGCGGGTTATCGACTGGATCTACCCCAAGTGGGGATGTCCCGCCCGATGTTGAAGTTCGGGAGCGGCGCGCCGTGGATGTATACTACGCGGCGCGTGCTGCCTGGGCAACCGCGGCGGTAGCGGCGGCCTTCTGACGATGCGCCAGGAGGGCGGCGCGCAGCTTCGGCAGTTGGCTCTTGGCCTTCAACCTGCGGAAACCCTTGGCGGCCTCGAGCATGGCAGCGGCGGTCCAGCGCAGCGCCATCGAGGCATCACGCCAGCGCTTGACGTTGCGGCAGACACGGCGGACCGAGCCCATGATGTTCTCGATGATGTTGGTGCAGGCGAGCGAGCGGCGCAGTTCCTTCGGCAGGCCGAGCCGGACCACGGTGAGGATCTCGTCGAGCCCCTCCAGGATCGCGCCGGCGACGCCGGGTGCCTCACGCTCCAAGGTGCGGGCGAGATTGCGCAGCAGCTTCTCCGCCTTGTCGGCATCGTCGAGCTCCCAGGCCTGCCGCAAGGCGCACTTGGTCGGCGCATGCAGGTGCTTCGGCAGCCGCTCGACGATGTTGCGCGCCTTGTGAACCTGGCAGCGCTGAATGGGCGTGTCGCGGCCGAAGCTGCGGCGGATCGCCTTCGACAGCGCCTTCGATCCGTCGATGATGAACAGCCGCGGCGCCGCCGGGTCGAGCCCGCGCTGCACCAGGTCGTCGAGCAGCGCCTGCACCACGGCTGCGTTCTCGGTTGCGCCTTCGACCAGGCCCAGTGGATGCTTCGCGCCTTCGCCGTCGATGCCCACCGCCGCGACCAGCAGCAACTCATCGGCCAGGTGGATGCCGTCGATCTGCACCGCCAGCAGATCCAGCCCCGACAGGTCCTGCGCCAGCCACGCCGCCATCCGCTCCGCCGACAGCGCCACGAACCGACGCGACGCCGCCGACTTCGACACCCCAGACCCCGGCCCCGACGGCAAGTCCCCCTCCGGCAGCCGCACCGCCCGGCCGAACCGGCGCGTCGGCACCCCCACCAGCATCAGGTTCATCGCCCAGCGGCCCAGCCAGTCCTCCGCCACCGCCCGCTCCCAACTCGGCAGCGCGATCTCCTGGCCGCCCTGCCGCACCCGCGGGCGCCCCACCGCCACCTTGCCGCCGTGAAAGCCGATCGGGCCCTCCGTCTGCCCCCAGCGCTGCGCCCGGCGGCCAGCGCCACGCCCATGCCGTGGGCCGCACAGCGCCGTCGCGTCCGCCTCCATCAGCCCGCCCAGCGTCTCCAGCCCCGCCGCTAGCCAGAACCGCTCGAAGCTCGCCGTCATCTCCTCCAGCGCCTTGCCCACCGCCCCAGGCGCTGACGCGGCCACAGATGTGCTACTTCTCTTCATGGCGTTGCTTGCCCCTCGTGGATTCGACACCCCGAGCCTACCGGCTCAGGGCGGGCAACGCCGCTTCCCCTTCCTCAACATCACCCGGGACATCTGGCTGTGTCCATGAATTTTGGCCCAGCAGTGCTGATGAATTCTGGCCCACCTGCCGCTGTTGACCGGCGTGCCCGTGCACGACGGTCAGCGTTGCGGTTCAGCGGTCCTCCTCATTCTTTTGCGGCCTTGCGCTGGGCCGTGGTGCGACGGAACCGATAGGAATCCGCGCCGGTGGTGATGATGTGTGCCCGGTCGGTCAGGCGATCGATCAGCGCCTTGCACAGCCGGGGGTTTGGGATGACCTGCGGCCATTCGGAGAACGGCAGGTTGGTGGTCACGATCACCGCCGCCTTCTCCGCTCGGTCGGCGATCACCTGGAACATCAACTCGCAGGCGGTTTCGGCCAGCGGCACATAGCCCAATTCGTCGATGCAGATGAGGTCGAGCCGTTCCCAGCGGCCGAGTGCGCGGCTGAGCTGGTTGGCATGCGCCGCCTCGGCCAGTTCGTTGATCATCCCGGTCGCCGTGGTGAACCGCACCCGTCGCCGCTGCCGACAGGCGGCCACGCACAGACCCGTCGCGAGGTGGGTTTTGCCGGTGCCTGCCTCGCCGATCAGCAGCACCGGCTCCGCCTTGGTAACGTAGTCGCCCTCGGCCAGCCCGCGCATCTGCGCGGCCGAGACGCCGGAGCGGTCGAACTCGAACGCCTCGAGCGTCTTCATCCGCGGCAGCCGGGCGTCGTGCAGCAGGCGCGCGATCGCCCGGCTGTCGCGCTCCTCCATCTCGGCCGCCAGCAGGGCCTCGAGGTAGTCGAGATGCGATTGCTCTTCCCGTACCGCAGTTTCCGCCAGACGGCCGAACTGTCCGCCGATGGTCGGCATGCGCAGCGCCTTGCAGTGCTGCCGGATCGCCTGGGCCTGCAGGTCGCTCATCACGCCCGCCCCGCGCAGGGGCCGGAGACGAGCAGTGTGTCATAGTCGGCGACGCTGGGCATCGGCCGGTCGTAGCGGGCCAACGCGCCGACATTGACCGGCATGGGCGGAGCCTTGTGCAACGCCGCCTCGCTCAGCAGGTAGCGCACCGCCGCCACGTCGCTGGCGCCGAGCGAGACCGCCGTGGCGATCGCCGCCCGCAGCCGTTCCCGGCCGAACTCCCGGCCAAGCAGCAGCACCTCCACCATGGCGCGGGTGCCGTCCTGCTTGCCGTGCCGGGCCCGCAGCCGATCCCACAGCGTGTCATGACAGGCAGGCCAGCGCCCGGCCTGACGGCATTGCTCCAGCGGTCTGGACCCGGCCAGGGCACCTGGCTTGTGGCCCAGCACATCCAGGTAGTGCTCAAGGTCCAGCACCTGCTGGCGGCGAGCGTGGCACCGCTCGTGGCGGGCAATCCGCCGCCCGCCCTGCCAGATCTCGACATGCAGCGGATGCACCCGCGCCTCCAACCGGCTACCCGCCGGGGCGGGCACCGAATAGGCATTGGTCTTGACCGTGACGCAGCCCTGCTTGTCGACCAGCGGGAACGTCACCTCGGCCAGCTCGAACCCCTCGGCCGCGAGGCGCAGCAGGTGGTCACGCTCCGCCGCCATCGCCACGCCGACCGCCTCGCCGCGCCCATCCAGGATCCGCGCCTCATCCTCGCGGCAACCTGCCAGCAGCAGTGCGTTCAGCGCCTCGAGGTCGGCCACGGCGGGCACCGGGACCAGGTGGTTGCGCCGGAAGTAGCCGACCTCGCCCTCGACGCCACCTTTCTCGTGCCCCTCGCCGGGCGTGCAGAACTCCGCGGCAAACCGCCAATGCGAGCGGAACGCCACGAACCGCACCGTCTCCTCCCGCCGGTGGCCGCGCAGGATCTTGCGCACCGCACTCGCCAGGTTGTCGTAGCGCAACAGCCGGAACACCCCGCCGAAATAGGCGAAGGCCGCCTCATGCGCCTCAAGAAACGCCTGCTGCGTCGCGTGCCGATAGGCGCGGTGGAAGGCGGCGCCGCTGGCCATCGATCGCATGGCGAAGACCTGCACCCGGCTCCGCTCACCGCCGAGGTCGGCCCAGGCCTCGTACCAGTCCACCTGCGCCTCATGGCCCAGGCCATAGCTCTGCGGCACGAAGGTCTCGCGTCGCACCAGGCCCATGGCATGACGGCGCTCACGGACGTGGTTGCGCACCGTCGACTCAGCCACCGTGGCGTCCGGAAACTCCTTCAGGATCCGCCGGTGAATGCGCCGCGCCGTGTGCCGCTGCTTGCGCGGCGCGCCGCGGTCAGCGTCCAGCACCCGGTCGATGAAGGCCGTAACCGCATCCAGTTTCGGCTTGGCGCGCTGCGGCTAGTGATGCGGCGGCGGCAGCGCATTCACAATCGCCTGCCGAACCATCCGGCGATGCACCCCGAACTTGGACGCCACACCCGCCACCGTCCCGACGCCGAACTCATGCTCTCGGCGAAGCTGCTCAAACAAATCCACTTTGGCTTTCCTGTCCATGCCAAGCCCCCCAGTAAAACCAGGAGACCGTAGGTTGGGGGACGGCAGGTGGGCCAAAATTCGATAGCACGCCTGGGCCAAAATTCGATAGCAAAGCCACAACAGCCAGACACCCCGGCATGGTCCACCGCCTGGCCGATCCGGGGAGGTTGTGGCGCTGCGTCCCTTGTCTTTCTACGATGCGGTCGGCAAACGCCTGGCCGACGGGGCAGCCGCATGATCAGCGGGAGCATGCCGGAGAACCTGGTCGCGCGGATCCGGCACAACCTGGTCGGCCTGCGCATGCCGCGCGCCCTGGAAGCGCTCGAGGCCGTCATCCAACAGATCGAGCGCGGCCAGCTCGGCGCCCTCGAGGCAATCGACATCCTGCTGGCCGAGGAAATCACCGTGCGCGAGGGGCGCCGGATCAAGGCTGCTTTGCAGATGGCGCGGCTGGCCACGGTCAAGA
>JBBRVI010000287.1:0-4502 GCA_038247025.1 Acetobacterales bacterium
GCCGTTGCAGCCCCCAGGCCAGGATCAGCGCGCACACCACCAGAACTGGCGGCGGGATGCGCACGCCAGGACCGTGATCAGGCATTGGTCGGTTCAGGCAGCTTCATCCAGCCTGGGATGCGCGGGCGCAGCACGGTTTCGTCGGCGTGAAGCTCCGCGCTCAAGGCCGACAGTCTAAGCAACGCCATGCCCTGGCCTGCGTGGCTCGATCGCATTTCGCCCACTTCCGCGCCCGCCAGCATGACCGGCGTGCCGCGTGGGGGGAGCGGCCCCTCCACGCTCACCGGGACCAGCCGACGCTTCACCAGGCCGCGATATTTGGTTCGTGCCGTCAGCTCCTGCCCCATGTAGCAACCCTTGGACCAGGAAATTCCGTGCAACTCGTCAAACCCGGCTTCGAGCAGCACGGAATGCTCCGCCTCCATGTCGCGGCTGCCATCGGGCAGGCCCAGCGACAGGCGGTGCGCGTCGTATTCGCCGCTGTCGGCGGGCAGCGGCGTGCTGGTTGCCAGCCGCCAGCCGGCTTCGGCCAGGCGCGGGTCGGGCGTGGCGCCGACGGGCATGGGCGCATCTCCCCAACCCGCCTGAACCACCCATCCGGCGAGAGGCGCCATGGCCACTTTGGAACGCAGGCGGAAGCGCAACAGCCTGGATATCAGCATCTCGACCTGCGCGGCTTCGGCATCCAGCAGAAGCCGGTCAGTCTCGGCGGTGAGGAAGAAATCCGCGAGCCACTTTCCCTGCGGCGTCAGCAGGGCTGACCAGATGGCGCGGCCAGGATGGGCCAGCGCCACATCATTGGAGATCAGCCCTTGCAGGAAGGCGAGGCGGTCCTCGCCCGTCACTTCCAGGACGGCGCGGTCGGTCAGCATGGCAATGGGCATCGGGTTGATGTGGCCTTGTGATCAAGGGGGTTCAAGGTACGGCGTTTCTGCTAAAGGGAGGCGTGTGCGTATCCTTTTCATCACCTCCACCCGCATTGGCGATGCGGTACTCTCGACCGGCCTGCTGGATCATCTGCTGCGCGCACACCCCGAAGCACGGATCACCATCGCTTGCGGCCATGTGGCCGAGGGTGTGTTCACCCGGATGCCCGGGCTGGCGCACATCATCCCCGTCACCAAGCGCCGCTGGTCGCTGCATTGGCTGGCGCTGTGGTGGCAGGTGGCGTTCCGCCATTGGGACCTGGTGGTGGATCTGCGCGGTTCGGCCATCGCGTGGCTGCTCCGGACGCGCAAGCGCGCCGTGATGAAGGGCGGCCGCCGCCCTGGCCATCGCCTGCTGCATATTGCGGAGACGCTGGGCGTGACACCCGCCCCGCGCCCCGTCGCTTGGTTTGGCGCGGGGGAGGCACGCCGCGCCGAAGCGCTGCTGCCGGGGGGGCCTTGGCTGATCCTCGGCCCCACCGCCAATTGGCGCGTGAAGATGTGGCCGGCCGAGCACTTCATCGTCCTCGCCCAGAAGCTCACAGGTCCCACGGGCCTGCTGCCGGGTGCACAGCTCGCCATCCTGGGCGGCCCGGGCGAGGCGGAGCGCGCGATGGCAGCCCCCGTTCTGGCGGCCTTGCCCAATGCGGTGGATCTGGTGGGCGCACTCTCATTGCCGGAAGCAGCGGCGGTGCTGGCGCGCGGCGCGCTGTTCGTGGGCAATGATTCGGGGCTGATGCACCTCTCCGCCGCCACCGGCGCCCCCACGCTGGGACTGTTCGGCCCCACGCCCGCCAGCGAATACGCCCCCATTGGCCCCCGCGCCCAGGCCGTGCTGGCCCAGGGGCCTGCTGCAAACACGCCCATGCAGAGGCTTTCGGTGGATGGCGTGATCGAGGCTGCCGCGCGCGTCCTGGCGCTGGAGCCCGCATGAGGCTCTCGGCACTCGTTGTCGCGCGCAACGAAGCCGCGCGGCTTCCGGCGTGCCTCGCCACGCTCGGCTTTGCCGATGAGATCGTCGTCGTCCTGGACCGCAGCACCGATGCCAGCGCCCAGATCGCCCGCGAAGCCGGCGCGGTCGTGCTGGAGGGCGAATGGTTGCTTGAGGGCGCGCGCCGAAATGGGGGCATCGGCGCATGCTCTGGCGACTGGGTCCTGGAAATTGACGCCGATGAGCACGTGCCGCCCGAACTCGGGGCCGAAATCCGTACGCTGATCGCGGCCAGCGCCCACGCATTTCATCGTGTCCGTATAGATAATTACGTCGGTGAGCGGCTGATCCTGCATGGCTGGGGCGGCAGCTTCGGCACCACGCTCAAGCCCATTCTTTTCCGGCGCGGGGCCAAGCATTGGCGGGCGCAGCGCGTGCATCCGGGGCTGGACTGGACCGGCAGCGAGGGCCAGCGCCTGACCACCCACGGCATCCGCCATGAGGTGGATCGCGACATTTCCGACATGCTGCGCCGCCTGGACCGCTACAGCAGCGCCAAGGCCGCGGATTTGCTGGCGGAGGGCAGGATCGGCACGCTGGGCAACAATCTCCGCCGCTTCGTCTCGCGGACGTTCAAGTGCTACGTCGCGCGCAAGGGCTACAAGGAGGGCGGGTGGGGCCTTCTGATCGCGCTGTGCGCGGGGCTTTTCCCGCTGCTCTCGCACCTCAAGGCGCGGCTGGAGCCGGAGCGCCACCAACCTTGAGAATCATCCTGGCCAATGAAGGCCCGCGCGTCACGGCCGAGGCCATCGGCACGCGCGCCCTGGGCGGCGTGGAAACCGTGGTCGCGCTGCTGGCGCAGGAATTCGCCCGGCGCGGCCATGAGTTCCATCTCCATTTCGAGGGCGAGACCGCGCCCCTGCCCAAGCGCGCCGATCTGGTGATCGCAGCCCGCGTGCCGCGGCTGTTTCGGCAATTGCCGCGCGGGCGGCGGGTGCTCTGGCTGCACAACCCGGCGCAATATCTGCGCAAGCCGCGCCACGCCTGGCCCTTGCTGCTGGCCCGGCCTGCCATTGTCACGCTTGGCGCCCATCACGCAGCCAGCGTGCCGCGCTGGCTGCCCGGGCGGCGCGTGCAGATCCCCCTCGCCGTAGCGCCCCCCTTCGACCAGGGCGGCCGCGAGCGCGCGCCGCCGCCGCCCATCGCCGTCTTCACCTCCAATCCGCTTCGGGGCTTGGAGCAATTGGCCGCACTCTGGCCCCGCATCCAGGTCGGAGCGCTGCACGCCTATTCGGGGGCAACGACCTATGGCAGCGGCCCGCGGCTGGCCACGCGGGTCGTGCCGATCCTCTCGCGCGCGGGGGCGGTGGATGGCGTGCGTCTCTTCAAGCCCCTGCCCCGCGCTGGCTTGCATGAGCGGTTGAGCGAGGCGCGCTGCATGCTCTATCTGGGTGATCCGGGCGAGACCTTCTGCCTCGCCTTGGCTGAAGCCCAGGCGCTGGGCCTGCCTTGCGTCGTGATGGATCGCGGTGCTGTCGCCGAACGCATCGAGGATGGCGTGACGGGGATCGTGGCGCGCAGCGAGAAGGATTTCATCGCCGCCGCCCGCGCCGTGCTGAGCGATGACGCCCTCTGGCTGCGCATGCACCACGCAGCACTTGCGCGTGGCCCGGGGCCCAACTGGTCCGACATCGCCAATGCCTTTGAGGCCCTGGCGTGATCCGCCTGGCCAACATCATGGCAGGCGCTGTCCATGGCGGCGCCGAGGCCTTCTTCGAGCGCCTGACCCTGGCCTTGCATGGTGCGGGCGAGGAAGTCCTGCCCATCATCCGCCGCGAACCTGGTCGCGCCGCACGCCTGGCCGCTGCCTCGCCCATTGAGTTGCGATTCGGTGGGGCGCTGGATTTCTTCACCCCACTCCGCCTCAACCGCATCCTCAGCGACTGGCGCCCGAACGTGGCGCTCACCTGGATGAACCGTGCCTCGGGCATGACGCCGCGCGGTGACTGGTCGCTCGTGGGAAGGCTCGGCGGCTATTACGACCTGAAATATTACCGGCAATGCGACCATCTGGTGGGCAACACGCGTGATTTGCAACGCTGGATCATCGAGCAGGGCTGGCCGGAGGAGCGGGTTCATGTCCTGCCCAATTTCGTGCGCGACTTCGCAGGCGTGACGCCCGCCATCATGCCCGGCTCCCCCCGCCTGCTGGCCATGGGGCGGCTGCATCGCAACAAGGGCTTCGACACGCTGATCCGCGCGTTGGCGTTGGTGCCCGGCGCGCATCTCAGCATCGCCGGCGAAGGGCCTGAACGAGCGGCACTGCAAGCCCTGGCCCGGGAATGCGGCGTGGCGGAGCGGGTGCACCTGTTGGGCTGGCGCGAGGATACGGGCGCGCTGCTGGCCGCGTGCGACCTCTTCATCTGCCCCTCTCGGCATGAACCCCTTGGCAATGTGGTGCTGGAGGCCTGGTCCGCCGCGCGCCCCGTCATCGCCGCCGCCGCGCAGGGGCCGAGCGAGTTGATAGCGGAGGGCGAGACAGGGCTGCTGGTACCGGTGGATGCGGTGGAACCACTTGCCGCCACCATCAATGCCCTGCTGCCGGACGCTTCGCGCGCTGCGCATCTTGCGGCCAAAGGTCGCGC
>JBBRVI010000288.1:0-4484 GCA_038247025.1 Acetobacterales bacterium
AGCCCACGCCGCTTTTTGGCGGCGATGTCTCGCCAGGGCTGCGGAATGGACGGCCCACTTCGGCCCCGCCCCAGACTCTGCATATCTTCTCCGGCGGCAACCGCCGCGAGGAGTTCCGATTCTGATGCGCCTGATCCTGAAGCTCACCCTGGCAGCGGCCGCTTTCATGCTGCCGCATGTCACGCCCAGCGCCCGGGCACAGCAGCTCGAGCCCCAGCCAGGCGTCACGCCGCAGGGCTTGAGCAGCGGCGTACCGCTGCGCCAGTTGACTGAGCGCGGCAATACGGTGCTGCGTGCGGGTGCCCCCATTGTGGTGGAAGCCGGCAGTGGGCGGGTATTGCAACTCGGCCGGGCCGCCGCCAACGTCTTCGCCGCCAACCCCGGCGTTGTCGAAGTTCGCCCGGCCAGCCCCACAAGTCTGTTCATCTTTGGCGTCGCGCCGGGACGCACCACTATCGCCGCGCTGGACGCGCAAGGCGCGCCCGTCGCTCAGTATGAAGTGACCGTCCGCGCTTCCGCGTTCGGCGCGGGTGAGGTCCAGGCGGGCATCAACCGCCAATTGCCGGGCAATCGGATCCGCGCCGAATTCGGCGGCAACGGCGTCGTTCTGCAAGGCGAGGCCCGCAATCCTGGCGATGCGGATCGCGCGGTTGGCATCGCCCAGGGCTTCCTTGGCGAAGGGCAGACTGTGGACAACCGCCTCAATGTGGCCGGGCAAATCCAGGTGAATCTGCGCGTGCGCATTGCCGAGATCTCGCGCGATGTCACGCGCCAGCTTGGTATTGACTGGCAGGCGGTCGGCACGCTGGGGCGCTTCACCGCCTCCTTCGTAACGCCCAACTCGATCGCCGATGCCGTTCTGCCGGCGAGCCGCCTGGCCGGTGGCTTCGTCAGCGGCGCCACCGACATCAACGCTTTCATTGATGCTTTGGCACAGGACCGTCTGATCACCATTCTGGCCGAACCGAACCTCACCGCCATCAGCGGCCAGACGGCGAGCTTCCTGGTGGGTGGCGAATTCCCCATTCCCGTGGCCCAGCGTGACAATGTGGTGACGATCCAGTTCCGCCAATTTGGCGTGAGCCTGGCCTTCGTGCCCACCGTGCTCAGCCAGGGGCGCATCAGCATGCGTGTGCGCCCGGAAGTGAGCGAACTCTCCGATCAGGGTGCAATACGGTTGAGCAGCGGCAATAGCTCCATTCAGATTCCCGCACTGACGGTGCGCCGGGCGGAAACCACGGTGGAGTTGGGCAGCGGGCAATCCTTTGCCATTGCCGGACTGCTGCAGGATAGTTCCCGCAACACCGCGCGCGGCGTTCCGTTGATCGGCGAACTGCCCATCCTGGGCGCCCTGTTCCGCTCCAGCCGCTTCCAGCGCAACGAGACGGAACTGGTGATCATCATCACCCCCTACATCGTCTCGCCCGTGAACAACCCCGTGGCCCTGCGGGCACCGACCGACACCTTCGTGCCACCGAGCGGGGTGGAGCGCGTGCTGTTCTTTCGCCAGGCCGCGCGCGAGCGCGGGGCACCGCCACAACTGCCGGGTCAGACCGGCTTCGTGTTGAACTGAGCGCGAAGGAAAGCTCATGTGCAAAGCGAAAACCGCTGCCTTATTTCTGTCCCTGGCGCTGCTGGGCGGCTGTACGGAAATCCTTGACCAGCAGAACCGGGAAGGTGCCTGGCGCCCGAGCGGAGCGAATGACCACAATCTTCTGCTGATGTTGGCCCAGCCGAACGAGATCAGGTCCGGCACGGGTGCCTCGGGCACCGACGGGCAAACCGCAGCTGCGGCAGTGGAGCGGTTGCGAACCGACCGCGTCCGCCCCCTGCCAGCCAGTTCCTTCACGAACCTCGGAAACCAGGGCAGCGGCGGGGGGGGGGCTGCTCCCTGATGGCAGACGCCTTCCCCCCGCCAGCCCTTCCTCAGGCGGATGCCCCCACAACCCGTCCTGACCGCAAGGCCCTGCTTTGCTACACGTTGGACGCCGAGACGGAGCAGACCGTCAAGGATGGCCTCGCGAGCGTCATCGCGCCCGGCATGGAGTTCATGCGCGGCAACATCCACAAGGCGATCGCCACCCTCAAGGAAATCCCGACGCCGCTGACGCTGATCGTGGACGTCGCCGGCGAGCCGCAGGCGCTCGCAGCACTTGAGGACCTCTCCACCGTGGTGGAGCCGGATGTGCGTGTGCTTGTCATCGGGGACCGGCAGGATCTGGGCTTCTACCGCCAAATCACACGCGGCCTGGGGGTCGCGGATTATCTCTACAAGCCGCTGGTTGCTGGCATGGTGGCAGAGAACTTCGCCGCTGTCGTGGCGCGTCGCCGTGAGGCTGCGCTGCGCAAGCGCGGCGGCAAGGTCGTCACCATCACCGGCGCGCGCGGCGGCGTTGGTGCCTCCACCGTGGCGGTCCATCTCGGCTGGTACCTGGCACATACGGCGAAGCGCTACACCGTGCTGCTCGATGCTGACCTGCATCGCGGCGTGGTGCCTCTGATGCTCGACATCCAATCCGGCAACGGGCTGCGCACCGCGCTGCAATTTCCCGAGCGCGTGGACGAACTCTTCGTCGAACGCTCGGCACTCGTCAGCTCTGAACGGCTGCATGCACTGGCCACTGAGGAGGCGCTGGCCAAGGATTTCGACTTTCGCGAGGGCGCGTGCGAACATCTGCTGGGCATGCTCCGCCGCCGCTACTCGCTGATCATCGCCGATACGCCCTTCGCGTCCAACAGCTTCTCGCGCGAGTTGCTGGATGGGGCGCAGCAACGCGTGATCGTGATGGAACCCACCCTGGCGGGAATCCGCGATGCGCTGCGCCTGTTGCAGCTGCCGGCCACGGCCAACCAAGCGTATCGGCCGCTTCTGGTCGTTAACCGCCATAATCGCCGCGGCGCCATGCCGATCAAGCAATTGGCGGAGACCATGCGCATGGAGCCGGACATCCTGTTGCCCGACCTGCCCGAGGCCATCGAAAAAACCGCCAGCATGGGCATGCCAACCAACAAGTGGAATCGCGCTTTCGCCAAGGCCATTGGCAAGCTGGCAGAAGCAACGACCGGCGTGGAGAAAGCGCCGCAGCAAGAGGCCCGTGGCAAAGGTCTGATGGGGCTTCTGCGCCGATGAGCAATTCTGAACTCGTCCCCAGCTTTGGCCGCCGCAAGGCTGAACCGGACAGCCCGACAACGCCGCCGCTCGTCCAGGACGAGGCTACGCAACCAGTCACCCTCCGCCGCCCCTTCCAGCCGGCCGGGCATGGGGAGCTGCGCGCGCTCTGCCTTGCCAAGCTCGACCCTGCCATCATGGCCAATATCCCGGCCGATCGTCTGACCTTCGAGGTGGAGCGCCTGCTGGCCGAGATCGCCAATGAACAGCGCATCCAGCTCAATGCGCGCGAGCAACGCCAGCTCTCGCTTGAACTCGTGGACGACATGCTGGGCCTGGGTCCGCTGGAGCCGCTGCTCGAAGACGAGACGATCACCGATATCATGGTGAACGGGCCAGACCGCGTTTTTGTGGAGCAGCGCGGCAAGCTCGTTGCGTCGAATGTGCGCTTCCGCGACGCGCAGCACGTGGCCAATATCTCCCAGCGCATCGCGGCTTCGATCGGCCGGCGCATTGATGAATCGAGCCCCATGGTGGATGCCCGGCTGCCTGATGGCAGCCGCGTGAACATCATCTTCCCTCCACTCGCCCTGGACGGCCCCTGCCTCTCCATCCGCAAATTCGCCAAGCGCCGGATCGATTTCGAGAAGCTGGTCGGCTTTGGTTCCCTGACGCGGTCCATGGCGCGCATCCTGCAAATTGCATCCACGTGCCGCCTCAACATTATCGTCTCGGGCGGCACGGGCTCGGGCAAGACGACCATGATGAACGCGCTGAGCCAGACCATTGATCCGGCCGAACGCATCGTCACCGTCGAAGATGCTGCCGAGTTGCAACTCCAGCAACCGCACGTCGTGCGTCTGGAGACGCGCCCGCCCAGCCTGGAGGGCCGCGGTGAGGTGACGCAGCGTGACCTGGTGCGCAACGCCCTGCGTATGCGTCCTGACCGCATCATCCTTGGCGAGTGCCGAGGCTCGGAGGCCTTCGACATGTTGCAGGCCATGAACACGGGCCATGACGGCAGCATGAGCACGATCCACGCCAATACTTCGCGCGATGCGCTCGTGCGCATCGAGAACATGGTCATGATGGGCAATATGGGGCTGCCCACCAAGGCCATCCGCTCGCAGATCTCCAGCGCCATCGACCTCATCGTGCAGGTGGAGCGCCAGCGCGATGGCGTTCGCCGCGTCGTGCAGATCACCGAATTGGTGGGCCTGGAAGGCGAGGTCTTCAGCCTGCACGACATCTTCGCGCTGGAGCATGACGGCGCCACCGAAACCGGCCGCCTGAAGATACGTTACAAATCCAGCCGCGCCCGGCCCGCCTTCCACGAGCGCCTCGCCTACTACTCGCAGGAGTGGGCCTGGAACGC
>JBBRVI010000289.1:0-4480 GCA_038247025.1 Acetobacterales bacterium
AAGGACGCCCCGCGCGTCGACATTCACCAGCCCTGCGTCTGCTTCTACGGCACCACCACGCCCTCGACCTTCTGGAAGGCGCTGGAAGGCGGCGCGATGATGGACGGCTCCCTCGCGCGCTTCCTGGTCTTCGTCACCGACACGGATCGGCCGGAGCGGAACCCGAAGGCAGGCATCATCGCACCACCGCCAGCACTGCTCGAAGCCCTGAAGGCGATCACCCGCGGGCCAGGCGACCCGCCGCCACCAGGTAACCTGCCCGATCTGCATGTGGTGCCGATGTCGGCTACCGAGGAGCCGGCGCCCCACACCGTCCCGATGACGGCAGCGGCGGAAGAATTGCATGATCGCATGCTGGCCGAGGAGGACGCTTGGGCGCGGAAGGTGGCCGGCACGCCGCAGGCCGCCATCGTCAACCGCCTGGGCGAGAACGCCAGCAAGCTGGCCTTGATCTGCGCGATCAGCCGCGATCCCGCGCATCCGCAGATCACTGAGGCAGACGTGGCCTGGGGGTGGGCGCTGGCCGAACACTGCACCAGGACCGTGCTGCGCGACGCGCAGCGCTTCCTGGCGGACAGCGAGTTCGAGAAGCGCCTGAACCGGGCCATCAACATCATCGGCAAGCACGGCCCGTGCAGTCGGCGCGACATGTTCCACAAGGGGCTGAAGCTGACCGCACGGGAGTTCGGGGAGGTCATCGAAGCGCTGGTGACAAACGGGGCAGTCCTCGAAACCGCGTCGCCCGCCTCCGGCGGTCCCGGCCGCCCGGCTGGCTGCCGCTACGTCCTGGCGCAGCCGCCAGGCGACACGCTAGCCGAGGAGGCCCCGGGCGATGAATAACAAAATCCCGACCGCCCCCGCTAAGCCATTGGAATCAGGCTTTTGTGGATTTTGTTATTTCGTGCGCGGGCACGAAGGGGAGACCTCGCATCACACGCGCATGGGAACAGGGCAACACCTTGCAGTACATAATAACAAAAATAACAATAATATATATATCAATAGGATAGCAGGGAGTTCTGTGACCGCCGGGGGGATTGTGTAGATGGCGCCCTCCCTGCCGCGACGTCATGGCCTGACCATCATCGAGAGCGCGGAGCACGCACGCGCCAAGCTCCGCCTGGCGAGGTGGCTGACCGAGCTCACGGTCGAGGCAGCCGGGGCGCCGGCCTTCCGCGTGGTGGTGGAGTATCCGTTCACCGAGGGCGGCGGCGGCGTGATGACCTGGGACCGGTGTGGGTTCAGCCGGAAGCCGACGATCGCCACGCTGCGCAAGCGGTGGGGCGCGCTGATCTGCATCTGCGACATGGTGCTGATCGAGGACAGCACCGTGACCACCGCGGTCGAGGTGGTGAAGACCAACCCGACGCCGCATTGGAAGATCGCCTGGCTTCGATCGCACGGCGTGGAGGTCTACGAGGCAGCCGCCGAGGTGGTTCTGGCGTGCAAGGGCAGGCCAGCGTCGCTCGATGCGCTGATGGTGCTGGCATGACGCTCCCTGGAGCCCCTCTGCCCCCGAGGTCCAGCCTCGACCGCGGCACCCGCAGCGCCACCACCACGTCGGAGATGGAGATGCTGCGCCGGCGCGTCTGGCAGCAGCAGGGCGTCGTGTCGCTGCACCTCGAGGACATCACCGATCCCAGGCTGCGCCAGGCAATCCAGAACGAAGCCGTGCGCCGCTGGGGCCCACGGCAGCAGGAGAAGACTCATGGCCCGTAAGCAGAAGACGAAGACCTCGAAGCAGAAGGAATCGATGGGCCCCTCGAAGTGGCGGCTGCAGCATGGCGGCTTTGGTGAGCCGATCCGCGATGCGGATCCCGAGACGGGCAGCCCCGTGCAGCATCGGCGTGCCGTGGACACGCTGGGCATGATGCTGGCGAACGGGACCATCACCCAGCAGATGCACGACGCTGGTGGCTACTTCCGCGCCTTGTTCCGCAGCGCCGCCCTGGATGGCATGTCGAAGTCGGTGCTGGTCCGCGTGCCGGGCCAGACGGCCGACACCCTGTCCGACCATCACATGGACGCACGCCGCAAGATCGGGGCGGCCCTGGATGCCCTCGGCGGCCATGACAGCGCAGCGGGCTCCTGCGCGTGGCACGTCGTCGGCCTGGAGATGTCCGTTCGCGAGTGGGCGATGCGCCAGGGCTGGGGTGGACGCCCCGTCGCGCCGCCGCAGGCGCAGGGCATGCTGGTGGCGACGCTTAGCGTGCTGGCAGGGCACTTCGGGCTCGTGCCGCGGACGAGGGCGGCGTGATGGTCGGGGGAAGCAGCAGACGCCCGGGCATTATGGTTCAGTCGTCTACCCATTCGGATCTTCGAAGGAGCGCAAACACTCCGCGGCAAAGGCGTCGAAGCCGCCTTCGTAGGTTACAATCTTCGGCACGTTGACCGAGTCGATCGAGGGGAAGACCTCGCGCAATACCTTGTGCTTCTGCTCGGCGGCGTTCGGGCTGATATAGAAAACGATCTTGTCCCGTCCATCCTCCGCCTCCTCGGCAAATTGGCGCAAGATGAACCGGATCAGTGCATCGTCCTCCGGCAAGCTATAGCCGACTAGTACCAGGACCATCGTCTCTCGAAGTAGCCGTACCGCCTTCGGGAAAATCGTACGGAAGTATGGGTCAGAATAATCTTGCTCCCGCGATGGCAGCATCAGCACTGGCGGGTCACGCATAATGGCAGCAGGCTTACGGCTACCGTAGTCGAGGACATAGCCGTCACCGCGCCGAAGGATCTCGAAACCGCCATTGATCTTGAGGAGATGCCACACGAGCCAATGCTCGTGCATCGGGGCGATATTGTCCTGGTTCACTACTTCGCTTGGAGTGAATCCCCGGTATGTATACAGAAACAATGAGTCGTCTTCATCGATCAGATTATCGAGTATCGTCTCAATGACATAGTCGTAGTTGGTCGTGACGAAGTGGGTGCGGATGCCCTCGACGAGTGGCTGTGAGCCGTCAATTTGGCGGGACAGGTGATAAAAGAACCCCACGATGTTCCGCTGGGCCTGCGTCGGATTACGCAGCGGGAATTTCTGAGCATCATCGTCGAAGTAGTTGAGGTTGGTGATCTTGTCGTATCGGTCAACCACCGCGGCTCTCAGGGCCGCGCGGAACATCCGCAGATTTTGCTCATCGACGTAGCGCGAGCGGACGTCAGGATGACGCTCATACATATCGATCTGATAGACAATCTGGCGGAGGGATTCCGGTGTAATCCCGCTGAACGAGTCGAGCCCAAACATCCGCTGGAGTGCTGCCGTGTCGGCAACTCGCTCTATCACCTTGGAGTCAAGGGTGAATAGTTCGGACCCGACCGGCGCCTTGGGGTCCCAGGACTTGGAAAAGCCGGCGCCAGCCCAAAAGGTGAAGTTAGTGAGACCGCGCGGCTCCGGGTTGGGCCCTTGCTGGTAGCTTAATGCGCGCACCAGCGTCATGAATTCCGCGGCGGCGGCCGATACGGCGCTCGGCACATGCCCCGTCGGCTTCTTTCTCGGCTTAGCCTTACTCGCCTTCCCCACCTTGTTGCGCTCCAAAATCTCAGGCTAGCCCGAATGCCGCCAGCATCGAATCACCGTGCCGATGCAAGAAAACCACTACAGCGTAAACATGAGTAGTGCCGCGAAAGAATGTCGCGTTGCGCACCGAAATCCACACGGCCTATCATCTGGACACCTGGAAAGGGTGCGACCACAGCGCGGCTCAAGAGCCGCAGCGTCGCTCAGACGAGACAGTGGCTCTCGAGCCGATGGTTCCTTCCCGGCCCCGCTGTATGCGGGGGGCGGAAGCGCGCAAGGTCGCTAGCGCCAGGCGAAAAATATGGTTTGCAGTTTGCACCTTTTTCCCAGCGCGATCAGATAGATAGCTGCAAACCTTGGCCCTCATGGTTTGCAGTCGGGCCGCGCTGGCCGTCCGTGGTTTGCACCAGTTTCCAATGATTACAGCGCGATAAGTGCAAACCATGGCGGCGCCGTCCCGCGCCGCCCATACCCCACACATCGGATGGCTCCATGACGCTCCCTTGGATGGCGGCGAAGATCCTGCTGCGTCCGGTCGCGGAGCTGCGCCCGCATGCCGGTAATGCGCGTGTGCACAGCGCCGCGCAGCTGGAGCAGATCAAGTCCAGCATCCTGGCCTTCGGCTTCACCAACCCTCTGCTGGTGGACGAGGATGGCGTGTTGATCGCGGGCCATGGCCGGCTCGAGGCCGCGACGGCGCTCGGCATGGCCAAGGTGCCGGTCATCGTGCTGCGGCACCTCTCCGCCGCGCAGAAGGAGGCGCTGCGCCTCGCCGATAATCGCATCGCGGAGAACGCGACCTGGGACCAGGCGCTGCTGCGCGATGCGCTGGCCGCCGTCCAGGCGGCGCAGGACATCGACCTCGCCGCGCTCGGCTTCTCGGCGGATGAGCTCGCAGACATCCTCGCGGCGGCTGGAGATGCCGTGTCCGACGGCGACGCGCCCGAGGCTCTGTCC
>JBBRVI010000290.1:0-4471 GCA_038247025.1 Acetobacterales bacterium
GCCCTCAAGCGCGAAGTGCCCGAGGCGCTCAAGCCCCGCCGGATCACAATCCAGACAGGGCAAACGGCACAGCCGGCCATCGCGCAGGCCGCCTGAACCGGGAAGGGGGGCTGACGCCCCCCTTTTTGCGCCAGATCAGGCTCCACAGGCGCCTCTCTCCCTCAATGCTCATCGTCCGGACGTTGCGCGTGGGCGGGGGGGACAGTATAGGGCATGAACCCTTCGGGCGCGCGTGCCTGCCGCGCCGCCCCTCCCCATCCACGGAACCCATCCCATGGCCCAGCCCCTGATGCCCAAGGCAACCGCCGTTTGGCTGATCGAGAAGACGTCGCTCTCCTTTGAGCAAATCGCTGATTTCGTCCAGATGCACCCGCTCGAAGTACAGGCCATCGCCGATGGCGAAGTCGCGCAAGGCATTATCGGGTATGATCCTGTGGCGAACAGCCAGGTCACTCGCGAGGAAATCGCGCGCTGCGAGGGTGAGTCCACCGCACGGCTCGTGCTCAGCGCGCCGGCCACGCCGGTTGGCAAGGGGCGCGGCAAGGGCGGGCGCTACACGCCTGTGGCCAAGCGCAACGACCGGCCGGACGGCATCGCCTGGTTGCTGCGCAACCACCCGGAACTGCCAGAAGCTCAGATCGGCAAGCTGCTGGGCACCACCAAGGAAACCATCCAGAAGGTGCGTGACCGCACGCATTGGAACAGCACAAACATCAAGCCGCGCGATCCGGTGATCCTGGGCCTGTGCACGCAGAGCGCCCTGAACGCCGCAGTGACCGCAGTGCAGGCGCGGCTGCGCGCGGACGGGATCGCCATCCCTGCGCCGATGCCCGTTGAATCGGACTGAGTGCAACCTGCCGCTGGTGGGCGGCCTTGGCCCGCCGCGATGCGCATATCCCGTCGTGAATAATCCGGATGCAATTGCCACGGAAAGCGGCTGGCTTCAGTTTTTGGTTAGCGTGAACTTCAACCCGTCAGGGTGCTCGCCTGGCGGATCTTTGATCAAACCACGAGGCCCGGCCTGAGCCGTGGTTTCGGGTGCGGTCGGCGCCTGATCCTAGTCGCCCATACCCTGCCGGAGCCGCGCGACAGCCGGCAAACCTGAGCTTCAACGTCACAGCCACCCGTCATCGAGACTCGCGCGCTGTGGCGGGTGACTCCAGCGATTTTGACCAAAGCAGCACTCCCGCGGTCACCAGCCTGTTGTTCAGACATTGGGTTTTACCCGCGTGTCTGCGTTGGGTGCGACGTGAACCGTGCCGCGTCGTTCATACGCGTTCGGATAAGCGGCATTCGACCATTCTGCTCACGCAACCGCCACGAACATGGCCCGTTATTATGGTGCGCTGCCGAACTGAACCGATCAGGCAGTAAGTATCAACGAGAGGGCCTATCATGTTTCTTCGTGTGGATAAGTTGCAGGTCGAACTGCCTGCGCCGACGCGGCAGGACCCAAATGCTGGCGCCGCGCTCCAGGAGCTTCTTGGCGGAAAATACGGCGAGATGTCCACCCTCGGGAACTACATGTTCCAAAGTTTCAACTTCCGCAGTAAGACCAAACTCAAGCCCTTCTACAGCCTCGTTGCTGCCATTACGGCGGAAGAGCTCGGTCACCTTGAGTTGGTCAGCAACGGCGTTGCCATGCTCAACAATGGTCCCGATAAGGGTGTTGATGAAGAGATGGGCGGCGACATTTCTGATGCCCCATTCGAATTGATGAAGGATATCCGCCTCGCGGCATCGTTCTATTCTAACGCAGGAGGCGCCACCCCAACAAATAGCAATGGGGTCTCGTGGAACACTGATTTTGTCACGACGACAGGCAATGTTATCTTCGATCTCCTGCACAATTTCCACCTGGAATGCGGTGCGCGTTTGCATAAGCTGCGGGTTTACGAATCCCTGACCGATGCGACCGGGCGTGAAGTCTGCGGCTACCTTCTGGTTCGCGGATCAGTTCACGCGCATGCCTATGCACTGGCGCTGAAGAACCTCACTGGGGTTGCGATCGAGAAGATGCTTCCGGTGCCCAACATTCCGCTCGGGAACATTCCGGAGTGCCAGAAGTACCTGGACGAGGGTTCACATCGTCGCCTCTATACCTTCAGTCCGGCCGACTACAAGGAAATGTCTGGTATCTGGGGGAATGGCGAAATGGCCCTGCCAGATGATCCGGCTGGCGAATTGATGGTGGTGGACGGCCTGCCCGAGGGTGGCAAGATTCATCAACTGGAAGGAGTTCCTTCCGCTTTCACTCCGGACTACGCGCCTGAGGAAATGATGGAAATCGCTAAAAAGCTCTATGAGGCGTCGCGGTAGCTGATGACAAATGGGGAGCCGTCGCTCTTGATGGGAGGGCGGCGGCATCCACCAGAGTCACGCGGCCTGCTTTCTGCTGACCCTTGCCTTGCTCGCGACCAAATACTTGCCGCGTTGTGACGCCGACGGTGGTTTGAGCCGCAGATCATAGGGCGCCACCAGGACCTCGGGCGGCATGCTCAGACTGTGGGGCAGGGCGCGGATCATGGTGATGGACAGCGCACGCTTGCGGGCCAGCACCTCAGACACCCGGCCTCGGCCGCCCACCAGCGGCTCCAGATTGGCGTGGGTCCAGCCCTTTCGCTCGAACATGAACTCGATCTCTTCAATCGGATCAACCCCCGCGATGGCGTCATGCTGGCGCTCAATATCCCCGCCAGCACGGCCAGCACTTCCAGCCGATCGCCATCGAAGGCCAGAAGCGCTTCCTCCGGCACCGACTTGAGATGGAGCCAGCGTGGCCCGAAAATCGGCCTCAGGCGGGGCGCTCCAGGTCAGCCACCAGCCAACCCTTTGAAAAATTGGCGGACCCGAAAGGATTCGAACCTTCGACCTCTGCCTTCGGAGGGCAGCGCTCTATCCAGCTGAGCTACGGGTCCACGCCCATACATATCTAGCCGATGGGCGTCCGCCGTGGAAGGCCTGTCGCATCAACCCCAAACTGATCTGGAGTAGCATACGGCAAAAAAAGCGCGCCACGTTCAAGGTGGGCCCGACTGACGTGCAGTAGCCGCGAATTCCCAGAAGCTTTGCCACGCCCGCCTCACCGGACATGCCTTTGGCAGCCTGGAAGGCTGCGTCGCCCACAAGGCGGTGTACGACCCCCTCGGCGATGTCAGACCCAAGCCGCCCCGCACTGCCAGCCGACGATACGCAAACCCATCAAACCAGGCGCGATAGTGGTTTGCCGTGATCACGATTGCGAGTTCCGAAAGCCGAGCGGCAAAGCTGCTTTCCCAGCACATGAATCGGCCGGCGCGCTGCATCGCATTGGGGCGGGCCATGCCCCACCTCCCGCTGGCGCGGCGTCATGGTTTCGGGCGTCATGGTGGTGCAGCGGCCAACGGCGTCTTCTTGTGCGATCTTCCGGCTAGACTGCCGCCACACCAGGAAACCGCCAATGCCCGCCAAGAACGTCCTCTTTATCATGTGCGACCAGCTGCGCTGGGACCATCTGGGCTGCGCCGGCCACCCCTTCCTGAAAACCCCCAACATCGACGCCTTTGCCGCGCGCGGGGTGCGCTTCTCGCAAGCCTATGTGCAATCCGGCATCTGCGGCCCCTCACGCATGAGCTTCTACACTGGCCGCTATGTCGCCAGCCACGGCGCCACCCACAACCGCGTGCCGCTCGGCGTGGGTGAGGTCACACTCGGCTGGCACCTGCGGCAGGCCGGCCGCACCCTGGCGCTGGCCGGCAAGACGCACATGCTGCCCGACACGCGCGGCATGCAGCGGCTGCTGCTGGACGGCCAGGATGAACTCGCCGTCCTTCTGCGCGAAGGCTGGTTCACCCTGGTGGACCGCCATGACGGCCACCACGCCGAAACCCACAGCGCCTACGCCGATTGGCTGCGCGCCCAAGGCTATGACAGCCCGGACCCCTGGACCGACCACGTCATCGCCGTCGAGAACGACAAGGGCGAGGTGCTGAACGGCTGGAAGATGCGCAACGCCCGCCTCCCCGCCCGCGTGCGCGAGGAGCACAGCGAAACCGCCTACACCACCGACCAGGCGCTCCACTTCATCGCCGCACAGGGCGAGGCGCCCTGGATGCTGCACCTCTCCTACGTCAAACCGCACTGGCCCTACATCGCCCCCGCGCCCTACCACGCCATGTACACGCCCGAGCAATGCCTGCCCGTCCGCCGCCACCCCGCCGAGCGCGGCCCGGACGCCCACCCCATGCTGCGCGAATTCCAGAACGAGGAAGTGGCGCAAAGCTTCCAGCGCGATGACTGCATCGCCGCCGTCCGCCCCACCTATCAGGGCCTGATCTCCCAAATCGACACACATCTCGGCCGCGTCTGGGCGCTGCTGGAAGAAACCGGGCGCTGGGCGGATACCATGGTGATCTTCACCGCCGACCATGGCGACTACCTGGGCGACCACTGGCTCGGCGAAAAGGAACTGTTCCACGACTGCATCCAGCGC
>JBBRVI010000291.1:0-4463 GCA_038247025.1 Acetobacterales bacterium
CACCCTCTCGCCTGCCGAATGGCGCGCGCTGCGCGGTTTGCCCTATGCCGAGCTCTCCGCCCGCCTCATCCACCGCTTCGTGGGCGATACGCTGAGTTTCGAGGAACTGCACGCGCTGACGCAGGAGGCCTATGCCAGCTTCCGCCACCCCGCAGTGGTGCCATTGGTGCAAATCGGCCCCCGCGACTTCGCGCTGGAGCTGTTCCATGGCCCCACACTGGCCTTCAAGGATGTGGCGCTGCAACTGCTCGCCCGCCTGTTCGACCATGTGCTGAAGAAGCGCGGCGAGCGCATCACCATCGTGGGCGCCACCAGCGGCGATACCGGAAGTGCCGCCATCGAGGCCTGCCGGGACCGCGCTTGCCTGGATATCGTGATCCTTCACCCCGAGGGCCGCACCAGCGAGGTGCAGCGGCGGCAGATGACCAGCGTAATGTCGGCCAACGTGGCGAACATCGCAATCCAGGGCAGCTTCGATGATTGCCAGGATATGGTGAAGGCCATGTTCGTGGATGCGCCCTTCCGCAAGGAAATGCGCCTCGCCGCCGTCAACTCCATCAACTGGGCGCGCATCGCGGCGCAGATCCCCTATTACGCGGCGGCCGCGCTGAGCCTGGGTGCGCCGGATCGCGAGGTTTGCGTCAGCATCCCCACCGGGAATTTCGGCAATGTGCTGGCGGCCTGGGCGGCCAAGCAGATGGGCCTGCCGATCGCGAAATTCATCGTGGCCAGCAACCGCAATGACATTCTCACGCGCTTCCTCGCACACAATGACATGAGTGCGCGCGGTGTGGAGCCCTCAGTCTCGCCCTCGATGGATATCCAGGTCAGCAGCAATTTTGAGCGCCTGCTGTTCGAGTTGCTGGGCCGCGACGCCGCCGCCACGGCGCATCAGATGAACGCCTTCCGCGCCACGGGGCGCATGCCCATCCCCAATGACGCCTGGCAGCGCGCCACGCAGCATTTTGAGGGCTTCATGCTGGATGATGCGGGCACACTGGCCGAGATCGCGCATCTGCATCGCGCGGCGGGTTATCTGGCCGATCCGCACACGGCCATTGGAACCGCCGCCGCGCGTGCGCTGGCACCGGCTGATCCGCATATGCCGGTGATCATCGCCGCTACCGCGCATCCGGCGAAGTTTCCGGACGCGGTGCAGCGCGCCACTGGCATTCACCCGCCTTTGCCGCCCGCCTTGGCTGACCTCTACGATAGGCCCGAGCGTTTTACCGTGCTGCCCAACGACCTCGGCCGCGCGCAGGATTTCGTCCGTGCGCATGCCCTCCGCAACGCTGCCTGACCCTGGGAACATCATGACCGATTCCGTTCGCCTCACACGCCTGCCCAGCGGCCTCATCGTCGCCAGTGAGCACATGCCCCGGGTGGAGACCGTCTCCATTGGCGCCTATGTCCATGCCGGCACGCGCAACGAGAATGCGGCGGAAAACGGCGCCTCGCATTTCCTCGAACACATGGCCTTCAAGGGCACAGCACGGCGTGACGCGGCTTCCATCGCGCGCGAGATCGAGAATGTCGGCGGCCACATCAACGCCTACACCGCGCGCGAGCAGACCGCCTATTACTGCAAGGTGCTGAAGGAGGATGTGGGCCTCGCCGCCGACATCATCGGCGATATCCTCTGCCACTCCACCCTGATCCCCGAGGAGCTGGAGCGCGAGCGTGGCGTGATCCTCCAGGAAATCGGCCAGGCAAATGACACGCCCGACGACATCATCTTCGACCATTTCCAGCACGCCTGCTTCCCCGACCAGGCGATGGGCCGCCCCACGCTGGGCACGGAGGAGATCATCCAGACCATGCCGCGCGAAGCGCTGACGCATTACATGGCCCGCCACTACGGCCCATCCCGCATGGTTGTCGCCGCGGCCGGTGCGGTGGATCACGACGCGCTGCTGGAAATGGTGGGCGCGCATTTCGGCGATCTGCCCACCGTCACCGGCCATGAGCCCGAAGCCGCGCGCTATGCTGGCGGCGAGTTCCGCGAGGAGCGTGACCTCGATCAGGTGCATCTCGTGCTCGGCTTCCCCGGCACGCATTACACCGACCCTGATCACTATCCGGTGATGCTGCTCTCCACGCTGCTGGGCGGGGGTATGTCGTCACGCCTGTTCCAGGAAATCCGTGAGAAACGCGGCCTCGTCTATTCCATCTATTCCTTCGCGCATCCCTATCACGACACGGGCATCTTCGCGCTTTACGCCGGCACGGGCGAGGATCAGGTGGCCGAACTCATGCCCGTCGCCATCGAGGAGTTGAAGCGCGTGCAGCTTGACGTGACCGAGGATGAACTGAACCGCGCCAAGGCGCAGCTGCGCGCTTCGCTGCTCATGTCGCTGGAATCCACCGGATCGCGCTGTGAGCAGATCGCGCGGCAATTGCAGGTGCATGGCCGCATCATCCCCACGGAGGAGACCAAGCAGCGCATCGCCGCCGTGACGGTGGAGGATATCCAGCGTTCGGCCAAGCGCATCTTCCGCGGCAAGCCCACGCTGGCCACGATGGGGCCCATTGGCAAGGTGATGAGCCTGGCTGACATCAACGAGAAGCTCGCGGCATGAATGCTGATCTTCTCCAGGCGTTGTTGAACGCTGCCCGCACTGCCGGCGCGGAACAGGCCGATGCACTGCTGGTGCATTCCGCCTCGCTCTCCGTGCAGCGACGCCTGGGCGCCATCGAGCAGTTGGAGCGCGCCGAGAGCACCGATCTCGGCCTGCGCGTGTTTTTGGGCAATCGCGTGGCGATTGTCAGTGGCACGGATGCCTCGCCTTCGGGCTTCGCCGCACTTGCCGAACGCGCTGTCGCCATGGCGCGCGTCGTGCCGGAGGATGCGCTGGCCACGCTGCTGGACGCGCCCGCGCCCATGGGTGCGCCGCTGGATCTCGGTGATGCGCTGGAGCCCGATGCGGACGCGCTGCTGGCCCGCGCGGCACTCGCCGAGGAAGCCGCACTCGCCATTGCGGGCGTGACCAACAGCGAAGGCGCTTCTGCCGACTGGTCCCGCGCCACTCGCGCGCTGGCCACTTCGCGCGGCTTTTTCGGGCAATACACGCGCGGCGCCCATGCCGTCTCCGCCACGGCGCTCGCCGGCGAAGGCACGGGCATGCAGCGCGACTATGACTATGCGAGCGCGGGACATCTCAGCGATCTGGAGGACGCCGTCCTGATCGGCCGCCGCGCGGGAGAGCGGGCCGTCGCCCGCCTCAAACCCACGCGCCCCGGTAGCATGCGCATCAGCGTGGTGTATCACCCGCGCGTCGCGTCCTCGCTGATCGGGCATCTGGTGAATGCGATCAATGGTGCGTCCATCGCGCGCGGCACGTCCTTCCTGAAGGACGCCTTGGGAAAGCAGATCCTACCCCGCGGGATGATCGTCATGGACGACCCACTGCGCCCACGCGGTCCCCGCTCACGCCCTTTCGACGGAGAGGGCCAGCCAGGCATGCGGCGCGCCCTGGTCGAGGATGGCGTGCTGATGACCTGGCTGCTCGATGGGCGCAGCGCGCGCCAGCTGGGCATGACGAGCACCGGCCATGCGGCGCGCGGCACAAGCGGCCCGCCCTCGCCCGCGCCGAGCAACCTTTGGCTGGAACCCGGTACGCTCTCGCCGGAGGCGTTGATGAGTGACATCCGCGAGGGGCTCTACGTCACGGAACTCATCGGCATGGGCGTGAACGGCATCACCGGCGATTACTCGCGCGGCGCCGCCGGTTTCATGATCCGCGATGGCAAGCTGGCCGAGCCGGTGGACGAGATCACCATCGCCGGCAAGCTGCCGGAGATGTTCCTGGCGATGACGGCAGCAAATGACCTGGTGTTCCGTCGCGGCAGCGATGCGCCGACGACGCGCGTGGATGGAATGACATTGGCTGGAAGCTGACATCGCGTCAGCTTCTGGCGCAGCGGCCTTGAGCAGATTTCCCTCGCAAGGGCTCGCTCCAGCCTCAGGCCGTCATCACCTTCCAGGCGACATGCGCCAGAACACCCACCAGGGCTGAAATGGTGGCCAGCACCGCGACGCGCAGCCCCAGCAGAACCAGGCCACCACGATTGAAGTCGTTCTGCGTGTTGTCGGACATGCGTAGGTCTTTCATTCGAAGGGCGTGGCGTTTGCCGGTTTCACGAGTGACGGGACCATGACTTGAATGGGACCGCCTGCATTAAATCTTTCGAAGAGTGCAACCAAAGTCACGACCCTCGCCGTGCCAGACCTGATTTGCTCGCGCAATGCCAAAACCGCACGTCTTGTTAAAATCATGTGAGTGCCGTTTTTCTTTGCCTAAAAGAATCTCACAGGTGCAACACACACTACAAGTTTGGTGCGTTTGAACGAGGCACTCAAATGCCTGCGCATTCTACGTAATGGGGATTGGTTGCGTGGGTTTGGGCCGTTGCAGCCACGGTTTGGCACAGGCCGTAAAGCTCGCTTACTCCATCTCCTGCCC
>JBBRVI010000292.1:0-4462 GCA_038247025.1 Acetobacterales bacterium
CGGCGTGGGCGATGACACGCGTAGTCTGGCGGTGAACCTCGCTTTTCTGCGTGCGATGGATGCGGCGGGTATCCGCACTCGGCATGACATCCTCCTTGTCGGCGATGTGGGTGAGGAAGGACTGGGCGATCTGCGCGGCATCCGGCACCTGTTTGCGCATCACCCCAACCGCGAGCGCATCCGCGCCTTCCTGACCGTGGACAGCCCCGATGTGGACCGCATCGTCACCGGCGGCATCGGCTCGCGGCGTTACCGCGTGGCGTTTCGCGGCCCCGGCGGGCATAGCTATGCCGCCTTTGGGCTCGTGAACCCGATGTATGCCATGGCCGATGCCGCGCGCTGCCTTGCCGCCATCAAGGTCCCGCGCGAGCCTATCACCACCCATTGCGTCAGCGTGGTGGGCGGCGGCACTTCCATCAATGCCATCCCGGAAGTGGTGACGATGGAGGTGGATTTGCGCTCTGCCAGCGCAGATCAGCTCGCCAAGCTGGAACGGCAATTCCTCCGCGGCGTGGAGGAGGCCGTGGCGGCCGAAAACGCCGCGCGCGAGGGCACCATCACCGCAGAACTGATCCAGGTGGGAGACCGCCCGGCCGGACATACGCCCAACGGTGCGCCCATCGCGCGGCTCGCTTCGGCGGCGGTGGCGGCGGAGGGTTACACGCCCAGTTTCGAATGGTCCTCCACCGATGCGAATATCCCGATGAGCCTGGGCATTCCCGCGCTGCGCATCGGCTCGGGCGGTACGGGCGGGCGGGCGCATTCGCTGGAAGAATGGATTGATGTGGAAATTGAGGACTCGCTGCGCGGAATGCGCGCGAGTCTGGCCACGATTCTCGCCATTGCTGAAATGGAGATCAACGCATGATACACCGCAGAAGCCTTTTGGCCGCCAGCTTCGCCACGCCAGCCTTGGCCCAGGGTGAGTGGCGCCCCACGCGGCCGATTAACCTGGTGGTTCCCTTCGCTGCGGGCTCAGGCACGGATGCTGTGGCGCGCGTGCTGGCGCAGATGCTCTCCGCCGAATTGGGCGGGGCGACCATCACGGTGGAGAATCGCGCGGGGGCAAATGGCACCATCGCGGCCATGGCGGTGGCGCGCGCGGCGCCCGATGGTCAGACCCTGATGGTGACGACCAACACGCCACATGCGGCCAATCCCTGGCTGATGAAGCGCATCGAGTACGACCCGGTGGCGGATTTCACGCCCATCTCGCGCCTGGGCAATTACGCCTTCTGGCTGGTGGTCAACAGCGAGGTCCCGGCCCGTAACCTGGCCGAATTCGCGGCCCTGGCCCGCGCCCGGCCGGGGCAATTGACCTACGCCTCGGGAAATGGATCCGGCATTGTGGCAGGTGCCGCGGTGGCCCGCTTCACGGGGGCTGAGATGACCCATGTGCCCTATCGTTCGGTGCCGCCTGCGTTGACGGATGTTCTGGCCGGGCGCGTGAACGCCATTGTCGTGGATTTCGCCCCCTCGATTGCTCATGTGCGTGAGGGCAAGCTGCGCGCTTTGGGCGTGACCAGCGGACGGCGCAGCGCGCTCGCACCCGATGTGCCAACCCTCGCCGAAGCGGGGATGACGGGCTTTGAGATGCTGAGCTGGGCGGCGCTGCTCGGTCCCGCCCGCATGGCGCCCGACGCCACGGCAGCATTGGCCACGGCGATGCAGCGCATCGGCGCGCGCGGCGAATATCGCGAAAGGATGGCGCAGATCAGCTTCGAGGGCCTCACCTCCACGCCAGCTGAACTCAATTCCTTCATCGTGAGCCAGATCGCCGCCTGGGGTGAAATGATCCGCGCCGCTGGCATCGAGCCCGAATAACGTGGCACGCCGGCGCCGCAGAACGGGTTGGCTGGGCCGCACCTTCATGGTGCTTGGCCTGCTGATTCTCGTGGCGCTGGGCGGTGTGGGCGGCCTGCTTTGGGCCACGCTGCCAGGCCATGACACGCAACTGGCCATTACGGGCCTGACGGCGCCCGTGCAGATCACGCTGGATGAAGCCGGCATCCCCCGCATCCGTGCGGCAAATGAGCGCGATGCCGCGACCGCCATGGGCTATCTGCACGCGCGCGACCGCATGTTCCAGATGGAGATGATGCGGCGCGGCGCCGAAGGCCGCCTCTCGGAAGTGGCCGGCCCGGCATCGCTCCGGCTGGATCGGTTCACCCGCGTATTGGGGTTGAAGCAACGCGCGGAGGCGGATTTCGCGGCACTGGACGCCGAGACGCGCGCGCTACTGGAAGCCTATGCGCTCGGCGTGAATGCCTTGATCGCCGAGCGCGGGCGCTTCGTCGCGCCGGAATTCCTGATATTGGGCGCACCGGAGGCCTGGCAGCCCTCGCATTCCCTGCTCTGGGCCAAGGTGATGGGGCTTTGGCTGTCCGGGAATTGGCGCACCGAGTTGGAACGCGCGCGTCTCGCCGCGATGTTGCCGGCTGAGCGGCTTTGGGACCTCTGGCCGGCGGATCGCAGTGCTGGGCGGCCAGATGTTGCGGCATTGGTGGGCATGGAGCGAATCCTTGCCGCCGTGCCACGCTTTGGCGAGGACGCGCCCCTGCCCGCCTCCGCCTCCAATGCCTGGGCCGTGGCGGGCAGGCGCAGCGCCTCGGGCGCGCCCTTGCTCGCCTCCGATCCACATCTGGGTTATGGCGCGCCGGTCCTTTGGTATCTGGCGCGCATCGAGCTGGCGGATGGGCGCATGCTGGCCGGTGCCACGGCGCCTGGCACGCCGTTGATGATCATTGGGCGCAACGCGGACCTCGCCTGGGGCTTCACCACCACCCATTCCGACACGCAGGATGTGTTTGTCGAAACACCCGATGCCGTGCGACGCACACGCACCGAACTCATCCAGGTTCGGGGGCAAGACCCGGTGACGCTGACCGTGCGGGAGACGGAGAATGGGCCGGTGATCTCTGATTTGGACGAGACGCAGCGGGTGGACGGTCGCATCCTCTCCGTGCGCATGGCGAATCTGGAGCCGAATGACGCCACCGCGCGCGGCTTCCTGCGTCTCAACCGCGCGCGCAACATCGCCGCGGCGCGCGAGGCGGCGGCGGAGATTTCCTCGCCCCCGCAAAACATGATGGTGGCCGATCGCGCGGGCGGGATTGCGATGTATCTGACCGGCCGCACGCCCATCCGCAACGAAGGCGATGGCAGCCTGCCCACCCCAGGCGACAAGCCCTGGACGGGCTTCGTGCCCTTCGACGAGTTGCCGCATATCGAGAACCCGGAATCGGGCATGCTGGTCAACGCCAATAATCGCGTGAGCCCCGAGGGTCATGCGGTTCATCTTGCACGGGAATGGTACGCTGATTGGCGCTTCCGTCGCATTCATGCGCGCCTCGCCGCGCAGGAGGTGAATGGACCTGCCGAATTCGCGGCGATCCAGATGGATGCAGTCTCGCTGCTCGCGCGGGAATCCCTGGCCCTCCTGAACAGTCTGCCGCGCGGCAATGGCGCCTTGGGCGCGGCGCAAGGCCTGCTGCTGGATTGGAATGGCGAGATGTCGCCCGACCGCCCGCAGCCCTTGATCTGGGCCGCCTTCGCACGCCGCATGCCGGCCCTGGCCCTGCGCCAGGCGCGGGTGCCGGATGCGCGGGGCAGCGCGGAGTTCCTGCGCTTCCTGCTGACCTCGCCCGAGGCGGGCTGGTGGTGCGGCGGGGATTGCCGGGCCATGGCGGCGATGGCTCTGGCGGAAGCGGTGGGCGAACTCAGCGAGCGCTTCGGGCCGGACCCGACGGCCTGGCGCTGGGGGGCAGCGCATCAGGCGCGGTTCGAGCATCCGCTGCTGCGCTTTGTCCCCGGCGTGAACCGGCTGATCGGGCTTTCCGTGCCAGTGGGCGGCGATGGCGAGACGGTGCAACGCCAAGGCGTGCGCGGCGGCGGGGCCGAGCCCTATGCCGCGCTGCATGGCGCGGGCCTGCGTTTCGTGGCCGATCTCGGCGCGGCCGATACCACCTACGCCATCATCGGCACGGGCCAATCGGGAAACCCGCTGTCGCGCCATTGGGGTGACTTGCTGGAGGCTTGGCGAAGCGGAGGGCTGCGGCCCATCCCGCGTGAGGCAGCCAAAACGACCGCCACGATCCAACTGACGCCCTGAATGCTGCAACCTGTATTGCTGGGGCTGCTCGCCTCCTTCGTGGGCTTCGCGTCCTCCTTTGCCGTGGTGCTGGCGGGTTTCACCGCGATGGGCGCGACGCCGGAACAGGCGGCCTCTGGCCTGGTCATGCTGTGCCTGCTGATGGGCGTGCTGGGGGCGGGTTTTTCACTGGTTTGGCGCATGCCGATTTCCATCGCCTGGTCCACGCCGGGGGCAGCGCTGCTGGTGACGACGGGGGCGCCAGCGGGCGGGTTTTCGGTGGCCGTGGGGGCCTTTCTGGCCGCAGCGCTGCTGCTGGTGGCGGCGGGGCTGTGGCGGCCTTTCGCGCAGGCTGTCGAGCGTATTCCACCG
>JBBRVI010000293.1:0-4459 GCA_038247025.1 Acetobacterales bacterium
CGCGAGGCGGGCTTTCTGAACGCGGACAACCTCAACCCACAAAAGGCGCGCATCCTGCTGATGCTGGGCCTGACGGTGACGAAGGATCGCGCCGAGCTGAACCGGATCTTTGCCGAGTACTGAGCGCTATCCTGCCGCGAGGCGCGCAAAACCCGCCCGCCATGGACCAGGCAGCGGGGCAGGCCGGCGCGTATCCCGATCAATGAAGACAATCACGCTTTCGGCAGTGGCGAAGCAGCGGCCATCTTCATAGAGCGATTGCGCGATGGTGATGGAGGTGTTGCCGACCTTCGCGATGGCGCTGCCGATGCGCACCACGCCGGGGTAATGCACCTCGGCCAGGTATTCGATGGTGACGCGCCGCAAGGCCGAGCCGAGCGGCCTTTCGCGCGGCACGCCGGCCACGGCAGAGATGATCTCGCCACGCCCGGCTTCGCACAACGCCGCGATGGAGGCGTTGTTCACATGGCCGTTGAGGTCGGTGTCCTGGATGCGAAGTTTCTCCTCCGTCCAGAAGGGCCAGAGAGGCGAGTTCTCAGATGGCACGCAGCCCCGCATTGGTGACAACGACCTGCGCCGCCCGGCACACATTCACCTGACGAATTTCCGAACTGCGGCCATTCGACCACACGACCCGGAAATCATAGGGCGCGGCATTGGCCAGCCGGACATTGGTGGTCTGGCCCGGGCGAAGCACGTTCTGGCCCAACCGGTCCGGCCCCCAGCTGGTGATGGAGGAAGGGTTATAATAAAGTTGCAAAACCGTAGCGCTGGAATTGTTCACAAACCGAATACTGGTATCGCAAACGACCGGCCCGGAGGCGCGGACCGGGGCGAAGGTGACGGGCTGCCGCGTATCAGGGGTGCAGCCCGCCAGCACGGTGCCGGTCATGAGCAGCGACGCAACGAGAGAGAGCTTCTTCATCCAATTCGATCCTCTTCAACGAATGAGACGAATGTAACTCGTTGCGCATGATGCGCAACAGGCCGCTCAGACGCGCCCTGCGGCCTTGTCGGCCTCGTAACGCGCCGTGTTCTCGGCATTGGCGGGGTAAAGGCCGGGAAGGGCCATGCCCGCATCCACCTGCTTCATGATCCAGCCTTCCAGCCGCTCCTGCTCGACGCTTTGCTCGGTCACCGCCTCGACCATGTCCTTGGGGATGAGCACGCAGCCATCGGCGTCACAGACGATGATATCCCCAGGGAAGACGGCGACGCCGCCGCAGCCGATCGGCTCCTGCCAACTCACGAAGGTGAGTGCTGCAACGGAGGGCGGGGCCGCGCCGCCGGCGCACCAGACGGGCAGGCCCGTGCCGTTCACGCCCGCCACATCGCGCACCGCGCCATCGGTGACGAGCGCGGTCACGCCGCGCTTGGCGATCCGCGCGCAGAGGATGTCGCCGAAGATGCCCGCATCGGTGTTGCCCATGGCGTCGGCCACCGCGATGCAGCCTGCGGGCATGGCTTCGATGGCCGCGCGCGTGCTGATCGGGCTGGCCCAGGAGGCGGGGGTGGCGAGATCCTCGCGCGCGGGAACGAAGCGCAGGGTGAAGGCTTCGCCCACCAGGCGCTTGCCTTGCGCGGCGGGGGTGAAGGGTGGCGCGCCGCGCATCCACACATTGCGCAGGCCCTTCTTCAGCAGCACCGTCGTCAGCGTCGCGGTGGTGATGTGTTCGAGCCTGGCTTTGGTTTCGGCGGATAGGGGCATGGGAACTCTCCGGAACTGATGCGCGCTTTTCCGTCCGGATCGGGGGCGCGTCAATTGGCCCGCGTCACAGAAAGAAGCGCGGAACCAGCCCCTTCTCGCGCGCCTCGCGTGACAAATCCTCGCGGTAGTCGGGGTGCGCCAGGGCGATGATGGCGCGCGCGCGCTCCGGCACGGACTTCCCCTTGAGGTTCGCGATGCCGTATTCGGTGACGACATACATCATGTCAGAACGCGGCGCGGTGACGATGTTGCCCGGCGTGAGTTCCAGCGCGATGCGGCTCTTGCGGATGCCGCGCCGCTCATAGGTGGAAGCCAGGCAGATGAAGGATTTCCCGCCCTCCGAGGCATAGGCGCCGCGGATGAATTGCAGCTGCCCGCCCGTGCCGCTGATATGCCGGTGCGCATCGGATTCCGAAGCCACCTGCCCCTGGAGATCCATTTGCGTGGTGTTGTTGATCGCGATGACCTTGGGGTTGCGCGCGATATTGTGGGGCATGTTGGTCGTCTCCACCTCGCGGCAGAGGAAGTCGGCATTGTCGCGCAGCAGGTCATAGGTGGCGCGGCCAGCGAGGCAGAACCCATAGGTGACCAGCCCCTGATCAAACGCCTTGCGCGCACCACTGACGCGCCCCGCGCGATAGAGTTCGCACAGCCCATCATTGAGCATCTCCGTATGGATGCCGAGGTCCTTCACGCCGGACTCCAGCAGCAGCGTCGTGACCGCATTGGGCATGCCGCCAATGCCGACCTGAAGACAGGCGCCGTCCTCGACTTCGGCCATGATGAAGCGCGCCACCGCGCGGTCCGCGTCGGTGGTGGGCACCACGGGCAATTCGGGCATCAGCGTGTCATCGCCCTGGATCACATAATCCACCTGGCTGCGATGGAGCCGCACATGGGTTCCGATCACGCGGGGCATATCGGGCGTGATTTCCAGGATCAGCACCTTCGCGCGCTCGATCAGCACGGGGTTCCACAAGCCGTTGGGGCCGAGGTTGAAATACCCCTCCGCATCCATGGGCGTGGCCTTGAGGATCACGATGTCCGGCGGCGCGATGAAGCGGCGGTAGTAGTCGGGGATTTCGCCCAGGTTGCAGGGGATGTAACTGCACAGCCCGGCATCGTGCTTCTTGCGGTCATAGCCGGTGAAGTGCCAGCTGAAGGTGTGGAAGTGCTGGCCTTCGGGGTCCACCTCCAGCACAGCGCGCGGGCGCATGCTCAGGCAATTTCGGATGCCGACCTGGCGCAATTCATCGCGACGCTCGGCGAGGGCGCGGTCAAAGGCATCGGGCTGGCTGAGTGCCAGGCCGTAATCGAGCCAATCACCGGATTTCACGAGGCCAGCGGCCTCAGCCGCCGTGAGTTCCTGTGCGGCGCGGCCGCCCTGCCGGTTGATCATGCCGTCTTCACCTCCTCAATGCCGAGTTCCGCGATCATCGTCTCGCGCATGATGAATTTCTGCACCTTTCCCGTGACCGTCATCGGGAATTCCTCAACGAAGCGGATGTGCTTCGGGATTTTGTAATGCGCGATCTGGCCGCGGCAGAATTCGCGGATGTCGTCGGCCGTGGCGCTCTCGCCAGGGCGGAGGCGAATCCACGCGCAAAGCTCCTCCACCATGCGCGGATCGGGCACGCCGATCACCTGCACCTCCGCGATCTTGGGGTGGCGGAACAGGAACTCCTCCACCTCGCGCGGATAGATGTTTTCGCCGCCGCGGATCACCAGATCCTTGATACGGCCGACGATGTTGCAGTAGCCCTGATCGTCGATGGTGGCCAAGTCTCCCGTGTGCATCCAGCGCGCGGCGTCGATGGCCTCCGCAGTGCGTTCAGCTTCGCCCCAATAGCCCAGCATCACGCAATAGCCGCGCGTGCAGAGTTCACCCACTGCACCGCGCGGCACCGTGCGGCCTTCGCTGTCCACGACCTTCACCTCGACATGCGGATGGATGCGCCCGACCGTGCCGATGCGCCGCTCCAGCGGGTCATCCACATGCGTCTGGAAGCTGACGGGGCTGGTCTCGGTCATGCCGTAGCAGATGGTGATTTCGCTCAGGTTCATCTTGTCGATGGCTTGGCGCATCACCTCGATCGGGCAGGGCGAGCCGGCCATGATTCCGGTGCGCAGGCTCGTCAGGTCGAAGCGCGCGAATTCGGGATGATTGAGTTGTGCGACGAACATGGTGGGCACGCCATGCAGGGCGGTGCAGCGCTCGGCCTCCACGGCTTCAAGCGTGAGCAATGGATCAAAGCCCTCGCCCGGATAGACCATGGCGCTGCCATGGGTGGTGCAGGCCATATTGCCCAATACCATCCCGAAGCAATGGTAGAGCGGCACCGGGATGCAGATGGAATCCTGCTCGGTCAGGCGCATCGTCTCGCCCACGAAGTAGCCGTTGTTGAGGATGTTGTGATGCGTCAGCGTGGCACCCTTGGGCGCGCCGGTGGTGCCGCTGGTAAACTGGATGTTGATCGGGTCATCGGCTTGCAGAAGTTCCGCCGCTGCGCGCATCGCTGCTGTATCCGCCGGGTGCATCAGCGCGCTGAAATGGGTGAAACCTTCCGCGGTCTCGCCCCCGATCTGGATGCGGTGGCGAAGTTGCGGCAGCTTCGCGGCACCCAGCGTCTGGACCATGCCGACATAGTCGCTGCTCTTGAAGCGCGTGGCGGTGATCAGCGCCACGCAGCCCACCATGTTCAGCGCGTATTCCAACTCCGAAAGCCGATAAGCCGGGTTGATGTTGACCAG
>JBBRVI010000294.1:0-4458 GCA_038247025.1 Acetobacterales bacterium
GAGACTGCGGCCGAAGAGCTGGACGGCACCGGCCTCGCCCTGGCGCTTTCCGGCCCCTGGCCGCCCTACGCCTTCGCACGGGAGGCGGTGGCCCATGGTTGACCTGATTGACATGCTGCCGCGCCAGCCATTGCCGCCGCCAGCCGCGCCGCAGCAGGCGCTGGTGGATGTGCTGGACCAACTGCTCGACACCGGCGTGGTGCTGGATGGGCAGATTGTGATCTCGCTGGCGGGTGTGGACCTCATTCATGTCGGGCTGCGGGCGCTGCTGGCTTCGGTGGACACCGCCGCCCGCCTGGTCGCCCCAGCGCCGAAATCCCTCCCATGAGCGACACCGCCCCCCTGTTCCGCTTTTCGATTGACCCCGGCACAGCCGAGCGTGACCTCGCCCGTCTGGTGCTCACCCTGGTTGAGCTGGTTCGCCGCCTGATGGAGGCGCAGGCCCTGCGCCGCATGGAAGCCGGGACCGTGACGGAGGAGGAAGTGGAGCGCCTGGGCCAAGCCCTGATGGGCACCCGCAACGCCGTCACCGGGCTTTGCCAGACACTGGGCCTCGCGCCCGAGGATCTCAACATTGATCTGGGCCCATTGGGCCGATTGCTGTGACGGAGGAGGATGCCGTGAATCAGCTCAGGATGGCCTCGCTTGGTGCCGATGGAATGGCGACGGCCGTCCTCGGGCTGGTCGCGGCCGCGCTTTTTGCGGCAACGGCCTCCGGGGCGCTTGAGCAGGGCTGGGCGCCCATGGCGGCCGCTGCGACAGGCATCGGCGCCGGGCTGCTGGGCTTTGTGGGGATTCTGCGCCGTGCCGCCGGACCCGCCCCAAACCCCTCTCCAAATCCATCCCTGGCCCCCGCTGCACTGCCGAACGACACGACGATGGACAGCCTCGCCGCCCTGCTGCACGCCATGGCCGAGGAAATGGTGCGGCTGAAGCGCGACGGTGCCGAGACCAGCCGCAGCTTGGCCGATGCCCGCCGGGCCAGCGCGCTCGTAGTAGATGCGGCGGGGTCGGCAATATCCCGGTTGAACGAAAGCGCAGAGAGCAGCTCCATCGCCGCGCGCGCCCTCTGCGTGCTGCCCGGAATCGCCGACACCCATGCCCAGCGGATTGAGGTGATGGCGGCGCGGGCCGAACAGGCGCTCGCCCTGGTGCCCAATGCGATGGATCGCGCCGGCGCCGCGCCGCAGGCGTTGCGCGAGGAGGTCCTTTCCGCCGTGTTGGAGGGCCTTTCCCAGCATCAGCCGGGGCCGATTGCCGGTCTGGACGAGGCGATCACGCGGCTGAACGCCCTGCCCGGCGATGTTGGCGCGGCGATGTATGCCAGCCTCGCTGCACGCCAGCCCTCCGAGTTGGGGGCGCTGGATGGCGTGATTGCCAGGCTTGAGGCAACTCGGCCGGACCCGATGCTTACGGCGGGCCTGATGGAGGCAACGGAGCGGCTGGACGCCCTGGCCGGCCAGGTCGGGCTCGTGCTCGGCGCGGCGTCCGGACAGGAGGCTGGGTCCGGGCCAGCGGAGTTGGCGGAAAGGCTGCATGCCATGCTGGCGCCCAGCCTCAGCGAGGCGCTCTCCCAGCGTCTTATTGCTCTCGCAGAGGCGGTGGCGGACAATCAGGCCTCAGGCACACAGGCACAGGCCGACCGGGTCCAATTGGATGTCCGCCTTGGCGCGCTCTCCGCCGATCTGGCAGAAATCGGCCAGAGCCTGCCCGAGCAGATCAGGCTACAGCTCGAAGCGGCGTTGTCGGGTTGGGCGGAGCGCCTCTCCGACGCGGCTGAACCTTCCAGCCGTGTCGCCGAAGAAATGAACGGCGTCGCTTCCCGCCTTGAGGGGGCGGCCACCTCGATCGATGGTCTCTGCGCCGCTTTGCCCGAGGTGGTGCGCGGCGGTATCACGGCCGCCTGGGCGGCATCGGCCGGGCAGTTCGAGGGCAGGTTCCACAAACTTATCACCGAAATCCCGCAGAGCGTGGCGGCTGGCTGCGAGGCTCGGATCGTCAGCGTGGTAGACCGGCTCGACAGCGCCGCCGCAGTGTTCCCCGACGCGGCGGAGCGGCTGGAATCGCACCTCGCGGCGCTGGAGACGCTGGGCTCGGGGCTGGAAGGCGCGACAGGGCGGCTGATCGAAACTGCCGACGCCCTGGCCGCAGGCGAGGCCGCGGCGCGTGGCAGGCCTGCCGCGGCATCGAGACAGCGCGATGTTGCGGAGCCCAGACCCATGCCCGCCGTGCCGCAGCCAGACGGCCTGGGCCAATCCGCCTCAGTTGCGACTTCCATCCTCGGGCAATTGGCGGAGCATGAGGAGCCCATCATGGCCGAGACCCTGACCAGGCTGGATGGGATCGGCAGCCAGGTCGCCGTGCTGCTGCGCGATGCGGAGAGGCTGGTAGATCAATCCAGTGGCAGCCGGGTTTCCGGCTCGGTCGCCAGGCGCGCTCCCGAGGTGCTGGACAGCCTGAACGAGACCATTCGCGGCCTGCAGTCAATCAGCACCGCGATTGCTGTGGCCGCGGACAGGGATTTGGGGCATGTGCGGGCAGCATAGGTTGAACGGTTCTGTTGAGTTGCTTTCTGGCATGTTGATCCTTTCGAAAATGATGGACGAGAGACATCCGATGCCAGGGCGCCGGCTGGGGTTGTAGAAGCCCTCGATGAGCTGGAAGACGGCCATCCGGGGCTCGGCCTGTGAGCGAAAACGTTGGCGATTGAGCCAATCGCCTTCCAGCGTGGCGAAGTACGCCTCAGCCATGGCATTGTCATGGGCATCGCCAACAGACCCTGTGGACGGCCTCAACTTCAGCCCCGCGCATCGCTGGCCAAAGGCAGCATGCAGCCGCAAAGACCCACGACCCGGCGGCCGGCGCGGATCACGATCAACGCCACGTGCCTCCAGAGGGGTCACGGCAGCGTCATCACCCCCGATAGGCAGGACCGATCGCTGTGATTGGAAGAAACCAGTTTTCAAGTTGACCCAGTCGAGATAATCATAACCGGTGCTTAAAAAACCTTAACCCCGAGTGACAGGAAGAAAAAAATGTCCAACACCAAGACACCGATTGACGCCAAAGACCTGGAGAAGGCGACGGGCGGCAACTACATCGCCGGCACGGCCGGAAGCGACTCCATCATGCGAAACGACCACAACTCCTACGCTGTGGAGGCAGGCGCCGGGGCTGACCACGTCTCCCTCGGTAGCGGCAACGACTTTGTGAACGCCGGCGACGGTAACGACAATGTCCACACGGGCGGCGGTAACGATAACGTCCTCGCGGGGGCCGGAAATGACCACGTCGAGCTCGGTCAGGGCGACGATCAGGCGCAGGGCGAAGCCGGAGACGATGTGCTCATGGGTAATGCGGGGAACGACCTTCTCTTCGGCGGCGACGGCCACGACACGCTGATCGGCGGCGCAGGGGCGGATCAGATGCAAGGGGGTGCCGGCAACGACTCGATCATCGGCGCTGACGGTGACGGTGCGCGTGACCAGGCATTCGGCGGCGAGGGCAACGATTCCTTCAATTGGTCGCCGGGAAGTGGCAGCGACTCTTTTGACGGCGGAAATGGGCAGGACCGCGTCAGTTTGATGGGCATGTCGGCTTCGGATGTCGCGAATGCGATGGGGGCCAACGGCGCCAACTACAATGGCGTCCAGGTCCATGTGTCGGGCAACCAGCTTTCATTCACGGACTCGCAGGGCAATCCTGCCTCGTTCAACGGCCACATCCAGGTGGGCGGCGAAACCCTTCAGCTCTTCAACGTCGAGCGAGTGACCACCCACTAGGCTCTCACTGCAACGTAAGGCAGGTGCCCCCCCGACCCGCACTGGTGGGTCGGGGTATACGTGAAACACCTTGCGGAGTTTTGGGAGCTTCGCACCAGCCCTCAACCTGCCCAACATCCTTCGTTGACGGCAGATCTCTCCCCGCGGCCCCTGACAATGCGCTATCATTCCCATCGTCCAAGCATCTCCACGGGGCACTGCTGATAACCTCATGAATTCCAACCCGCTATTCAGGCGTGAGGCCGTCGCGGAAGCTGCCTCCCCGGACCGTTACGATGAACCCCTGCGCGTCATGCGGTCCTGGACCTGGGCAACCGGCATCACCCTCCTGTTCCTGGCCTTGGCGGGCCTCGTTTGGGCGTGTTTCGTGGACGTGCCGGTCAAGCTGTCCGGCCGTGGAATCCTGCTGGCCGCTGGCGGCGTCGCTGACATCGTCGCGGACACCGAGGGACGCATTGAACGCATCCTTGCCGCACCAGGCGAGCGAGTGGAGGCAGGGCGGCCCATCGCCACGGTGGATCAGGCCGACATCCGCATGCAGTTGAGCCTCGCCGAGGCGCAGGCGGCGGATGCGGATCGGCAGAAGCGCGAGCTCACAGCTTTCCATGGGCGCGAGGCCGCCGCCCAGATCGCCTTCCGGGTGGCCCGCGACGCCACTCTTGGCAACTCGCTGCGA
>JBBRVI010000295.1:0-4457 GCA_038247025.1 Acetobacterales bacterium
CCGCAGACGCCCAACGCCCGATCCACGCCCAACGCCCGATCCACGCCCAACGCCCGATCCACGCCCTGGGCCAGCACCAGGCGCGCGGTCAAAGCCAACGCCAATGCGCCGAGGCTGATAGCCCCCGGGGCCAGCGCCAGGGCCAGCAGCGCCCAGGCGAGCGGATGGGTCAACGCCAAGCCCAGAAAGCCCTTCGGGCGCAGCAGCCGCACCGTGCGCGCCCAACGCAGTTCATGCGACCAGAGCGAGGCGAGGCTGTGCTCGGTCATCACATGAGCGGGGAAGATGGGTGAGACCACCACGCGCAGCCCCAGCCGCCGCACGGCCACCCCCAGCGCATGATCATCAGCCAGCAGAGGCAGCAGCGGCTCGAACCCGCCGATGCGCTCCAGCGTCTCGCGGGTCAGGGCCATGGTGGCCCCGTAGCAGCCCTCCGCCCTTCCAAGGCTCTCGCCCAGCGCAGCGTTGGGCAGGAAATGCCAGTCAATGCCGAGAGCGGCGAGGCGGGACCAGAGGCGCCCATCTCCCGCCTCGCCCCGATACAGACAAGTGACGAGCCCGACACCGGGGGTCGCCAGGGGCGCAGTGACGGCCGTGAGCCATTCCGGCGGGCAGCGCATATCCGCATCGGCCACGACCAGCACCGGATGCCTAGCCGCGGCCGCCAGATGCACCAGCTGCGAGACCTTGCGGTTGGCGCCCAGCACTGCACCGCCCGTCAGCAGCCTGGCCGACGTGCCCGAAGCCGCCATGGCCTGTAGCGCCACGGGGCAGGCGGTGTCTCGCGATTCTGCCGCACCGAAGATGACCTCGAAGGGTGCGGCATGGCGCTGCGCGAGGGTGGCAGCAAGGGTCTCTGCCAAGCCAGGCGCGGCGCCATGCAGCGGCTTGAGCAGGCTGGCCGCCAATGCGGGGGTGTCAGACGCGGCCGCCTGTCGCGCCAGCGCGCGGCGGGCCAGCAAGGCCTGGAGGCAACCAGCCAGGACCAGAAGCAGCAGCGGAAGCGCGATCAGAAACGTCACTCTCGCACTATCGCCCGCAGGGTAGTTGCGCAATAGACTGGTAGCCGTGAAATATTTGACGCTCACCGCGATCCTCGCCCTGGGCGCCTGTGCAACAGGCGGCCCGCCGCCATCCGACGCGGCCGATCCTTTCGAGGCCACCAACCGCGCTGTGCTGGAATTCAACACAGCCCTGGATGACAGCGTGCTTCGCCCGGCGGCGGAGGCCTATCGTGACACCATCCCCGCCCCCATGCGGACCGGCCTGCGCAACTTCCTGCGCAATCTGAATGAGCCGGTGATCTTCACGAACAATGTGCTGCAACTGCGCATGCTGGATGCCGGGCACACCCTGATGCGTTTCTACATCAACTCGACTGCGGGGGGCTTGGGGGTTTTCGATGTCGCCACGCCCTCAGGCATTGAGCGGCGCACGGGAGATTTCGGCCAGACGCTGCATGTCTGGGGCGTGCCCGATGGTCCGTTCCTGATGCTGCCGCTGTTGGGGCCAACCACAGTGCGCGATGCCGTGGGCGATGGCGTGGACGCGATTGCCAGCCCAGTCGGCCTGCTGACGGGTGCGGCCACTTCCGCGATCACCTCCCAGTTGCTGGGCGTAGGCCGTGGCGTGCTGGGCGGGTTGGATCTGCGCGCGGAGAACATCGAAACGCTGGAAGCGTTGCGCACCGAAAGCCTGGACTATTACGCCCGGCTGCGCAGCGTGGTCCGCCAGCGCCGCGATGTTCAACTGGGGCGAAGCTCCGTCGAAGGCCAGGGGCTGACGACGCTGGATGATCCGGGTGCCGGTTCGGCGGCTGGAGCGACCCCCGGCTCAGCTGAGCGCGCCGTGACCCCGACCGAGGCGGTGGAAATCAACCGCGCATGGGCGAACGAGGCGCCGGAGCCATTGCGCCCCAACGGTGTGCGGCGATGACCGGCCTGGGTGTTGGCATCACTCCGGCCGGTCACGCTCCGCATGCAGCACCGCGGGCGATCGTTAGTCCAGCCCGCCCGCCTGGTGAAAGCTCACATCCAGCATCTGCCTGAACTGTCCTCCAGGGCGACGCTGGTCCATCCCGCGAATCAGGCGGCGCAGCAGCCGGTCGGCCTGGTTGCGAAGCCGGAAGCTTTCGAGCACGCCACAGCTGCGAATGGGCGGATAGCGCAGGGCCTCCGATATTTCATCGCCGATCAGCGCGCGGGGGACGCGGTAGATATAGGCCGCCAGCTCGCGCCTGACCGCGGGCTCGCGCGCGCCCACCAGCCGGGGGGGGGCGGAATTGATTACGGTAACGGCCAGCAGCAGCGCCTGCAGATGCGGGGGCGGCTCGCACTTCAAGCCGATGCGGTGCATCCGCAGCACCTGTGCCTCGGTCTCCACCTGAAAGGCTGGTTCCACGCCCATAAGCTGGCCGGAATACCGCCAGATCATCGTGGAGCTTTGGGTTTCGGCCGGGCTGGGATGTACGCCGAGTTGGCGCGCGCGTCAGCAGCAGGCCCGAGAAGGCGGCGGTGGCAAAGCCGATATGCGCGGCACTCAGCGACACGCCCCAGGCCGCCTGGTCCCATTCATCGGAGCGGTTGAGCGATGCGCGCACGCGGGCGTGCATCAGGCGGATGCGCACCCTTCCAGCCGTCCTTCTCCCGCGCCATGCCCTGGGGCAGCAAGACTTCGAGAAGATGGGCGTTGTTGTGTTGAAGCCGGCGAATGCCCAGGCCAATCCATTGGGCGTTGCCGCCCCCACAGGCTTCGGTGACGGCATCGGCCTCCGGGTCACCGCGCTGGATGGCCTGCAGTTAGAGATCGGCCAACGTACGGTCCTGGAAAGCCGCCCGGGCATGGCCTGGTGGGTAATCCGTGGGGCCGGCGCTCTTGCCGCGAAGGCCGCCTCAGGAAGCCGCGCCGGTTCTTTCATTGATGGCCTTCCTCAGCGCATGAAGTCCCACCACGCCCACCGTGCCGGCCACGGCGCCCATTGTGAAGGCAGTACGCACTGCCAGTTTCGTGAGCATCACCTGCGCGCAGATCAGTTTCAGCACCATGATATGTCTCCTTCTACACGACGCAGTTGGGCCTGAAATCCGGACACACAAGCATCGCTGCGGCCGCATCGCCTGCAACCGCCGGAGATGGAGGGGGGCTGCCTCCTTCGGCAAGGCTTCGAGGCGTGCTCCTTGCCGGGTCAGTGCTTCTTCAAGCGCGGCTCATTCGCCGCACCCAACCCCTCGCCAGCCAGAAGCAGGCATCAAGTATTGGCCTTGGCAACGGAGCATGCCCCCGCTCACCGCCGCGTCCTCCGCGTTTCAATACATTATTTTGCCGCAAAGCCGCCGTTCACTATTTTGGATATCAATGAATAGGGAAAAGGGGAATGGCGAACGTCGTTGGCCGCATCATGGATGCGCGGGTAGCCCCGCGCTACAGGGAACCACGGCCCTCCGATATTGTTGTCCACAACGATCACCTCAGCAGGATCTTTGGTCGTATCCTTGATGGGTTGGGCCCCAACCGTTTGAGCAGGTTGTCTATTTGCTGCCACGGCCTCATGGCAGATATGACGGCCCCGAATCGGATGCTGTCGCGCCTCGGCGGTGGCTTTGGGCTTCAACTGGGCTGGGATAATCTGACCCTTTCATCCGCTCATAACTTCGCACGGCTGCGCGGCAAATTCGCCCCCGGCGGCATGATAGATATCTACGCCTGCGCCGCGGCGGATGACAGTTCAACCACCGGCTTCACTGGAAATGGCCGTTTGTTGATGCGCGAGATCGCTGGCCAGGCCGGGGCCATCGTGCGCGCCTCCGACGCCATCCAGGTGAACACAAGAGGTTGGCAGCCACAACCGTCGATATTTGGCGTTGCCCGCCCCCCCCTGGATCTCGGGGTGTTTATGGGGCCGTGGGAGGGCAATGTGTGGATCTTCTCGCCTGATGGTTCGGCGCCGAGGTTGGACGCAGCCCCAGGCCTTGGCGAGCGCTGAGGGACACGGCACGGGATGGATCAACCGTTCCGTGCGCTCTCCACCATCGCGCCATACACCAGGTTCTTGAACACCATGCGCGTATGGGTCCGGCTGGAAGGCCCCTGCGCCATGAACACGCCCACCAGACGCTCGGCGCGATCAATGGTGAAGCTGGTGCCCCAGGCGCCGGCCCACATGGCATCCCCAGGCGAGCCGGGGGCCACGGCGATTCCCTGCTCGCGCCGGATGGCGAAGCCCAGGCCAAATCCATAGCCCGGCCCGGTGCTGGCCGCCGGAGTGCCGCCCATGCTGCCCATATGGTCGGAGAGCATGTAGTTCACCATCGGCGTGGACAGGTAGCGCCGGCCCTCGAAGCTGCCGCCATTGGCGACCATCTGCGCGAAGCGGAAATAGTCGCTGCTGGTGCCCACGAGGCCAGCGCCGCCCTTGAGATAGCTGGTATCGCCTGGGTCCTGCTCGATCCGGTAGGAGC
>JBBRVI010000296.1:0-4383 GCA_038247025.1 Acetobacterales bacterium
TTCTGCGCGGCGGCGGTGTTCAGCGCCGGCCCCATGCCCTGGCCGACCTCTCGATACCAGGCGCCGCGCCCGGCCACCGGGTCCACCCCCGCCTGCTGCCACAGGCGCAGTTCGGCGGCATGGGTACCGGAGCGGTCGCCCCGGCTGACGAAGGGCGCGCGCACAGCGGCGATACGGCGCAGCGCCTCGGCCGTGTCGCGCAGGCCGCATACACCGGCGGGATCACCGGCGGGGTCACGGGCGGGGTCACGGGCCGGGTCACCGGCGGGGCCGATCAACACGAAGTCGTTGAACATGACATGCCGGCGCGGGCCGCCGAAGCCCTCGGCGACAAAGCGTTCCTCGGCGGCGCGGTCATGCACGAAGACGACATCGGCATCGCCGCGCCGCCCCACATCCAGTGCCTGGCCGGTGCCGAGTGCCACGACGCGAACTGTGATGCCGCTCTCCCGCGTGAAGATCGGCAGGATGTGGCTGAACAGGCCGGATTGCTCGGTGCTGGTGGTGCTGGCGAGGGAGATGCTGCGCTCCTGTGCCAAGGCTGGGAGGGCGTTGCAGAGCATTCCCGCCGCCAGAATGGAACGGCGGAGCATGGTGCTTCTCCCTGGGGCGAAGCTGTTCACCAAACCAGTTCGCCGCGCAGGAAGGCATTGGCCTGCCCGGTCGCTGGCCCGGTGAAGAAATCGTCGGCGGGGCGGTGCTCCAGCACCTTCCCGCGATGGAGGAAGACGACATCACCGGCGAGCCGCCGCGCCTGGCCCAGATCGTGCGTCGTCATGATGATCTTGGTGCCCGAGGCGGCCAGGCGGGCGACGACCTGCTCCACCGCCCGGGTCGCGGCGGGGTCGAGACTGGCGCAGGGCTCATCGAGGAACAGGACGGCCGGGCGCAGGGCAGCGGCGCGTGCCAGGGCAAGGCGCTGCTGCTCACCACCTGAAAGCCGCCGCGCGGGGCGTTTGGCCAGTGCCGTCAGGCCGACCAGATCAAGTGCGGCGTGCGCCCGCGCCTGCTGCTCAGCCCGTCCCACGCCGCGCAGACTGAGCGGATACGCCACGTTGGCCAGCACCGAGCGGCGCAGCAACACAGGCCGCTGGAACACCATCGCCTGGCGCGGCGCGGGATCGGCGATGCCCGACCAGAGGACCTGCCCCGTGCCCGGCGCCAGCAGCCCGTGCAGCAGCCGCAGCAGCACGGATTTCCCGGCGCCGTTCGGGCCGATGATGATTGTGGGCGGGCCTTCCTCCACCCGCAGGTTCACCGCACGGAGGATTTCGCAGCCGTTGGCGGAAAAGCCCAGCCCCGCAGTCGTCAGCGGAAGGATGCCGTCGGGCGCGCGCATCAGCCGGCCCAGCGCTGTGCGGTGTCGCGCAGCGCTTGGGCTGTGGCATTCACCGCCAGCACAATGGCCATCAGGATCATGCCGAGGGCCAGCGCGATGGGCAGGTCGCCCTTGCTGGTTTCCAACGCTATGGCCGTGGTCATGACGCGGGTGAAGCCGTCAATATTGCCGCCCACGATCATGACGGCGCCAACCTCGGCGCTGGCGCGGCCGAAGCCGGCCAGCAGCACGGTGAGCAGGGCGAAGCGGCCATCCCACAGCAGGGTAGGCACGGCGCGCGCGGGACTGGCGCCGAAAGAGCGCAACTGCTCGGCATATTCCTCCCACAGCCCTTCCAGCACCTGCCGGGCGAGGGCCGCGAGGATCGGCGTGATCAGAACCGTCTGGGCGATGACCATGGCGCCCGGTGTAAACAGCAGCCCCAAGGCGCCCAGCGGGCCGGAGCGCGACAGTAACAGATACACCAGCAGGCCGCAGAGCACCGGCGGCAGGCCCATCAGCGCATTCAACATCGCCAGCACAACGCCGCGCCCGCGAAACCGCGCCACCGCCAGCAGCGCACCCAGCGGCAGGCCGATGAGTGCCGCAATCAGCGTCGCTGAGAGGCTGACCTGGAGCGAAAGCATGACGATGCGCATGACCGCCGGGTCGGCGGTCCCGACCAGGGACACCGCAGTGGTGAAGGCGCTGGCCAGATCGTTCAAGAGGCTCTCCCGGAGCGGTGGAAAATGCCGTCGGCACAGCGGGGCGTCAATTGGCTCCCGGCTTGACACGGGCGTGGTGTCTGCTGGTATTTGCTACATGCTGCCAGACGTCCTGACGCTGCGCGAAGCGGCGGTGTATCTTCGCCTCTCGGAGCGTTCGCTCTACGAGTTGGCACGTGGCCGCCGCATTCCGGCGGCACAAATTGGCGGGAAGTGGCTGCTGCCGCGCCGCCTGCTGGAAGCCTGGCTTGCCGCCCAGGCGGATGTTGAGGAGGCGGGAAATCGGGTCGCGCCGCCCGCCATCCTGGCCGGCAGCCATGACCCCTTGCTGGATTGGGCGGTTCGCCAATCGGGCTGCGGCCTGGCCCTGCGCTCAGTCGGCAGTATGGAGGGGCTGGCCGCAGTGGCGGCCGGAGAGGCAGTGGCCGCGGCCTGCCATTTGCTCGACCCCGATAGCCGCACCTTCAACGAGCCCGCGGTGCGCGATTTGCTGGCCGGGCGCGGCGTGGTCGGCATCACCTGGGCCTGGCGCACGCAGGGGCTGCTGGTGCCAGCCGGCAACCCGGCCGGATTGCGTGGAGTGCCCGACCTGCGGCGCACAGCCTTGCGCGTAATGGGCCGGCAGCCGCGCGCCGGAAGCCATATCCTGCTGGGACATCTTCTGGCCGAAGCAGGCATCCGGCTGGACGAAGTGGGCTTCCTCCCTGATCCGGCGCTGGCGGAGGATGAGGTGGCAGCTGCGGTCGCTGAGGGCCGGGCGGATGTGGGGTTCGGCATTTGCGCGGAAGCCGAGGCGCGGGGCCTGGATTTCGTGCCCCTGATCCGCGAAAGGTTCGATCTCGTTCTCCAGCGCAGGCATTATTTCGAAGCGCCCTTCCAGGCGCTCATGGCTTTTGCCAGAGGGTCGCTGTTTCGCGGCCGTGCGGATCGCATGGGGGGCTACGAGGTCGAGGCCAATGGGCGGGTGGCCTTCAACCTGTGAGCGGCATGCCCCGAATTTGGATCAGCCGCTTTGTGGCGAGTGCGCGGCCAGGCTGCGCTGTAGCCGCGCGATGGCGCCGGGCAGCCCGCGCACCCTCAGGACCCGGCCGGTGTCATCATAGGTCTCGGACAGGACCCGCGCGGTGTCATACACCTCGCCGATCAGCCCTTGCTTCGCATAGGGCAGCACCAGCACGTCCTCGACCATCGCCGCCTCGAAGAATGCGATGATGGTGTCCCGCAAAGCGCTCACATCCCCGGGCACGTGCGCGGAGAGCAGGATTGCGTCCGGGTGCTCCGCCAGCAGGGCGGCGCGCCCGGCAGCGTCCACCCGGTCCATCTTGTTCAGCACCAGGCGGGACGGCACCACATCCGCCCCGATCTCGCGCAGCACGCTGCGGCTCACCTCCAGCTGCGCTTCATAGGTTGGGTCCGATGCATCCACCACGAACAGCAGCAGTGACGCTTCCAGCGCTTCCGCCAAGGTCGAGCGAAAGGAGGCGACCAGATCGTGCGGCAATTGCTTGATGAATCCGACCGTGTCGGAGACCAACACGCGCGGCCTGGTCTGCGGCTGCAGGACGCGGACCGTGGTGTCGAGTGTGGCAAAGAGCTTGTCCTCCACCAGCACCTCGCTGCCGGTCAACGCCCGCATCAGGGAGGACTTGCCGGCATTGGTGTAGCCGACCAGCGCCACCCGCAACTGGTCCCGCCGGGCCGATCGGCGGTTGTCACTGTCGCGCTGCACCGCTTCCAGCTGGTCCTTCAGCTCCGAGATTCGATCCCGGATCTTGCGGCGGTCGAGGTCGAGGCTGGTTTCGCCCGCGCCAGGGCCTTGCTGGCGCCCGCCGCCACCCGAGGACTCACGCAGGCGGGGAGCGACGTATTTCAGGCGCGCCATCTCCACTTGCAGCTTCGCCTCACGGGTGTTGGCGTGGCGGTGGAAAATCTCGACGATGACGCCGGTTCGGTCCAGCACCTGGGCACCGGTTGCGCGTTCCAGGTTGCGGATCTGACTGGGCGAGAGCTCGTGATCAACGATCACGAATTCGGGCTTGCGGGCTGCGTCAGTATCCGGCTCCGGGGCGGTCGGTACCTCGGGGGCCGCGTCGAAGCGCTGCCGCGCCTTGGATTTCGGCGGCGGCGCCATCGTACCGACCACGCCGCTCCCTCCGGTGAGACCGGCCAGTTCCGCCAGCTTGCCGCTGCCCAGCAACGACCCGCCGCCGATACCGTCGCGGCGCTGCGATACCGTGCCCACCACCTCATAACCGAGCGTTTTGACCAGCCGGCCCAGCTCCTCCAGGCTGGCTGCGTGCGCGACGTCATCAACCTCGGGCGTTTGGATGCCGACAAGAA
>JBBRVI010000297.1:0-4344 GCA_038247025.1 Acetobacterales bacterium
GTGGCCAGCCGGTACTCCGCCGTTGCAGGCCGCTTCAGCGGCACCGAGTTCGCCATCCTCCTCGAGGCCGGGGCGAGCGGCATTGAAGATCTCGGGAACGAGATCCTGACCTTGATCGAGCAGCCGATCCTGCTCGACGGGCGCGAAGTGCGGGTTGAGGTCGCCATGGCGGCCGCCGGCACCAACCTCGCCGAGCCGACCACCAATGCGCTGCGCCTGGCCGCCGATTCCGCGCTCGTGAAATGCCGCGCCGAAAAGGCGCGCGGTGTTTACTGGTTCGACGAGAAGCTCCTGGCCGAGACCGAGCGCCGCCAGCAACTCGAAATCCTGTTGCGCGGCGCGATCCAGCGCCGGGAGATCGAGCCCTGGTTCCAGCCCATCATCCACCCCCGCGATCCAGAGGCCATTTCACTGGAAGTGCTCGCCCGCTGGCCGGAGCAGGGCTGCCTGATTGCGCCGGGCGAGTTCCTGCCGCTTGCCGAGGACATGGGCCAGCGCGTGGCCCTCGACAGCTGGCTGGTCCAGCAGGCCTGTATCCAGGCCTTGCCCTGGCTCCGCTCGGGCCGCGTCCGCGAGATCAGCGTCAACGTCTCGCCGCGCGACCTGATGGCGCCGGGCTTTGCCGAGGAATTCGCGGCCACGGTGGCCGCCACCGGATTCCCGCTCGATTGCCTCGTCGTCGAAGTTACCGAGGCCGTCTTCATCGAAAACCTCGATCTGATGCGGGAACAATTGTTCGAACTGACGCGCACCGGCGTGCGCATCGCCCTTGATGATTTCGGCACCGGCTACTCCAACCTGCGCTCGCTGGTCGGCCTGCCGTTCAGCAAGATCAAGCTGGACCGCTCGCTGATCGGGGAAATGGAAACCAGCGACCGCGTCGCGATGCTCGTCAGCACGCTCGTGCAATGGGCGCGGGCCAGCAATCTCGAGATCGTCGCCGAAGGCGTCGAGACCGAGATGCAATCGATCCTGCTGAAATCCCTCGGCTGCAGCAGCCTTCAGGGCTACCTGTTCGGCCGCGCGATGTCGGCGCGCAATCTCGAAAAGCGCTTCGAAATGCTGGCCAGCGGTTCCGGCTGGGCGCAGGCCAGCTGAAGCCTCACAGGCTTTTCGCCAGCTCTTCAAGCTGCGCAGCCGCGGCGCCCCATCCGTCATGGAAGCCCATGGCCTCGTGCTCCTTCATTGTCTCCTCGCTCCAGTGCAGCGCGCGCCAGATCATGTGCGTGTGGCCTTGCCCGGCTTCCGCCAGCAGCGTCTCGGTCACCATGTAGGCGCGCTCTGACGGCACCCACCCGGCCCGGAACGCGTCGGTCGACACGATCCGCCGCATCGGCTCCACCACGAGGAACAATCCGGCATTCGGGAAGGATTCTCCGTTCGGTCCGCGGAACACCGACGTCATCTCGCCGCCCGGCCGCAGGTCCATCGCCACCTCAGTCGCCCGCCAGGGCTTCGGGCAGAACCATTCCTCCAGCAGCTTCGGCTCGCTCCAGCAGCGCCAGACATTCTCCACCGGCGCATCGAGCAGGCGGTCGAGGGTCAGCGCATATTTTGCGGGGGGAAGGGGCGGTCATGTCAGTCTCTCCTGAGTTCAGTTCGTGTCTGTTGCGAATGTCACGTTCCTTGCGCCGTCGCCGGCCGGCAGCCGAGGCAGTCCGGTCCGAAGGGGCGGCACGATTTTCGTCGACGCATTGAACGTTTCGGTGATCGCGCCCCCAGCCTGCGGCCAGTGCCGCGCCGGGCGACTGGATGATCCCGTCCAGCGAGATGCAATCTAGGATCTTCAGCCTACGCATCATTCAGCTTCCCGGGCGCTGCGAACAGAAGTTCCACATAGCGGCGCAGGTGCGCGGTGCTCGCCGCGCCCAGCGCCGCGTCTCCGCTCGCCTTCGCCAGGATGAATGCGCCCTGCACCACGACCACCATGTGCAGCGCCAGACCGCGCGTATCGAGCTCGACGCCGCGCGCCGCCTTCGCCGCCTCGAGGTCCGCCACCAGCGCGTCGGCATGCCGGCTCATGCTGTCCCACGCCGCTTCGCGCACCGCCGGGCTCGTCGCCCAGGCCTCCTGCACCATCGTGCCGGCGAAACAGGTAAACTCGGCTATCTCGCCCGCCATCATCTCGCCGCGCAGGTCGATATAGCCGAGCACGCGCGCCAGCGGATCATCCGGCGCGTGATAGGGCGCCGCCTCGAAGAAAGGCTCGGTCACCGCCGACCAGTGATACCCCGCCGCCGCCGCCAGTTCGTCCTTCGACTTGAAGTGATGGAAGAATGCCCCCTTCGACACGCCCGCCGCCGCGCAGATTTCGTCCACGCTGGTCGCCGCCAGCCCCTGCCGCCGCACCAGCCCGAACGCCGCCTCCATCAACGCATCGCGTGTCTCGCCCGGACTGCGCCGGGGCGTGGCTTTCGATGGTGAAGGGGACGGCTGGGTCACGGCGCAGGGCCTCCTGCCCATACACATACCAACCGGTCGGTTTGTTCGTCAACCCTCCACCAAAGAAAAACCGTCTACGCGGGGAACCCGTGGACGGTTTCTGACTTCAGTCTTTTGGAGGCCGCCCCGCTTACTCCGCCGGCATCAGCCCCGCCGCCATCAGGCGCCCGACAATGATCGGCAACAGGTTCTCGGGAATCTCGCCGGGCGCCGGCTGGCTGGTAAACGCCCGCGACTCCGACAGCACGCGGTCGCCCTGCCGGATGATGAAGCCCTCATAGCCCTTGCCGACCACCTGCTTGCAGATCTCCGTGTACGTATTCAGTCCGCCCGCATACGGCATGAACATGCGCGGCTTGCCCGGCACGTTGGCGCCCATGTACCAGCTGTTGGCCTGCGGCAGCATTGTCGGCGTCACCGCCTCTGTCGAATGCCGGCACCAGGCTGCTTCCGCCTCTTCGCTCGCCTCGATACTCGTCTGCTGGCGCTGTTTCAGTGCCACAAGGCAATCGGCGATCCATTCGACATGCTGCTCGATGGAATTGATCATGTTGGTCAGCACCGACGGGCTGCCGGGCCCGGTGATCGTGAACAGGTTCGGAAACCCGGCCACCATCAGCCCCAGATAGGTGCGCGGCCCCTCGGCCCAGTGATCCTTGATCCGCCGCCCGCCCACACCGCGCAGGTCGATCCGGTCAATCGCCCCGGTCATCGCATCGAAGCCCGTGGCCAGCACAACGGCGTCAAACGCATACTCCTTCGCCGACGTCTTGATCCCCTCCGCCGTGAATCCCGACAGAGGCTCCGCGCGCAGGTCCACCAGTTCCACATTCGGCCGGTTGAACGTCGTATAATAGCCCGTGTCCACGCACGGCCGCTTGGTGCCGAACGGGTGATCTTTCGGCGTCAGCTTCTCCGCCACCGCCGGGTCGGCCACTTGCTGCCGGATCTTTTCGGCAATGAATTCCTGCACGATCCGGTTCGCTTCCGGGTCAACCGCTGTGTCGGCAAACGCGCCAAGGATGCGGAAACCGCCCCAGGCCCAGCGCCGCTCCAGCTCGGCGCGGATTTCCTCTGGCGCCGTCGCGGTCGCCATCGCTTCGGAGGCCTCGTTCTGGAAGCCGCCCACCGTATCGCGCGAGGCGGCGCGGTAGCCGCGCGGGTCCTTCGACCAGGCCTCGAAATCGGCGTCCGGGATCGGGCCATTGTGCGCCGGCATCGAATAGTTCGGCGTGCGCTGGAACACGGTCAGATGCTCCGCCTGCTGCGCAATGATCGGGATCGACTGGATCGCGGAGGATCCCGTGCCGATGATGCCGACGCGCTGCCCGGAGAAGTCCACGCCCTCATGCGGCCAGCGCGAGGTGCGGTAGACTGCGCCCGTGTACGTCTCGAGCCCGGGGAAGGTCACATCCGTCGGGATCGACAGACACCCCGTCGCGAGGATCAGGTGCCGGCAGCGCATGGCCGGCCCATCATCCGTCGTCACATTCCAAACCTGCGCCGCATCATCCCAGTGCGCCGCCGTCACGCGCGTGTTGAACCGGATGTCGCCCTTCAGGTCGAACCGCTCGGCCACGTGCTCGGCATACTTCAGCAGTTCCGGCTGCGGCGCATATCGCTCCGACCAGCGCCATTCCTTCTCCAGCTCTTCATCAAAGCCGAAACTGTATTCCAGGCTCTGGATGTCGACCCGCGCGCCGGGATACCGGTTCCAGTACCAGGTCCCGCCGACGCCGCTGCCGGCTTCCACCACCTGCGGATTGAAGCCCAGCCCGCGCAGCTTGTGCAGCATGTACATGCCCGCAAACCCCGCCCCGACAATCAGGGCATCAATCGGCTGTGCAGATGTGGACGGCGGCGAAGTGGCCATGGCGATATCCTCCCTCATGCGGCTGCTCA
>JBBRVI010000298.1:0-4328 GCA_038247025.1 Acetobacterales bacterium
GCGAGCAATGGCCGCTCGGTCTACAGCTTCTGCATGTGCCCAGGTGGGACCGTTGTCGCAGCGGCGAGCGAACCAGGGCGCCTGGTAACCAACGGGATGAGCCAGTATTCGCGCAATGAGCGCAACGCGAATGCCGGCATCGTGGTCGGCATTACGCCCGAGGATTATCCGGACGGGCCGCTCGCCGGCATCGAATTCCAGCGCCATTGGGAGGAGCGCGCCTTCGCAGCCGGCGGCGGCACCTATGCCGCACCTGCCCAGCGCGTGGAGGATTTTCTGGCAGGCAGGCCATCAACCACGCTCGGTGAGGTGACGCCCTCCTACCGCCCCGGTGTGACACCGACGGATCTCTCCACCTGCCTGCCCGATTTCGTGGTGGCCGCGCTGCGTGAGGCCCTGCCGGCCTTTGATCGCGAAATCCCTGGCTTCGCCCTGGCGGATGCGGTGATGACGGGGGTGGAGACACGCACCTCCTCGCCGCTGCGCATCCCCCGTGGGGTGAATTGCCAGAGCCTCAACACGCGCGGCCTGTATCCAGCCGGCGAAGGCGCGGGTTATGCGGGCGGCATCCTGTCGGCCGGGGTGGATGGCATCCGCGTGGCCGAAGCCGTGGCGCTGGCCATGACCAATGGCGGGCCGGTGCGCAGCAGCGGCACCCGGGCGGATGACGCGCTGACTTACGGCTGAACCCGCATTTCGTCCCGCCGCCAGGCCACCAACCCAGCACCGCCGATCAGCACCTCGCGTGTGCGGCGCACCAGGGCGGCAGTGATCGCAGCTGATACCGGCACGCCTACGAGCAGCGCACCGGCGATGATGGCGCCCTCCTGAACCCCTGCCGCACCCGGCAGCAGGAAACCCGCATTGCGCAACACCTGCGCGAAGGCCTCGATCACCAGCGCCTCGGCGAAGGTGATGGGGTGACCGATAAGCCAGAGCACCAGCATCATCTCGATGGCCCCCATCATCCAGCAGCCGACGTGCAGCAGCAGGGCAAGGGCCAGCGCTCGGCGGTCCGCATGCAGGCGCAGCAGGGCAGCCTGAAACCGATCAAGCCAATGCGGCTCCAGGCGCGGCCAGCGCTGCGCCAAGCGCAGGAGCAGTCGTCGCAGGACATTCAGCGCGGGCGGGCGCTGGGCCAGGATCAGCGCCACGGCCATGAGCCCCGCCACTGCTATGCCGATGACGAAGCCCGTCGCATCCGCATCGCCCCGGATGGCCAGGAACATGCCCAAACCAAGAATGGTGAAGAGCATCTGCGAGATGGCTTCCAGCGAAATCCCGATGGTCGCCGTCCCGGCCGCCAGATCGGCCGGCATGCCGTCGCGGATCATCAGGCGGGTGATGGCCGCCTGTCCGACCACCGCACCCGCTGGCAGCAGCGCATCCGCGCCCTCGCGGTACCAGCGCAGCAGCAGCATGCGCCGGAGTTGCGGGCGATCCTCGGGCGGAAGCAGCACCAGCCAAGCCCAGGCGGTGAACAGGATTTGCGGGAAATGCGCGAAGGCGGAGGCCAGCAGCGCGAAGGGCAGCGCGGCCAGCACTTGCGGCACTTGCGACAACTCACCGCTGTTGAGCAGCAGCAGCGCGGCCAGCACCAGAACACCGAGCAACAACGCATTGCGCAGTCCACGCCGCCACGGAGCGGATTGCCCGGTCAAAAATCCAGATCGGCGTAATGTGCGGGCGGCTCCAGCCCGCTGATGCGGTCCGCCAGGATATTGCGAAAGCAGGGGCGAGACTTCATCCGCGAATACCAGTCCCGTGCCGCCTGATTGTGGCTCCAGTCCACGTCATTCGCGTAATCCAACGCGGAAAGGTGCCCCGCTGCAGCAAAGTCTGCCATGGAAACCTGCGACCCCGCGAGCCAGGTGTGGCGCTCGGCCAGGAAGCCGATCTCGTCCAGATGCGACTTGAGATTGGCATAACCCGCGCGAATCACCGCACCATCGGGACTGCCATGCCCAAGCTGGCGCTTGAGGTGCCGCTCCCAAATCAGGTTGCGCGAAACCTCCTGCCCGAACAGGTTGTCGAACCAGGAGAGAAGGCGCCTAACCTCCGCACGCTCGGCCAAAGTGCGGCCCAAAAGCGGGATGTCGGGATACGCCTCGTCCAGATACTCGGTGATGGCGTAGCTGTCAGCGACAACGAGGCCATTTTCCTCGACCAGGACGGGAACCGTTCCGGCAGGGTTCAGATCCAGGAAATCGGGCCGCCTTTCCCAGACTTTTTCCACGCGCAATTCGAAGGCGATGCGCTTTTCGGCCAGGGCCAGGCGCACCTTCCGAGAATAGGGCGAGAGCGGCAGGTGGTAGAGGATTCGCACACCATCTCTATGGCATCGGGGCGGCCCAGCGGGAAGATGGTCGCCCTATTCGGCAGCCACCGCCACTTCGCCCATCGGCCGCGCCAGATACTTGGCGTATTCCTTCGGAACGACATGCCAGAAGGCCATCCGCTCATCCTCCCAGTCATTGAGAATGCGCGCTGCGTGGCGGCTGCCGGTCTCGGCGACATGACGCTCGATCTGCCGGCGCAACTCGCCCTCCCAATGGGAAGAGGCCAGACGTGCCCATTGCAGCGTGTCCTTGTTGATCCGCCGCTCGAAGGTGCCGGCCGCGTCATGAACGAAGGCCTGACCGCCCGTGAAGCCCGCGCCGAAATTGTCGCCCACCGGCCCCAGGATTACCACCATGCCGCCGGTCATGTATTCGCAGGCATTCGCACCCACACCCTCAACCACGGTATCCGCGCCGGAGTTGCGCACGGCGAAGCGTTCGCCTGCCTGGCCTGCGGCATAAAGGGCGCCCGCCGTCGCGCCATAAAGGCAAGTGTTTCCGATGATGGTGTTCTCATGCCACGCAAGGCCTGAGGAGGGTGCCGGCCGCACGACAATGGTCGCCCCCGAAAGCCCCTTGCCCACGTAATCATTGGCATCGCCAAAGACTTCCAGCTTGATGCCGCGCACCGCAAAGGCCCCCAGCGACTGCCCGGCCGAACCGCGCAGGCGCACCGTCAGATGCCCCTCCTGCAAGCCGGTCATCCCATATTGCCGCACGATCCTGGACGACACCTTGGCCCCTATGGCGCGATGTGTATTGCGGATGTTGTAGGCGAGCTGCATTTTCTCGCCGCGCTCGAACAGCGGGGCGGCGTCACGCAGCATGTCGGCGTCCAGCGTTTCGGGCACCTCGTTGCGGCCCTCCAGCATGCAATAAGAGGCGTACGGGCCGGAATCCGCGCGAACCAGCAGCGGGTTGAGGTCGAGGTCATCAAGATCCTCGGCACCACGGCTGACCTGCTTGAGCAGATCCGTCCGGCCGATCACATCTTCCAGCTTGCGGAAACCGAGTGAGGCCAGGATTTCGCGCACCTCCTCCGCCACGAAGGAGAACAGATTGATCACCTTCTCCGGCGTGCCCGCGAACTTGCCGCGAAGCGTCTCATCCTGGGTGCAGACCCCCACCGGGCAGGTGTTGGAGTGGCATTGCCGCACCATGATGCAGCCCATCGCCACCAGCGACGCCGTGCCGATACCGAATTCCTCAGCGCCCAGCATGGCGGCAACCACCACGTCGCGCCCGGTCTTCAATCCGCCATCGGTGCGCAGCTTTACCCGGTGCCGCAGCCGGTTGAGTTGAAGCACCTGATGCGTCTCGGACAGCCCCATCTCCCAGGGCAGTCCGGCATATTTGATGGAAGTGACGGGGGACGCGCCCGTGCCGCCACTATGGCCCGAAATCAGGATCGCATCAGCCTTGGCCTTGACCACACCCGCCGCCACGGTGCCGATGCCCGAACGCGAGACGAGCTTCACGCAGACGGTCGCATCGGGGTTGATCTGCTTCAGGTCATAGATGAGCTGTGCCAGGTCCTCGATGGAATAGATATCGTGATGCGGCGGCGGTGAAATCAGCGTCACACCCGGCGTCGAATGCCGCAGCTTCGCGATCAGGCTGGTCACCTTGAAGCCGGGCAACTGCCCGCCTTCGCCGGGCTTGGCACCCTGGGCCACCTTGATTTCGATCTCGCGGCAGTTGTTCAGATATTCCGCGGTGACGCCAAAGCGGCCCGAGGAAATCTGCTTGATCGCGGAATTCGCGTTATCGCCATTCGGGCGGGGCTTCGCGCGCTCGGGGTCCTCGCCACCTTCGCCGCTGTCGCTGCGCGCACCGATTCGGTTCATCGCAATGGACAGCGTCTCATGCGCCTCAGGGCTGAGTGCGCCCAGGGAAATGCCGGGCGAGATGAGGCGTTTGCGGATTTCGGTGATGCTTTCCACCTCCTCCAGTGCGATGGGCTTGCAGCCTTCGAAGCGGAAATCCAGC
>JBBRVI010000299.1:0-4299 GCA_038247025.1 Acetobacterales bacterium
GCCAGCGCTGATGCGCTACATCGAGCGCTACCATGCGCAGCTGCATTTCCAGCACAATCTGACACGCGTCGATGGCCCGGCGCGTCGCGCCTGGTTCAGCCGCACGGATGCGGAGGGCAACAAAACGATCGTCGAGACGGAATTCGACATGCTGCATGTCGTGCCGCCACAGATGGCCCCGGATTTCATCCGTGTCTCGCCGCTGGCCGATGCCGCGGGCTGGGTGGATGTCGATCAGGCGACGGTGCGGCACAAGACACTGGCCGGGGTCTTTGGCCTGGGCGATGCGTGCAATGCCCCCAACGCCAAAACCGCCGCCGCGGCGCGCAAGCAGGCGCCGGTCGTCGCGCACAACCTGCTGAAGGACCTGGGCAAGATTACCGGCCCGGACGCGGTTTATGACGGCTATGGCTCGTGTCCGCTGACAGTCGAGCGCGGCAAGATCGTGCTCGCCGAATTCGGCTATGGCGGCAAGCTGCTGCCGAGCTTCCCCACCTGGCTGATCGACGGCACGCAGCCGAGCCATCTGGCCTGGCTGCTCAAGGAACGCATGCTGCCGCCGATCTATTGGCAGGCCATGCTGCGCGGCCGCGAATGGATGGCCAAGCCGCAGATGGCCGCGTGAGATGACGCCCGGGATGACGCCGCGGCTGCAACGCCTTTTCCCTATCCTGGCATGGGCGCCGCATTACACGCGCGCCGAGGCGGTGAACGACCTGTTCGCTGCGGTGATCGTGACGATCATGCTGGTGCCGCAGAGCCTGGCCTACGCCATGCTCGCGGGGCTGCCGCCGGTGGTCGGGCTCTATGCCTCAATCCTGCCGCTGATCGCCTATGCGGTGTTCGGCACCAGCCGCACGCTGGCGGTGGGGCCCGTGGCGGTCGTCTCCCTGATGACGGCTGCTGCCCTCGCGCCGATCGCCGCACAGGGCAGCGCCGCCTATCTGGCGGCAGCGGTGACGCTCGCCTTCCTCTCGGGGCTGATCCTGCTGGCCATGGCGGTGCTGCGGCTGGGATTCCTCGCGAACTTCCTCAGCCATCCGGTGATCTCGGGTTTCATCACGGCGTCGGGCATCCTGATTGCAGCCAGTCAGCTCAAGCACATCCTCGGCGTTCGGGCGGAGGGCGATACGCTGCCACGCATCGTCGAGGGCATCCTCAGCCAGATCACCGCCACCAACATCTTCACGCTGGCCATCGGCGTCAGCGCGGTGGCGTTTCTGTTCTGGGTGCGCAAGCAGTTGAAGCCGCGCCTCATCGCGCTCGGCCTCAGGCCGCGGCTCGCCGATCTGCTGGCCAAGGCGGGTCCGCTCGGCGCCATCGTGGTCTCCATCCTCCTGGTGGTGGGCTTTGGCCTGGATGCGCGCGGCGTGAAGATCGTCGGTGAAATTCCCGCGGGTATGCCGCCCTTTGCTCTGCCGGTTTTCGACGCTGATCTGTGGGTGCAACTGCTGCCGGCCGCGCTGCTGATCAGCCTGGTGGGCTTCGTCGAATCCGTCTCCGTCGCGCAGACGCTGGCGGCCAAGCGTCGGCAGCGCATCGAGGCGAACCAGGAGCTTGTCGGCCTGGGCACGTCCAACATCGCGGCCGCGCTTTCGGGCGGTTATCCGGTGACGGGCGGCTTCGCGCGCTCGGTGGTGAATTTCGACGCGGGCGCCGAGACGCCAATGGCAGGTGCCATCACGGCACTGGGCATCTTGGCGGCCACGCTGTTCCTGACGCCACTGTTTCGCTTCCTTCCGCAGGCGGTGCTCGCGGCCACCATCATCGTCGCGGTGCTTTCGCTGGTGGACCTCAAGGCGATCCGGCGCACCTATGCTTATTCCAAGGCGGATTTCGCGGCGATGGCCGTTACCATCCTGCTGGTTCTTTTCGTGGGCGTTGAGGCCGGAATCGTGGCCGGTGTGGCGCTCTCGCTGCTGCTGTTCCTGTGGCGCACCAGCACGCCGCATATGGCGATTGTGGGGCAGGTTCCCGGCACCGAGCATTTCCGCAACGTGGACCGGCACGCGGTGATCACCGACCCCGCCATCCTGTCGCTGCGGGTGGATGAAAGCCTGTACTTCGCCAATGCGCGCTATCTGGAGGACCGCATCTATGCCGAGGTCGCGGCGCGGCCCGCCCTTCGGCACGTCATCCTGATGTGCCCAGCGGTCAACCTGATCGACGCCAGCGCCCTTGAAAGCCTAGAAGCGATCGCCGATCGCCTGCGCGCTGCCGGTGTCGGCTTCCATCTTTCCGAGGTGAAGGGGCCGGTGATGGACGCGCTGAAACGCTCCGATTTCTTTGAGCACTTCACGGGCCAAGTGTTTCTGACACAGTTCGAGGCGGTGCGTGGCTTGGCGGAAGACACGGAATCTGCGGCTGTTGGGACTGAAGGCCTGACGGCGGCGCCAGCCACGCAGGTCGTGCCAGCCATGGAAGCGCCAGCGCGCCAGGAGCAGGTCGAAGCTATCCCATCCGCCTTCGCTTCCCCCAGAGCAGGTTAGATTCCGGTTGCTACCGCTGCTCCAGTCGGTTTCCCGACCTCACATTTCCCTTTCCCTAGTGGCGCCGCAAACCGCAGGTTTCCTGAGGTTTTGCCGATATAGCTTGAGGGTTGGAGAACGTAACGAGCCCGAAAACCGCTCTCCGGAGCGCCCAAATTCTCCGAAGCTTGGGGGTAGCCTGATTTTCCCCTCAAGCTTTATGCCATTGATATTGCCTCGTTTATCCTGCGGCTAGCTTGGAGCCGTTCAGCAAGTCGACCGCCCACCGATCGTAACCCGAGAGCGAACGCTATGCGTGACGATCAAGCCGTGTCTGGAGCCTCATCTCCACCGAGCAATGACGGCAAATCACGCGCGCTGTGGAGAACCCGCAGAATGACGGCTCGACCGCGAGCATTCACCTCGTAGGCCAGGATATAGGGAAAGCCGCGCACGACCAGAACGCGGATGGGTGGTGGCGCCAGTTCAGATCGTTCTGGTCCCATCATCGGCTGATCGCCCAGCAGCCGGGATGCAGCCTCGACGGCATCTCGGAACCGGATCACTGCATCAGGGTTCTGCTGTCGCAACCAACGGCGCGCTTCGCGGAACTCCCGGAGCGCCGCCGGGGTGAATGTGGCCGGAGGCCTCAGGACGCGGTCCGGCGGGCCGCCTCATCGGCGCGCGCATCGTCGGCTTCATCAGCGTCAATCGCGGCCATCACGTCCTTAAGCTCGATGTAGCCGTCGCGTTCGGCTTCCTCGCGCGCGGCATCGATCGTCGCGATAAAGGCGGTCCGCTGCTTCTCGCGATCACGGAGCAGCGCCAAGGCGGCGTCCATCACCTCCTCCACGTCACTGAAACGTCCCGACGCCACGCATTGCTCGGCAAACGCTTCCAGTTCGGGCTTTCGGCTGACCTTTCCCATCGCGGAAGTCCTTTCACCTGACCGGCCACGAGGGCCGGGCATCACCTGCTCTGGAGTTTCTTATAGCATGCTCACCCTCGACTTTCCCACCGAACCCTATTGGCTCGACCTTCCCCGCGGCGTTCGCGTGGAAATCCGCCCCGTCACCACTGCCGTGATGGCCGCCGCCCAGGCCGGCTCCGCGCGCCGCCTTGGGGCGATCCGCGCCTCGGAGGCCGATCTCGACCCCGATATGGCGCGCGGCCTGGCCTTCGCCTTCCTGGGGAGTGGTTTTACTTGTGGCTTCGGTTGCGTGGACTTGCGTTTGTTTGCGATATCCGACGCATAGCCAGCTGTATAATTTGCCGCGTAAAGAAACCACTTGCTGACATCTGCGATCTTCGGTTACCCCGCCGTGACCCCGGATTTTGGGGGCGCATCCCGAACCCAGAGCAGAGGCCAAGCATGTCCGCACCACGCACCCGCATCGGGCTCCGCGAGATCCGCGCGATGTCCCGCAACGAGACCATCTTCGACGGCGGCATTGGCTCGGTGCCTGGCTTCGGCGCGAGGCGTCGCGCAGGGCCGCACGTCAGCTACTTCATCATGTACCGCACCCGGGACGGCCGGCAGCGCCGCTACACCATCGGCACCCACGGCGCGCCCTGGACGCCGGACGCGGCCCGCGCCAAGGCGCAGCAGGTGCTGGTGGCGGCCAGGATCGAGGGTGCCGATCCGCAGGCGGACAAGAAGGCAAAGCGCTCGGCCGCGACCATCGCCGAGCTCTGCGACATGTACATGGAGGATGCCGAGGCCGGGCGGCTGCTGACCCGGCGCGGGATCGCCAAGAAGCCCTCGACGCTGATGACTGACCGCAGTTTCATCCAGGCACACATCAAGCCGCTGCTCGGCAGGATGAAGGTA
>JBBRVI010000300.1:0-4296 GCA_038247025.1 Acetobacterales bacterium
GATCGGCAGTGACATTATTGCCACTATCGACGGCAAGGAAACCCCGCGCAGCATTGACCCCCCGCTGCGAACCTTCCGAGCCGCCGAGACCAGTGGCAACTTGCCAGGGTCGAATCAAAGACGCCGTCAAAAGCGTCCGGCCCGCCCGAACTCCCCGCGTTCGGGCGCGTTGCCGTTCTGGGGCCGGGTTTCGATTTTTCACCCCTTTTCCCAAGAACCGGGTTTCGCTTTCCGGGGCGGCGCTCTACTGCATCCGGATGCCCAAGCCCCTCCGAATCGTAAGCTGGAACATCAACTCGGTGCGCCTGCGTGCGCCGAATATCGAAGGCTTTGTCGCGGCCGAGAAGCCGGACGTCATTTGCCTTCAGGAAACCAAATGCCAGGATGCGGAATTTCCGCTCAAGGCGTTCAAGGAGATGGGCTTCGGCCATGTGCTGATGCGCGGCCAGCGCGGCGGGCATGCGGGCGTCGCGATTGCCTCGCGCACCCCGATCGAAGCGGTCGATACGCCGGACCTCTGCCGCGAGGGCCACGCACGCGTGATTGCGGCGCGGCTGAAATCAGGCCTAGAGATCCACAACATCTACCTGCCGGCGGGCGGCGATGTGCCGGACGCGGCGGTGAACGCTAAGTTTGCCCACAAGCTGAATTTCCTCGACCGGTTGGGGCCCGGCTACAAGAAACTGAAAAAGGGCGTGCCGCGGATTCTCGTCGGCGACCTGAACGTTGCGCCGCAGGAGCATGATGTCTGGTCGCACAAGCAGCTGCTCGGCATCGTCTCGCACACACCGGAAGAAACCGAGCGGCTGGAGGATGGGCGGAAAGTCGCCGGGTTCGCGGACATCGCGCGTCTCGCCGTTCCGGCCGAGCACAAACTCTACACCTGGTGGAGCTACCGCGCGGCCGACTGGGCCGCCGCCAACAAAGGCCGGCGGCTGGACCATATCTGGGCGAACAAAGACGCACTGGAGAATACGAAAGTGGACAGCTACCGCGTGCATCTTGCCTGGCGCGGCGGCTGGAAGCCGTCCGACCATGCACCAATCAGTGTTCAGGTGAAGGCTTAAACCTGCAGCCGATACCCGCCGGGATCGGTCATCAGCAGCCGTGCGTTGCCGGGATCGGGCTCGACCTTCTGGCGGAGGCGGTAGATGTGCGTCTCCAGCGTGTGGGTGGTGACGGCGGCGTTATAGCCCCAGACTTCCGACAGCAGCGTCTCTCGGGCGACCGCCTTGCCGCCCGCACGGTAGAGGTATTTCAGGATCTCGGTTTCCTTCTCCGTCAGCCGGATACGCTTGCCTTCCTTGGTGCGCAGCGTCTTGGTCGAGGGGCGGAACTCGTAAGGGCCAATCTCGAACGCCGCGTCTTCTGTCTGCTCGAAGCTGCGCAGCTGGGCGCGGACGCGGGCAAGCAAGACCGAGAATGTGAAGGGCTTGGCCACATAGTCATTGGCGCCGGCATCGAGGCCCGCAACCGTGTCGGCCTCGCCGGTGCGGCCGGTGAGCATGATGATCGGCGCGCGAATGCCGGCGGCGCGCAGGCGTTTGCAGGTCTCGATTCCGTTGATGCCGGGCATGTCGACATCCAGCACGATAATATCGACGCGCTGAGCGGCGGCGAGCGTCAGCGCCTCTTCACCGGTTCCCGCACTTGTGACCTGAAAGCCCTCGCTGAGCTCGAACTGTTCGGCGAGCGTGTCGCGGAAATCGGCCTCGTCATCGACGATGAGAATGTGTTTCTTGGCCGACATCACGAAAATCCTTCAACGCCTGCATGGGCTTAGGTCCGGGCACCCCTTGGCGCCGGGCATAGCGGGCTGCATAGTTCGGCGCGTCACCAGAGGCCAATAACAATCCCGGGAGCCGAGACTGGCAAGCCATTTCACTGCCTTTGCGGAGGGGCGATTTGAAGGCGAAGGCCTCGTGTTCCGCTGCGCGCTCGGAAAACGCGGGGTGAAACCAGCGGCGGACAAGCGCGAGGGCGACGGGGCCTCCCCCGCCGGCCGCTGGCCGGTTCGGCGGGTCTTCTATCGGCCGGACAAGGCGCCGCCGCCGGAAACGGGATTGCCGGTCATCGGCCTGAAACCGGAAGACGGCTGGAGCGATGACCCTTCTGAGCCGAGCTACAACCGCCTCGTGCCCCTGCCCTGCTCGGGCAGCCATGAACGTCTGTGGCGGGAGGATGGGCTTTATGACGTGATCGTCGAGCTCGGCTACAATGACGATCCCGTGGTGACGGGGATAGGTAGCGCGATCTTCCTACATGTGGCGCGGGCCGGATATGCGCCGACCGAGGGCTGTATCGGGCTGGCGCAGGATGATCTGCGGGCGGTGCTGAGAATGCTGGGCGGCGGCTCGGTGATCGAGATCCGGGCCTAGACTCGTTCGCCAAACAGGGCCGTGCCCACCCGAACGTGCGTAGCGCCGAAGCGGGCGGCGAGTTCGTAGTCTCCGCTCATGCCCATCGACAGCGAAACCAGTCCGTGTGCGCGGGCGAGTTTGGCGAGCAGGGCAAAGTGGGGCCCGGCGGGTTCGCCCACCGGCGGGATGCACATCAGGCCGTCGATTTCGAGCCCCTGGGCGCGGGCGTGCGCCAACAAGGCGGGTAGACCCTCCGGTGAAACGCCTGCTTTCTGCGGCTCTTCGCCCGTATTCACCTGAATCAGCAGGCGCGGGCGGCGGCCCACTTTCGCCATCGCGGCGGCCAGCGCATCGGCCAGCTTCGGCCGGTCAAGCGTCTGGATCACATCGCAGAGGCGGACCGCTTCCTCGGCCTTGTTCGACTGCAGCGGGCCGATCAGATGCAGTTCGAGATCCGGAAAGCGCGCGCGGCGTGCTTCCCAGTGGGTCTTGGCTTCCTGAACGCGGTTTTCGCCGAACACGCGCTGGCCCTTGGCGAGCATTTCTTCGAGCGCCGCATCCGGCTGGGTTTTCGACACGGCCACCAGCACCGGCGGCGGCGTGGCCGCGGCGGCGAGCTGCGCGAGGATCGTATCCCGGCGTTTGGAATTTCCGGCTTCCGGCGTATCGGTCATGGTGATGAGCCTAGAACCCCAAAGCCGGGCGCAGCGCAAGCTGATCGCCGCTGCGCGCCTCAGCGCAGCGCACCTGCCCCCCGCCCTGCCCCCGGCCTGGTTCGTCACCGATCCGGCGCGCACGCAGGATCCGGCGGCGTTTGCGCGGGGGCTTCCGGCGGGATTTGGCGTCATTTACCGCCATTTTGGCGCGGAGGACCGGGAGGGCGTGGCCCGAACGCTGGCCGGGATATGCGCGCGCTACAGGCTGGCCTTGCTGGTTGCGGCGGATCCCGGGCTGGCCGCGAAGGTGGGCGCGGACGGGGTACACTGGCCTTTCCGCTTGAGGCACGCGGCGCGCCAATGGCAGACCCGGTTCGCTCTGCAGACGGTGAGCGCCCATTCCGCGCGGGAATTGCATGTTGCGGCAGGATTGCCCGTCGACGCAGTGCTGCTGTCAACGGTGTTTGCTTCGCGCAGCGCCAGTGCGGGGCCAGCATTCGGCGCCCTGAGATTCCGCAGGCTGGTCCGGGACGCGGGGCTGCCGGTTTATGCACTCGGCGGCGTTGGGCCAGACAATGCGGGCACGGTTGCGGGATTTGCAGGATTTGCAGCGGTGGACGGAATGGCGGCCTTCCGGCCGGAAATCAGAACTTGAAGGCCGATTTCAGCCGGATGCCGGCTTCGACGTCCTGATTTTCCCAACGGGCGGAATCGTTCAGCCCGTTCAGTTCATCCGCGCGGATGCTGACTTCGCCGCCGACCGAGAAGCGGGGCGTGATCTTGAAGGTGGCGCCGGCCTGGACTTCCTCGCGGGGCAGCGGCGAGGTGCCGAGGCGGGTGAACTTGTCGACGCTCAGTTCCCAGCGCGAATCACCGCCAAGACGCATCGAGAAATCCTGCGACGGCTCGGCCTGCCATTGTGGACGGTTTTCAGCCGGCTTGGCTTCGGAGAACTGACGATACCATTCAGCCCGGGCCGAGGGGGTTTCCGAAGCGGTGGGCGCTTCGATCCGGATGGCGTCATCGGCCGCGCGCACCTGTGCGAGCGCCGGGGCCGAGAAGGCCGCCGCAGCGAAGGCAAAAGAGAGGGCGAAACGAGCGCGCATGAATTACATCCTAGGCAACCGAGATAGTCTGCGCGGATTGCTAATGAAAGATTAACAATTTGAAACTCTAGGCTTTTAGCCTGACAGTGTGATTTCGATCACAATGCCATCGGCCTCTTCGCGTATTTGGGGCGCCAGGGGGAGCGGGTTTCCCGTATAGCGGGTGTCGCGCCA
>JBBRVI010000301.1:0-4267 GCA_038247025.1 Acetobacterales bacterium
ATCACCCAGGCGGCCACGGCCAGCATGGGCTGGATTCCGGCGTCCAACTTGCCGCCAAAACCGCCGCCACAGGCGGAAGGGATGATGCGCACTGCATCCATGGAAAGACCCAGGACGCCAGCCACTTCCTCGCGATCCATGGCGGGCGCCTGGGTGGAGGAAAACACTTCGATGTGGTCTCCGATTCGTCGCGCGAAGCCAGCCTCAGGTTCGATATAGGCGTGCTCGACGAAGCTCGTTTCCCACGCGCCTTCGACGACATGCGCGGCATCCTCCAGCGCGGCCGCCGCATCGCCCGTGCGGACCACGCCTTCCGCCAGGACGTTGTCGGGGAACTGGGCGTGAAGCGCTGCGGCTTGCAGCGCCGCACGCGGATCGGTGAGGGCGGGCAAAACCTCCCAGGTGATGGGCAGCGCGTCCAGGCGCAGCGCCTCGATTGCAACACGGCTGCCGACCACCGCCGCCACCGCGTCACCGCGATACAGCGCCAGGCCCTCGGCGAAAACCGGCTGGTCCTTGATGTGCGGATAAATGCCGTAGCCATTCCGGCCGGGCACGTCCTTCGCCGTCAGCAGCGCCGTAATGCCCGGATGCGCGGCCAGGAACGCCGCCGCATCACCGATCACGAAACGCGCATGCGCATGCGGGCTGCGAATGGCGCGCAGCCAGAGTGCATCAGCCGGCGCGAGATCGGCGCCGTAGCGTTCCGTGCCATCCAGCTTGGCCGCGCCATCCACCCGGGGCAGACGCGCGCCGACCGCGCCCGTCTCGGCGAGAGCATCCACGCCGCGCACCGCGTCAATGATCCGCCGATAGCCGGTGCAGCGGCACAGCACGCCGCCCAGCGCCTGCTCCACCTCCGCCTCGCTGGGTGTTGCGTTCCGGCGCAACAACTCAATCGCGGCGACCAGCATGCCCGGCGTGCAGATGCCGCATTGCGCCGCGCCATGCGCGTGGAAGCGTGCCATCAGCGCCTGGCCTTCTGTTGTGGCCGCAATGCCCTCGATGGTTTCCACCCGCGCGCCCTCGCATTGGCCGAGCGGCGTGAGGCAGGCGCAGGCCTGCTCGCCCTCGACCAGCACGGTGCAGGCGCCGCAATCCCCGGCGTCGCAGCCGAGCTTGGTGCTGGTCAGACCCAGCGCATCGCGCAACGCATCGGCGAGGCGCGTGCTGCCGGCGAGCGGCAGGTCACGCGCCACGCCATTCACCATCAGCGCGATCATGCCGCGAGGCTCCGCGCGCGGGCGATGAGTTCAGCGGCCGCGGCGTGGCGGTAGGCGGCTGTGCCGCGCACATCATCCAGCGGCGCGAGCGGAGACCCATCCCAAAGCCGCGCCACTTCCGAGCAGGAACCCACCGCCGCACGCCCTTCAGCATCCGCCGCGACCATGACAATGGAAATCACCAGATGCGACCGCGCGCCGAGCTTGAGGAATACCGAGCGGCACGCTGCGCGCTCGGCTGGCACATGCAGCGCCACCAGAAGCTCATCCGGCGCGCGGGCCGTGCGGCGATTGCCTTGGATGAATTCCGCCAGCTTCAGGCGACGAGAGCCGCGTTGGCTGGCCAATTCCACCTCGGCGTCCAGCACCAGAAGCGGCGGCACGCCATCGGCGGCGGGTGAGGCGTTGCAAAGATTGCCGCCGATGGTCCCGCGCGCCTGCACCTGGCGCCCACCCACCTGGCGCGCCGATTCGCGCAGGGCATCGAAGCCCGGCGGCAAATCGGCGTCGCGAAGGTCGGCCCAGGTCACACCCGCGCCGATGCGCCAGGAACCGTCTTGCCGCGTGATGCCGCGCAATTCCGGGATGGCGGTGATGTCCAGCCAATCCGCCGGGCGCGGTGCTCCCCAAACGGCCGCGTGCGCGCGGGCCGGAAAGAGGTCCGTCCCGCCCGCCATCACCTGCCAGGAGCCTTCCGCCATGATGCCAAGCGCTTCATGCAACCCTGCCGGCCTCTGATACAAACTCACGCAATTCTCCCGCCCTTGGCGCAATGCACGTTCAGAAACTAGGGTAGCCCCTTCAGCCTAAAGGAACAAAGCATGGCGCGCATATTGGTGAAGGGGCTCGGCCTCGTCTTTTCCGGCGATATCGCCACACCGCGTCTCGATGCGGATGCAATTCTGATCGAAGGCGGAAAGATTACCGGCATCGGTCGCGCGGCTGATTTCGAAGCCGAGACGGTCATGGACGCCCAGGGCTGCGCCGTCATGCCCGGCCTGATTGATAACCACGTCCATCCCGCCTTTGGCGACTGGACCCCGCGCCAGAACCAGCTCGGCTGGATCGAGGCGATGGTGCATGGCGGCACCACCACCCTCATCAGCGCGGGCGAAGTGCATTTGCCGGGCCGGCCGAAGGATGCGGTGGGGGTGAAGGCGCTGGCCATTGCGGCACAGCGCTGCTTCTCGGCATTCCGGCCCATGGGCGCCAAGGTCATCGCCGGTGCGCCCGTGCCCGAGCGGGGTTTCATCGCCGCCGATTATACGGAGATGGCAGCCGGCGGTGTGACCCTGCTGGGCGAGATCGGCCTGGGCACGCTGAAAGACCAGGCCGAGGTGGTGGAAACCATGGCCTGGGCGCGCGCGGCCGGGCTGAACGCCATGATCCATTGCGGCGGGCCTTCCATCGCCGGTTCTAACCTCATGCAGGCCGAAGTTGTGATTGCCGCCGACGCCGATATCGTGGCGCATATCAATGGCGGGCCGACCTCGCTGCCGGCGGCGGAATTAACCAAGGTGATCGCGGGCACGAAGCGCGCCATCGAAATCGTCCACAATGGCAATCCCCGCAACGCCATCCATGCGCTGAAGGTGCTCATGGATATGGGCCGGCTGGACCGGCTGGTGATCGGCACGGACAGCCCGGCGGGATCGGGCGTGCAGCCATTGGGCGTGATGCGGACCATATCTTTGCTTTGTTCGCTGGGCGGGCTGAATCCGGCCATCGCCATTGCGGCGGCGGGCGGCAATACGGCGCGCTGGCGAGGGATTTCGGCCGGGACCATTGCCATCGGCGCAGCGGCGGATCTGGTGTTCCTGGATGCGCCGATCGGCGGCGCGGGCAGCGATGCGGGCGAAGCCTTTACCTTCGGTGAGCTTCCAGGCATCGGCATGGTCATGGTGGATGGCGAGGTGAAGACCATGCGCAGCCGCAATACGCCGCCCGCCGGGCGCATCCCTCAGGTTCTGTCATGATCATCCGCAAAATCCTCGTCAGCGTCGAGGAAACGCGCCTGGAAATGGGGCGCGAGGTCTCGCCCCCCATCCGCCGCGCCATTGCGGCCATGGTGCTGCAAAACCCCTTTGCCGGGCGTTATGTGGAGGACCTCTCGGAGCTGATCGAGGCCAGCATCCCGCTCGGCCGCGAACTGGCCGAACGCGCCATCGCCGCCCTGGGCATCCCCGGCAACCAGGTCCACAGCTTTGGCAAGGCCGCCATCGTGGGCGAAGCGGGGGAGTTGGAGCACGCAGCCGCCCTGCTGCACCCCAAGATGGGCGCGCCGGTGCGCAGCGCCTTGGGCCGCGGCCCAGCACTGATCCCCTCAGCGAAGAAGCGCGGTGGGCCCGGCACGACCATTGATATCCCGCTCGGCCACAAGGACGCGGCCTTCGTGCGCAGCCATTTCGACGCGATAGAGGCGCGCATCGCCGATGCCCCCACGCGCGATGAAATCCTGCTCTGCCTGGCGCTGACCACGGGCGGGCGGCCTTTGCCGCGCGTTGGCGGGCTGACCACCCACGAGATCATTGGTGAAGATGGCCTCAGATAACCGGATGAATTTTTCGTAAGCACTGTTTATGCTGCGCCGCATGCAAGACGCCATCCGACTGATGCTCAACCAGGTTTCGCAGGAACTGCCACGCGAAACCCGCCCCACCACCACCCTGCTAGACTGGCTGCGCGACCAAGGGCTGACCGGCACGAAGGAAGGCTGCGCCGAGGGCGATTGCGGCGCCTGCACCGTGGTTCTGGAAGGCGCGGATGGGTCACGCACCCCCATCAACGCCTGCCTTTGCACGCTGGGCCAAATGCATGGCCGTGCCGTCCGCACCGTCGAAGGCCTGGGTGCCGCGCATCCCATCCCGCAAGCCCTGGCCGAGGCGGATGCGACCCAATGCGGCTTCTGCACGCCAGGCATTGTCATGTCCGCCTGGGCCCATGCGCGGGAAGGGGGCGACGTCCATGAGGCGCTGGCCGGCAATCTGTGCCGCTGCACCGGTTATCGCCCGATCGTGGATGCCATGACGCGCATCGCGTCCGAC
>JBBRVI010000302.1:0-4260 GCA_038247025.1 Acetobacterales bacterium
GATGAGGTGGCTGCGGTTGAGTTTCGTTGCGACCTGCACCGTCAGGCGCATCCGCGGCCAGGCCGCCTCCATCGCCGCCGTTTCGGGGATGGCGCGGATGAAGTTGCCGCCCAGGCCGAGGAAGGCCCGCACGGTGCCGTCGATGATCCCCTCGCACGCCTCCACCGTGTTCATGCCGGCGTCGCGTGGCGGCTCGAAGCCGTATTGCTCGGCCAGGCGGTCGAGGGGCAGGAGTTCCGGCTTTTCGGTGATGCCGACTGTGCGCTGGCCCTGCACATTGGAATGGCCGCGCACCGGTAGCACTCCGGCACCAGGCTTGCCGACATTACCGCGCAGCAGCAGAAGGTTCATCACCATTCGGACGTTCTCGACACCTGTACGGTGCTGCGTCAGCCCCATCCCGTAAATGGCCATTGCCGAAGACGCGCCCGCGTAGGTCGCGGCCGCCTGCTCCAACGCCGTGCGTTTGAGACCTGACCGTGCCTCCAGGTCCGGCCACTTCGCGGCGCGGCAGGCTGCCGCGAACGCCTCGAACCCGTGGGTGTGCTCGGCGATGAAGGCGTGATCGAGCCACTGGCGACCGCTGGCTGCGTCATCACCTTCGATCAGGGTCTTGCACAGGCCCATAATGGCAGCGATGTCGCCGCCCGCTTTCACCTGGTGATAGGCTGAGGTGATCCGGGTCTCAGCCAAGCTCAGCATCTCAACCGGCGCCTGTGGATTGGTGAAGCGTTCCCAGCCGCGCTCCCGCAGCGGGTTGAAGGTGATGATCGGCACCCCGCGCCGCGACGCGGCCTGGAGGGGGTGGAGCATGCGCGGCGCGTTCGTCCCGACATTCTGCCCGAAGGCGAGGATGCAGGCGGTCTTCTTGAAATCATCCAGCGTGACGGTGCCGACGGGGGCACCTATCGCCTCGGGCAAAGCGACCGATGTACTTTCGTGGCACATGTTGCTGCTGTCGGGCAGGTTGTTGTGCCCGTACAGTCGCGCAAACAGACCCCACATATAGGACGCTTCCAACGATGCGCGGCCGGACGCGTAGAACACGGTCTGCTTCGGCGAAAGACCGCGAAGCTCGGCGCCGATCTCGCGAAAAGCATTCGCCCAGGTCACGCGGACCCATCGGTCGCGGGCCCGGTCTAGGCGCATCGGATGCAGCAGGCGGCCGCGCGCTTCCAGGTCATGGTCGGACCAGTCCAGAAGTTGGGTCAGCGTGTGGGCTTCGAAGAAACGTTGGTGAATGCGGTTGCGGGTGATTTCCCAGGCTGTCGCCTTCGCGCCGTTCTCGCAGTACTCGAAGGCGAGGGGTTTGTCCGGCTTGGCCCAGGAGCAGGAGACGCAGGAGAAACCATCCGACTTGTTCTGCTTCAGCAGCGCCAGGTTGCCGGTGATCAGGCGGCCAGCATCCAGCGTGTGCTTTGCCACTGATTTCACGGAGCCCCAGCCGCCCGCCGGCCCGGGATAAGGCTTGATGGTGACATCCTTGGCCATGCTGATCCCTTCGCGCCGCCCGCAGTTCAGGAGCGGCAATGAAAGTTCAACGCCGCCGAACACTGAGGGTTGGCGCAGCGGCTGCATCATTCTGGCAATCTTCGTCGAACTGCCGTCTCCCCGGTCACGGCAGGGGCGGAGTTCGCCCTGAGCCATGCATGGACATGCGACCGTTTAGGCTCGAAATCTCACTGCCGTGCCGACTTCATGACCTCGGCATAAAGGGCCTCGCAGCGGTCGATCCACAGATCCTGCGTGAACATGCGCAACACGCGGGCATGGGGGATCGCTCGCGGAATCTCGATCGCGGCCGGTATCGCCCCGGCCAACGCTGCGACATCGCCTGCGCGCACGAATATGCCGGCCTCGCCGATGATCTCCCGCGCCGCCCCCATGTCGGTGCTCGCGACCGGCACGCCGCATGCCATCGCTTCCGCAGCCACGAGCCCGAAGGGTTCATCCCAGCATGGGGTGAAGAGGAACACCGAGGCGCGGCCTACCTCGGCCGCGAGGGTGATGTCGCTCACATGGCCGCCATAGCGGATTGCCCCACCCAGCCCTGGCTGAATTGAGTCGCGGTAATACGCCGGGTCCTCAATGGTCCCGAACAATGTGAGGGGCAGTCCGGCGGTGCGTGCCGCATGCACCGCCAGGTGGGGGCCCTTGTTGGGGCTGATGCGGCCGCACCAGACGGCGCTGCCATCGCCGCTCGGCTGGAATGGCCAAGCCTGCGGGGCGATGCCGTTGTGCAGGATCGAGGCCTCCGGCGGCGCGCCGTCCGGCCACCAGGCATGCATCTGGCTGGACGAGGTGACAGTCAGCCGGTGCCGGCGCCCCGCGCTCTTTTTCACAAACCAGTGCAGCGCATCGAAGGGCGGGACGTGCAGCGAGGTGACGGTGGGAACCGTCGGATGATGGAGCGGAAAGCGGTGCAGACTGTTGTTGTGCACGACGTCGAAGCCGCCTGCGGCGATGCGGTCGCAAGCAGCCGCGTAGCCGGCATCGATATGGGCTATCAGGGGCGCGCTGCCCTTGTGCTCCGCCCAGGGGAAGGTTCGTTCGTAATGCTCGGGCAGCACCGGATCGAGGGTGAAGGTCGGGTCGCTGTCGCCGCTGGCAAAGAGCACCACCTCATGCCCTCGCGCCTGCAGCCCGGCGGCCAGATGCCAGGTGAGCGATTCCATGCCGCCCATGAAGGGCCGCGCGATCGGCTGGCGAACATGCGCGAGAACCGCGATCCTCACGCCGAGACAGCCGTCGCTTGTTGCTGCTCCAACAGACGGATGACACGGGTGGTGTTGGCATAGGGCTGGTCGCGCTGCTGCCCGGTGAGCGCCAAGTCATCGGCGGCTGGGCGGCGCAGAATGCGAATGGGCCGGCCCGGCGTGTCGTCGATCAGCCCCATCAGGCGGAAAGCGTGCAGCCAGTGGCCCATTGTCCGATAGCCCCACTTCCTCTCGAAGATCTGTGCGTTGCGGACCACGCTGTCGAGGTGATGCACCGGCGGCATGTGGTGCGGATGGTGCTGGTGGTAGGCAAGGCCGCCTTTCAGCCAAGCGATGGCGATGCCCGCCGCCTGCAGCGTTTTTCCGAAATCCGTATCCTCGCCGCCATAGCCGACATAACGCTCATCGAAGCCGCCGGCGGCCAGGAACGTGTGGCGCCGCATCGCGAAGTTCAGCGACCAGAAGCAGCGGTAGTCGTTGCAGATTTCGATGCCCGACGGCGGCGGGCCGCGCCGGTCGGAATGTCGGACGGCGACGGCCTCAAAATTCTGCCAGCTCCATCCGCGCGCGGAGGCGCCGCCCGGCAGATACATCACCTCCCCCATGAGCAGACCGTCCAGTCGGGACAGGCCAGCCGCGTAGTCCGCAATCAGGTCGGGCGCCGGGATGCAATCCGTATCAAGGAAGACGAGCACGTTGCCGGCTGCGCCGCGGGCGGCGGCATTGCGCGCCGCGGCGAGGGGCAAGTGTCCGCCGCCCACCCTGATCTGACGGATCGGGAAAGGGGTGGGCGGCAGAGCGTAAGTGTCCTCCTGCATCAGCGCCACGATCAGTTCAGCCGGTAATTGACGCTGCCGCGTGAGGCCGAGCACTGTGTTGGCGAGGTGTTCGGGCCTGCCACCGGCCAGGGTCACGACCGATACATTCTCCATCGTTACGCGGTCTCCTGATGTTGCACGGCAGGCCAAAGGGCGGTGGCCAATTGTTCGAGCCAGGCCGCTGCCATCCCGGCCGGATTGGGATCAAGGAGCGCGCGTTGCACAACTGGATCATGGCGCTGGTGTGCCTCCGCCAGTGCCGCCGCCCAGGCCTCCGCCGAGGAGGGCAAATGCGGCCGGACGCAGGCAACGCCTGCCGCGGCCAAGGCCTGCGCCTTGCGGTGCTGCTCGTCGAAATATCGCCACTCCGGAATGGCGAGCCACGGCCGGCCAGCGGCGAGGATCTGCTGGCAGGTGGTGTTGCCGGTGGAGGCGATGACCAGGTCGGCCGCCGCCACATGCTCGGCCGCATCGACCACCCATCCGCGGTGCTCGATGTTCGTGGGCTCCGTCGCGTGCCAGTCGCGCTCCACCGGGCCGCTGGTGATCCAGCGGGCACATGGACGGCTGCGGGCGCCGACGCCAAGGGGCGCCTGCCGAAAGCCACTGCCACCCTTGCCCGACATGACAAGGATCATGTCCTGCCCATCGCTCAGCCCGAGGTGGCGACGGGCGATTGCCCGGTCGGGCACACGCGTCTCCACCCCGAGGCCTCCGGCGAAGCA
>JBBRVI010000303.1:0-4253 GCA_038247025.1 Acetobacterales bacterium
ACTGGAGCGCGTTGAGGCCACCGGTCGGTATCAGGTGCGCTTCATCAATCGCACGCCCGACGTGACGATGGAGGGCAAGCTCTCGCGCATGGGCAGCGACATCTGCTCGAAGGCAGGGTTCATGGCGGCCGGAAGCTGGCTCGACTGGGCGCGCAAGCCCGTCACCAGTGGCCCCTACATGGTGGCAGAGTTCCGGCCCGACGTGTCGCTGACGCTGGTGGCGCACGACGCCTATTGGGGCGGCCGGCCGCCGCTGCGTCAGGTGCGCTTCGTTGAGGTGCCGGAGGTATCCTCGCGCATCAATGGGCTGCTTTCGGGCGAGTATCAATTCGCCTGCGACATCACGCCCGACCAGATTGCCGCCGTCGAGCGCAACCGGGCCTTTGAGGTGCAAGGTGGAACCGTCTCGAACCACCGGATCACTTGCTTCGATAAGAACCACCCTGTGCTGGCTGATGCCCGCGTGCGTCGCGCCATGACGCATTCGATGGACCGGCAGGCAATCGTGGCCAGCCTCTGGGGTGGGCGCACCGTGGTGCCAAAGGGCCTCCAATGGCCCTTCTATGGCGACATGTTCCTCAGCGACTGGGAGGTACCGCGCTACGATCTGGCCGAGGCGCGCCGCCTGCTGCGCGAGGCCAACTACCGTGGCCAGCCCATCCCCTACCGGCTGCTGAACAACTACTACACCAACCAGGTCGGTACCGCGCAGATCCTGGTCGAGATGTGGCGCCAGGCGGGGCTGAATGTGGTGATCGAGATGAAGGAGAATTTCTCCCAGGTGTTCGACCGCTCGACCGGCCAGCGCGGCGTACGCGACTGGTCGAACTCCGCGCCGTTCAGCGACCCCGTCTCCTCGTTGGTGAACCAGCACGGGCCGCGCGGCCAGCAGCAGCAGATCGGCGAATGGACGAATGAGGAGTTCAACCGCCTTTCTGGTGAACTGGAAGCCTCGACCGACCAGGCGCGGCGCCGCATCGTGTTTCGCCGCATGCTGGAGATCGCCGAGCGCGAGGACCCCGCCTACACGTTGCTGCACCAGAACGCGACCTTCACCGCCAAGCGCGCCGACATCCGTTGGAAGGCTGCCCCTGCCTTTGCCATGGATTTCCGTGCCCAGAATTGGGGCGCCTGAGCCATGCGCCGCCGTGACCTTGCCCTGCTGCCAGGATTGACGCTGGCCGCACCCGCCCTTGCCCAGTCCGATCAACGCCCGTCCCTGACTGTGGCGGTGCAAAAGATCAGCAACTCCAACACGCTGGAGACGCCGCGCGAACAGTCCAATGTCGGCTTTCGTCTCTCCACCCTCTACGCCGAAAGCCTGATCGGCACCGCCTGGACAGGCGACATGCGCCCCGTGCCAGAACTCGCCACCGCCTGGCAGCGGCTGGATGAACGCACGGTGGAGCTGACGCTGCGGCAGGGCGTGCGCATGCATGATGGCCGCCTGATGACGGCCGACGATGTGGCCTTCTCCATTGCCGGCGCCCGCCTGTTCGGCACAGGCGAGGCGCCTGTAGCCGGCGCGGGCATCACCGCTGGGCAGCGCGGCATGGAGCCGCAACCCGAAGTCATCGCCACCGCGCGCCGCACCTTCCCGGGGCTGGAGCGCGTGGAGGTTGTGCGGCCCGGTGTGGTGCGTTTCATCAATCGCACGCCGGACGCGACAATCGAGAAGCGGTTGCAGCAGAATGTGGGCGTCATCCTCTCCCGTGCCGCTTTTGAAGATGCGGGAAACTGGCTCGCCTGGGCACGGCGGCCCATCGGCACCGGCCCCTACCGCGTGGCCGAGTTCCGCCCTGACGTGTCGATCAGCTTCGAGGCATTCGACGACTATTGGGGCGGCCGCCCGCCGGCGCGGCGCATCCGCTTCGTCGAGATCCCCGAAGCCGCATCCCGGGCCAATGCGTTGCTCTCGGGCGAGGCGGACTTTGCCACCGACATCCCGCCCGACGTGATTCCGCAGATCGCCCGCAACCCGCGCTTCGAGGTGCAGGGGAGTCCCATCAACAACATCCGCATCCTCGCCTTCGATGCGGGCCACGCGGTGCTGCGCAACCCGCTGGTCCGCCGCGCCATGTCCCATGCGCTGGACCGCGAGGCGATTGTTGCGGCACTCTGGGGCGGGCGCACCGAGATCCCGCGTGGGCTGCAACTTCCCTTCTTCGACGACATGTATCTCGCCGATTGGCAGAACCCGCGCCACGACCCAGCCGAGGCACGCCGCCTGCTGCGCGAGGCGGGCTATCGCGGGGAGCCCATCCCCTATCGCTGCCTGAACAACTACTACGTCAACCAGACCGCCAACGCCCAGGTGATGGTGGAGATGTGGCGCGCGGTGGGGCTGAACGTGCAGCTCCAGATGCTGGAGAACTGGACGCAGGTGCTAGAACCCGGCCCCACGCGCGGCGTGCGGGACTGGTCCTGCACGCACGTCTTTGCCGACCCGGTGGGTTCGCTGGTGCGCGCGATGGGGCCTGGCGGCCCGCTCCAGCGCCAGGGCGAATGGACCAACGCGGTGTTCAACACCCAATCCGCATTGCTGGAGGGTTCGACTGAGGTCGCGACCCGACGCGCTGCCTTCCAACGCATGCTGCAAATCATCGAACGCGAGGACCCTGGATATGTGGTGCTGCACACAGCAGCCACCTTTGTCGCCAAGCGACGCGACATCGCCTGGCAAGCCTCGCGCGGATGGCCGATGGATTTCCGCGCCTCGAACCTGCGGTTCCCTGCATGACGCGCCCTCTCGTTGCCATCCGTGACCTCGCCGTCGCCTTTGATGGGCAGCCGGCGTTGCGTGGCATCTCGCTGGACGTGATGCCTGGCGAGGCGGTTGGGTTGGTGGGCGAATCCGGTTGCGGCAAGTCCATCACTTGGCTCGCGGCCCTGGGCCTCCTTCCGGCCAAGGCGCGCGTCACGGGCTCGGTGGCGCTGGAGGGCGAGGAATTGCTGGGCGCGCCGGCAGCATCGCTGGAGCGGGTGCGCGGTGGGCGCATCGGCATGATCTTCCAGGACCCGGCAAGCAGCCTGAACCCGGTGCACCGCGTCGGCCGGCAAATCGGTGAGGCGCTGGCGCTGCATCGAGGCCTCACTGGCGCGGCGGCACGGGCCGAGGTGCTCCGCTTGCTCGACCAGGTGGGCATCCCTGACGCGGCGCGCCGGATTGATGGCTTCCCGCACGAGTTTTCGGGCGGGCAGAACCAGCGCGTGATGATCGCCATGGCGCTGGCTGGCCAGCCGGAGCTGATGGTGGCCGACGAACCGACCACCGCGCTCGACGTCACGATCCAGGCCCAAATCCTTGAATTGCTGGGCGAGCTTCGGCGCGACACCGGCATGGCGCTTGTGCTGATCAGCCACGACCTGGGCGTGGTCGCTGAAACCTGCGAGCGCGTCGCCGTGATGTATGCGGGCCGCATCGTCGAGGAGGCGCCGGTGGGGCGTCTGTTCCACCATGCGGCACACCCCTATTCGCGCGGCCTGCTCGGCGCCCTGCCGGAGATGGACGCGCCGCGTGCCCGGTTGGCCGCCATTCCCGGCGGCGTGCCTGAGCCCTGGGCGATGCCACCGGGCTGCGCCTTCGCGCCGCGTTGCGGGCTGCGTATTCCCGCCTGCGAGGCCGCGCCGCCGCCCGACTTCGCACTCGGCCCCGCGCACCGGACCGCTTGCCTGCGCGCAGTCGATACCGCATTGGCCGCGGCATGACCGCGCTGCTGGAGGCCGATGGGTTGGTCCGTCGCTATGCGCAGCGCCGCAGCTTCTTCGGAGCGCCCAGGGAGTTGCGCGCGGTGGACGGTGTCTCGCTGAGATTGGAGCGCGGACGCACGCTGGGGCTGGTGGGCGAGTCCGGCTGCGGCAAATCCACCACCGGCCGCCTCGTGCTGGGGCTGGAGCGCCCGGATGCGGGCCAGGTGCGCTTCGACGGCGCACCGATGCCCAATCCCGGCAGCGCGGAATGGCGGGCGCTTCGGGCGCGAATGCAGATGGTTTTCCAGGACCCGCTGGGCGCGCTGGATCGCCGCCTGACCATCGGTGAGCAGGTGCGCGAACCGCTGGAAATTCACGGCGGGGATGTGTCGCGCGTGCCCGCCCTGCTGGCCGATGTCGGGCTGCGGCCGGACCAGGGCGCGCGCTACCCGCACGAACTTTCGGGCGGGCAGCGCCAGCGCGCTGTCATCGCCCGCGCGCTGGCCACCGACCCCGGATTGCTGGTCTGCGATGAGCCGATCAGCGCGCTCGACGTCTCAATC
>JBBRVI010000304.1:0-4228 GCA_038247025.1 Acetobacterales bacterium
AGCGCCACCACTTGCAGGGCAGAAAGTGCCGTGGTCGGTGCGGCGAGTGCCAGGATGCCCTTGGCGATCTGCCCGTAACCGGGCCTCAAGCAAAACGCTCAACACCGAAGGGCGTGAGGTCCATGTTGGGCTTCGGCCCCAGCATCGCGGCCGCGATCAGCGCGCCCGTGGGCGCCGAACCGGTCAGCCCCAGATGCCCATGCCCAAAGGCGCACCAAAGCCCTGGCCAGGCCTTGACCGGCCCCACGACCGGCAGGCTGTCCGGCAGGCAGGGGCGATGGCCCATCCAATAGGGCTTCACCTCACGCGTATCGGCCTGGGGATAGACGCGCGCGAGATCCTCCAACAGCACAGCCGCACGCGCATCGCTGGGCGGGCGGTCCGTACCGCCGAACTCCACCGAACCGGCAACGCGCAGCCCCTCCTCCATCGGCGTGAGGTAGACTTTGCGGTCCGCGGGCACGAGCGGCCGGCGCGGCATCACGCCGGGGTTGGGCAGCATGATGTGATAGCCGCGCTGACTCTCCAGCGGCACCTTGATGCCGAGTGGTGCCAGCAGCTTGGCGGACCACGCACCCGCCGCCAGCACCACATGATCCGCCGTGACCGCCGCGCCATCCACCATCGCCCCCGTCACGCGATGATCCTGTGCGATGAGGGCCGAGACGGAACCACGCCGCAGCGTGCCACCCAGCCGCTCCACACCCCGCGCCACGATTCGGGCCTGGCGCAGTGGATTCACCGAATGGCTCTGGTCGGGCAGGAAAACGCCGACTGTGTAGTTCGCCGAAACCTCAGGCTCCATTTCCAGAATGCCCGCGCGGTTGAGCAGCCGGCTGTCCAACCCATGCGCTCGGCGCAACTCCCAGGCGGCGTCGTCCTTCGCCAGATGCGCCTGGTCGCGATAGAGAAAAATCTGGCCGTTTTGGGTGATCAGGTCACTCGCGCCCTCGGCTTCCAGGATTTCCAGATGCCGCTCCTCAGCCCCGCGCAGCAGGCTGGCGAGTGCTGTGGCGATTCTCTCCACCCGCTCGGGCCGCGCCTCCAGGATGAAGCGCCAGAGCCAGGGGAAGGCAGCCGGCCAATAGCCGGCCGGAATATGCAGCGCGCCCTTCTGGTCCAGCAGCATCTTGGGCACTGCGCGCAGCACGCCCGGCATGGCGAGGGGTGCGACGGAGCCACTCGCGATGGCGCCCGCATTGCCTGATGAGGTGCCCTCACCAGGGCCGTCGCGGTCCACAAGGGTCACCTCGGCACCGGCGCGGGCCAGATACCAGGCGCAGCAGAGACCGACGATGCCAGCGCCGATGATGAGCACGGAGGGTTTGCGTTCCATGCCCGCCATGCTCGCGCATGATGGACGCGCCCGCAATGCATGGCGCAGCCCGCTGGCAGAACAGGAAGCGCCCCCCGAGCATCCGCAGCGAATAGCTGCGGCGGATTGCTTCAGCAATCCGAAGCAAGGCGGTGGAGCCGCCGCCCGCCCCTTGAGGGCGCAAAAATCAAACCGAGCGAAGCTCGGTATGAAAGCTCTTGCTCACAATCTTCCAACCGTCGCTTGTCTTCAGCAGGACAGGAAGCGCCCCCCGAGCATCCGCGGCGAATAGCCGCGGCGGATTGCTTCAGCAATCCGAGGCAAGGCGGTGGAGCCGCCGCCCGCCCCTTGAGGGCGCAAAAATCAAACCGAGCGGTGCTCGGTATGAAAGCTCTTGCTCACAATCTTCCAACCGTCGCTTGTCTTCAGCAACAGCAAAAAGTCCGTGAAGTAACGCGGCGGGATGCAGCAATTCACCTTCACGCAGGCCGCGTCATCGCCCGCCAGGTCAATCGCAAGAACGCGATCCTCACGCGTAAAGCCCGCCTCGGAGGGCTTGGCGCGGGATGCGATGCGTTCCAGCCATTCGCCGCGCGGCAGATCCACCACCGCGCCATCCACCACATTGTAGAGATGCGAGACAGGGTGGAAAGCGGCGGCGATCTTTGTGCCGTCGCCCTCGTAAAGCCCGTCCAGATAGGTGCGAACCACCGCTTCGATGGCGGCAATGGCAGGAAGGGTGGAACCATCGGGCATTGGGGGTCTCCTCATTGCGGTCGCGCGGTGAAGACGCGCCGCGCGGGGTGCGGGCGAAGGCACTGTGGCTCAAACATACCAGAAACGCATCAGGTCCGGCCAGCGCTTCTTTATCGTGCTGCTGTGCTCGCCCACGCGCGCGCGGGGTTCGGCACCTGGGTCAGCACAGGTTCGTGAACTGCCCCAGCGGCGTGGGCACAGCCATGATGAAGACATCCGATGGCGGTGCAACTTCATGCAGCGTAAAAACGCCGTTCTGAGTGCCGCCTTCCGCCAGGCGCGCCTATATCCCGGCTGGCCAAAGTGTCGCGGAGGGCAGACCCACACGGCCAGCCCGTTGAGAGTGACGGCGCGCGAGATGACATGATGGCAGGGCTTCCTCCGCAGAGACTGCCGGGTGAGACTGCGACAAATGGAGGAACGCGACTTGCAAGGCAGAGTATCAACGCATTGCCGTGAACACCACGACGTGTCCGCCCCTCTTACCCGCTATTCCCACTGCGATTGCGGCAGGACCGCATCCGCCGCCGCACTCGCCGCCGGCAATGCGCAATGCCAATAAAGGACCCACATGGCACACCCATCACTCAAGGCCGCCTTCGAGGCCGGGACATTCATCACCGCACCCGGCATTTTCGACATGATCAGCACCAAGGTGGCCGACGGGATGGGGTTCGACTGCCTCTACGCCACTGGCTTTGGCACGGTCGCCTCGCATCTGGGCGTGGCGGATGCCGGCATCGCGACCTACACGGATATGGTCAGCCGCGTGGGGCGTTTCGCGCAGATGGCAAAGACGCCCGTGATCGCGGATGCAGATACAGGCTATGGGGGCCTGCTCAATGTGCGCCACACTGTGCTGGGCTATGAGGCCGCGGGCGTGACGGGCATTCAGCTCGAAGACCAGGAGATGCCCAAGAAATGCGGGCATACGCCAGGGCGCAGCGTCATCCCGGCCGAGGATATGGTCCTCAAGATCAAGGTCGCTGTCGATGCGCGGCGTGATCCGAATTTCCTGATCGTCGCGCGCACCGATGCACGCACTGGGCTGGGACTGGAGGAGGCCATCCGCCGTGGCCGCATGTATGGCGATGCGGGGGCGGATATCGTCTTCATCGAAAGCCCTGAGTCCGAGGCCGAGATGATCGAGATCGGGCGCTCCATCAACAAGCCGCTGCTGGCCAATAATGTGGAGGGCGGGCGCACGCCCATCCTTCCCGCCGCGCGTCTGAAGGAGATCGGCTACAGCATCGCGATCTATCCGGGTGCGGGCTTCCTGGCCGTGGCGGCCGCACTGGAACGCGTCTATGGGCACCTGCTGCAACACGGCGACACCAATGGCCTGCCTGTTCAGGAAAGCTACGGGTTTGGCCGCATGTGCGAGTTGATGGGCTTCCCTGAAGTCTGGGAGTTCGACAAAAAATGGGCGGTGAAGTCATGAACCAGGTCAAAGCCCTCGTCTTCGACGTATTCGGCACAGTCGTGGATTGGCGCAGCGGCGTGGCGCGCGAATTCGCTGCATTCCTGCCAGCACATGGCCGCACCGATCTGGACCCTTTCGCGCTGGCCGATTCCTGGCGGCGGCTGTATCAGCCGGGGATGGAGGAATGCCGCTCGGGCCGGCGGCACTTCACGCGGCTGGATGTGCTGCACCGGGAGAGCCTGGAGAAGGTTCTCGCGGAACACGGCATCACGGGCGCGAGCGAGGGCGATCTGGACCACCTGAACCGCGCCTGGCACCGGCTGGACCCCTGGCCCGATGTGCTGCTCGGCCTCACGCGGCTGTCGCGCAGGTATTTCCTGGCGCCACTCTCCAACGGCAACATCGCGCTGCTGGCGAATATGGGAAAGCGCGCTTGCATCCCCTGGGACGCCATCCTCGGCGCTGAGACCGTGCAAGCCTACAAGCCGCAGCCCGAGGCCTATTTGCGCACGGCCGAACTGCTTGCGATGAAACCGGCCGAGGTGTGTCTCGTGGCCGCGCATAATAGCGATCTGCGCGCGGCGCGTGCGGCGGGCCTCTCCACCGCCTTCGTACCCCGCCCCAGCGAACATGGCCCCGGGCAAAGCATTGACCTCACGGCGGAAGACCCCTGGGATTGCGTCGCGTCGAGCTTCGTGGACCTCGCAGCGCGCCTGGGCTGCGAGTGAGGTCAG
>JBBRVI010000305.1:0-4228 GCA_038247025.1 Acetobacterales bacterium
CTGCCCGCCGCCGATGGTTGCGTTCGCGCCGCTCGCCACCTGGTTCGCGGCGGTGCGGGCAGTCTGCCAATCCACCGCGCCCACCCCGCGCGCATTGCCGCCGGAAACCGCGTTGTCGGGGAACTGTGCCATCAAAGCGCCCGCGCCCTTAGGCTGGCCGATGACGGTCGAGATGTTGGCGTCCAGCCCCACCGCACGCCAGCCGGTCAGGCCCGGCGTCCCGGTCACGCCGCCCAGCACCTCAGGGCGATTGACGGCGCTTGCAGGAGTGGTGACCTCAAGGCCATGCGCGCCGGGGGCGGCGCCCAACGTGAGGCTACCGCTCGCCGCGCGCAGAACCTCCGCGCCGCCCGCCGTTGCGGCGAGAATGGCCGCTGCCGGGCGGTAGAGCCCCGTGTCACTTTGCCCGACAGAGAGCCCTGGCCGCACCGCTTCTCCAGCGGGGGCCAGTAGCCCGACGGAGCCATTGCTGCCCGCATTGAACAGCGGACCGAGAATGGGCGTCTCCAGCAAGGGCGCCGCGCCCAGGTTCACCCGGTTTGGTGTATTGCTCACGGCATTGGCCAGATGGATCGCCGCCGCACCATTATTGCGCAGATTGAAATTCACGCAGCGCAGCGCACCGATGTTGAGCAGGTTCGTATGCTGCTCGATGCGGATCGGGTTGTCTTCGGCATCATCAATGCGCAGCGAACCGATCTGGATGCGGCTGGAAGCTGCATTGACGTAGATGCCGATCGAACCCGGGAGCGGAGCTCCCGCGGCGTTGTAGATTTCGCACTGCACAGTCATGGCATCAATCTGGCCATCTGTGCCATTGGCCTCGACCCAGATGCCGTATCGCACAAAATCGGCATAGGCCTGGCCGATGCTGAACTTTTGCGTGAAGCCGGCCGCCGAGGAGCTGAAGCGGAACATGGAACGCGCGCCAAGCGCGAAAGCCTGGTCCACGAAAATGCCGTCGCAGCGGCGGAAAATCAGTGCGTCGCAATTGGCCTGCTGCCAGCGAACGACGAAATTGTTGCCCGACCAAAAAGGCCAGAAATGCAGGTTCTGGATGCGCCCCGTGTCGAAGGCTTCGTCAATCTCGATGCCGGCCGTGAAGACCTGGCCACGGATGCGGCGGAAATCCGTGCGGCCGGAATTGCGTACGAAGATGCCGCGATTGATGCCCGAGAGCATCACATTGTCGAAATCCACCCCGCCCAGGCAATCCGTCACGCGGATGAGGTAATCGTAATTGGTGGGTGCCCAGGAGGCGTTCAGCGGGGCGGTATGGCTCTGGCGGAAGGCAATGTCGCGCACCACGGAACCGCGGGCAGCAACTCCGGTGAAGGTGATGGGGGTAAAGCCCGTCTGGTCCACGGTGAGCCAGGTTCCATTGCCCGGCCCGCCGCCCTCGTTGAAGCCAGCACCCTGAAGCCGGACGGAGGTGTTGGTGATCACGATTGCGGAGGCGAGGCGATAGGTGCGCGGGCCAAGCTGCACGACGCCGCCCGCCGTACCCAGCGCATTGATGGCGGCCTGGATTGCCGGGGCATCATTGGCGCTGCCATTCCCGACGGCGCCAAAATCGCGCACATCCACGCCACGATCGGCGAGGACCGCGCCGCGCAATTGGGAAATGCTGGCCCGGCGCGTGGTGCTGCCCTGAACGAAGGGCGTGATGTCGGCATCGGCGACGGAAGTGGCCGCCGGCAATTCACTGATCTTGAGGTCGGGCATGGGGCTCCGTCCAATCTGGGGGGGGAAGGGAGAGGCGGGGTGAGGCTCAGTTCTGCGCGATGGCCGCGCCGTCCTCCTGGAGGAGATTCATACCGTCCTCCATCAGCACGAGGCGAAGATCGGGCAAAATGTTGAAGGTGCGCGAGGTGGCGACGACACCGGTGTCCAGCGCGTCCTCGATGCGGATGCGATAGCCGCTGCCCACGGCCGGCGTGGGCAGGGTGGTGGTCACGTAGCCCTGGCTGACATTGAGCAGTTGCGTGGGCGGGATGATCTGGTTCTGCGCATTGCGCAGCGAGACGACGACCTGGCTGATGGGGCCTACGATCTGCGCCTGCACAGGGATGGAAGTGCCCACGATGATGCCTGCCATGAGCGGGGCAAGGATGATGGTGGATACCACGGCGCCAGCCGCCTGCACCATGCGCAGCGTCTGCGCGATGGAGCGCGTGAGCGCGATGGGGGTCACCGCGCCATCCAGCGTGACGCCGGGGCCGGTGACTGCGTTGCTGCGGATGGGCAGCATCGCCATCGCATCGGCGGATTGGGTGATCATGAGATCGCCGGCGCGCAGCATGGCGGCGGCGGGGGCGAAGTAGCCGGGCGTGGTGATCGCAGCCATCAGGTCGGGGCTGCGATAATGCCACATGCTGAAGACCGGCGTCTGCATCAGCGGGACGAGGTTGACGGAGGTGAAGGGCATGGGCATGCGTCTCCTGGGCCATGAGGGCCGCGCGGCGTTGAAATGCTGGGGTGCGGGAGGGGACGGCGGTGGACGCAATTCACCCCTTGGCTCGCCCTACTTACGAGAACAAAGAAAGAACGTCAAGGAAAAAAAGCGGATGTTGTGAAATGCCGGCGTCTGCGCCATAGCCATGTGTGCCCGCTTTGGAGCCTGCCTCATGCGCCGTCTGCTGCTGACCCTCGCCTTGCTGCTCACAGGCCTGAATGTGCAGGCCCAGCAAGGGTCTGCGCCTGTACTGAACATCTACAATTGGGCGGATTACATAGATCCCTACGCGATCGAGCGCTTCCAGCGCGAGACGGGCATCCGCATCCGCTACGATGTTTATGATACGCTGGAAACGCTGGAAGGAAAATTATCCGCAGGGCGGTCAGGCTATGACATCGTCGTGCCGACCAGTGAGCCTTCTTTCAACCGCCTGGTCCGCGCCGGCGCTTTGCAGCCGCTCGACATGGCCCGGATCCCCAATGCGCGAAATCTCGATGCCGCGCTGATGGCGCGCATCGCCGACGTGGACCCGGGCAACCGCCATGGCGTCATCTATCTCTGGGGTACGGTGGGCCTTGGGATGAACGCTGCGCGCATCCGCGAACTGGCGCCCGATGCGCCGCTGGATTCCCTGCAATTGCTGCTCAACCCCGAGCACGCGCGGCGCATCGCGCGCTGCGGCATCGCGGTGATGGACAGTGCGGTGGATGTGCTGCCCTCCGTGCTGCGGCATCTGGGTTTCTCGCCTGACAGTGTGGTGCCGGCCGAACTTCAGGCCGCCCAGCGCGCGCTGCTGGCCATCCGCCCCTTCCTGCGCTCCATCCCCTCCCCGCCCGCCATCATTGATGCGCTGGCGGCGGGCGAAATCTGCCTCGCCTTCAGCTATTCCGGCGATGTCATCCAGGCCACCGCCCGCGCCCGCGAAGCACGGCGCGTCCATGAGGTCAGCTATGTGATGCCGCGTGAAGGCGCGCAGCTCTGGTTCGACATGATCGCGATCCCGCGCGATGCGCCCAACCCGGATGCAGCGCATGCCTTCATCAACTTCATCCTCCAGCCCGATGTGATGGCCGGGATCACGCGCCAGGTGCGCTATCCCAATGCCGTGCCGGCCTCACGCGCGCTGCTGCCGGCCGAGATCCAGAATGACCTCAGCGTCTTTCCGCCCGCCGAGGCGCTGGCGCGCAGCTTCGTCGCCGGCACACCCGCCCAGGCCGGGGAGCGCGCGCGTGCACGACTCTGGGCGCGCTTCAAGGCCGGGCGTTGACGCTGCTGGCCATCGAGGGCGTGACAAAACGCTTCGGCGCCGCACTCGCGCTGGATGCTTTGTCGCTGAAGATCGGCGAGGGCGAATTCTTCGCGCTGCTGGGTGGTTCGGGCTCAGGCAAATCCACGCTGTTGCGGATCATCGCGGGGTTCGAGCGGCCCGATGCCGGCCAGGTGATCCTGCAAGGGCGCGACATCACCCGCCTGCCGCCGCCCGGGCGCCCCGTGACCATGATGTTCCAATCCTACGCGCTGTTTCCGCATATGAACGTGGCGGACAACATCGCCTATGGGCTGCGCCGCGCAGGCACGTCGGAGGTCGCGAAACATGTTGGCGACCTGATCGGACTGCTGCGGCTGGAGGGGCTGGAGGCGCGGCGGCCAAACCAGCTCTCGGGCGGCCAGCAGCAGCGTGTGGCGCTGGCGCGCGCGCTGGCCCGACGCCCGCCGTTGGTGCTGCTGGATGAGCCGCTGGCCGCGCTGGATTCGGGCCTGCGCGAGCGC
>JBBRVI010000306.1:0-4210 GCA_038247025.1 Acetobacterales bacterium
CCCATTCAAACCTGCCGCGATCACCGGGGGCATCATGGCCGCCCTGTTGGGTGCCGCCATCATCATGGGCGTCTTTGGCGCGGGCATTGTGCCGCCCTGGAATACGGGCTGGATGCTCTCGGGCCAGATCGGCCCCGATCCGGTGCAGTATTGGCTGGGCTGGACCTATTTCCGCAATTCGCCCTGGGGCTTGCCGCCGGGCATCAACCCGGATTTCGGGATGGAGCTTTCATCCTCCATCTTCTACGCCGACTCCATCCCGCTGCTGGCCTTCGCCTTCAAGGCGCTGCGTGGGGTTGCCTTCGTGGACCAATATTGGGGCATCTGGCTGATCACCTGCGGCGCCTTGCAGGGCTGGCTGGCCTGGCGGCTGATCGGCATCTTCACGCAGGCGCCGCTGGCGCGGCTGGCAGGCGCGATGCTCTTCGTGCTCCAGCCGCTCATGCTCAACCGGATGGGCGGGCATTTCGCACTTTCCGCGCATTTCCTGTTGCTCTGGGGGCTCTGGTTCGCGCTGACCCAAGCCGGCGCGCGCCGAGGCCTGGCCTGGGCCGCGCTGGTGCTTGCGGCCTCGCTCATCCATTCCTACCTGCTGCCCATGGTGCTGGGGCTCTGGGCGGCCGATTGGTGGCGCCGGCGTGCGCTCGCTGAGGCGTTGGGCGTGCCGGCCATTGGCCTGCTCGGGCTTTGGGCGGCCGGATTTTTCCTGCTCCAGGCAGGGCATGGAGGGGCGATGTATGGCGCCATGCAGCTCGACCTTCTGGCCCCCTTCGATCCCGGCCCCTGGGGCCAATTCTTGCCCAACCTGCCCGATACCGCCCATCCCGAGGCAGCCAGCGCCTATACTGGCCTCGGCGCGCTTCTTCTGCTGCCCTTCATGGCCTGGACGCGGCTGAGACGGCCCCTGGTCCCTCTGCTACTTGTCCTGCTGGCCATGCTGGCCTTCGCCATCACGCACCGCCCTTCCATCGGTGGCTGGCAATTCACCCTGTTGCCGCTGCCCGAGCGGCTGGTGGAGTTGCTGGGCGCGCTGCGCGCCTCGGAGCGTTTCTTCTGGCCCATTGCCTACGCCGCCATGTTGGCCGGCATCGCGGGGCTGCTGCGGGCGTTCGGGCCACGCTGGGGCGGGGTGGCACTTCTGGCCCTTCTCATGGTGCAGGCGGCGGATCTCCGTCCCACCTATGCCCGCTTCGCGCATTTCTTCCCCCCCACCGCCGGGCAATTGCCGCTGCGCCTGAGCGACCCCTTCTGGGCCGAGGCCGCCACCCGATACCGCGCCATCCGCGGCATTCCTGCCGGCAATCAGGGGCTCGCCTGGGAGGAGATCGCCGTCTTCGCCGCTCGCCACAACATGGCGACGGACGCCATCTACCTCGCCCGCACCGACGCACGGACGGTTGAGGCACTGCGGCGGAACATGGCCGCGCGCCTCGCTGAAGGCCGGCCTGAGCCAGGCGTGCTATATGTGCTGCGGGACGCGGAAACCCTGGCATTGGCCCGCGCCGGCATGCGCCCGGACCGGGACAGAATCATCGAAGCCGATGGATTGCGTATCCTTGCCCCTGATTGGCGCGTTACCAATTCACCCTGAGCAGCGAATAGGCTGAAAGCCCCATCTTTCATTAGGAAACCACCCATGCTGATCCGAAGCCGTCGCGGCTATGAAATCCCCGAAAGCCAGGTGACGCCTGAGGCGCTGGTGCTGAACCGCCGCGCCCTGTTCGGCGCCGGGGCCGCGCTTCTCCCGGGCTCGGCTCTCGCGCAGCAGGCGGCCGGCGTCGTGCCCCCCTTGCCTGAACACCAGCGCAACCTGCGCTACCGCCCTGAGCGGGACCTCACGACTGAGCGAGAGGCGACCACCTACAATAATTTCTATGAATTCGGCACAAGCAAGAACATCGTGCGCGAAGCCAGCCGAATGCCCATGCGCCCCTGGACCATCAAGGTGGAGGGCATGGTCGCCCGCCCGCGCGAATTCGGCGTGGATGACCTGATCCGCCTGCTGCCCATTGAGGAACGCACCTACCGCCTGCGCTGCGTTGAGGCCTGGGCGATGACCGTGCCTTGGACCGGCTTCCAGCTCTCCGAACTGCTCAAGCTGGTCGAACCGCAGGCCGGCGCGCGGTATGTCAGTTTCCAGACCGCTACCCTGCCCGCCGTGATGCCCGGCCTGCGCCAAAGCTGGTACCCCTGGCCGCATATGGAGGCCTGCACGATCGAGGAAGCGGGCAACGAACTCGCGTTCATGCCGGTGGGGATGTATGGCAAGCCGCTACTTGCGCAGAATGGAGGGCCGTTCCGCGTGGTGTTGCCGTGGAAATACGGCTTCAAATCCGGCAAGTCGGTGGTGCGGATTACGCTGACGGATCGCCGCCCAGCCACTTTCTGGTCCACCATCCAGGCCTCGGAATACGGCTTTTGGGCCAATGTGAACCCCGAAGTTGCGCATCCGCGCTGGAGCCAGGCGACAGAACGGCTGCTGGGCTCAGGCGGCCGTGTGCCCACACGGCTGTTCAATGGTTATGGCGAGTTCGTCTCGGGGCTCTACACCAACCTCCAGCGCGAGCGGCTCTGGGCTTGAAGCCCAAGTCTCAAGCGGTAATCCGGGGCATGGCGTAACCTTTGTTCCATTGGCAACGAACTGGGACAAACATCTCGGATCATCCACGCCATGCCCAAGCTGCTTTTTGCCTTTTTCCTGGCATTTGCCATCGCGCCTCCCGTTTTCGGCCAGGGGCTGACCACCTTGCCCAGCGGCCATACCGTGCGGGTTACGCTGGATCGGTTCGCCGCCGCCGTGCGGGAGGAAGGCTGGGTCGTTTTCACCGAAATTGACCATGCCGCGGCGGCCAGCGCCGCACAGCTCTCGCTGCCGCCCCGCACGGTGCTGATCTTTGGCAATCCGCGTACCGGTACCCCCGCGATGGCGGCTCAGCCCACGCTTGCTCTCGATCTGCCCCTGCGGGTGCTGGTCTGGGAGGATGCTTCGGGTCGGGTCTGGCTGACCCGCAGCACGGGCGAGGACATCGCTGAGCGCGTCTTCGGCCGGCACGGAGTGACCATTCCGGCTCAAGGCCGGGCCGGCACCGAGGCGCTGATGGCGCGGCTGGCGCAGCGCGCGGTGCAATAGAGCATCATCCGTTCAAACGGAATCGTTTGAACGGATAAAGATGATTGAAAAAGAGCAGGTTAAAGCGTGTGGAGTGATCCCTTTCGAACGGAACATGCTCTAGCCTCCTCAGTTGATCAGGGGCAGCAGCTTGCGCATGGCGGTTGGCAGGCTGCCTGCAGCCTGATCCAGTGTGGCGCTCTCGCTGCCGTCCGGAAACGCTGCCACGCGTGCGGCAAAAACGCGCATGGTCAATTCACGGTGCGTGAAGGCGTGCTGCGCCGTCCCCGGCCTCGCCTGCCAAGCGATGCCAGGAACGGGGGCATGGGTCAGCGCTTCCGAATCCGTCCAGGGCTCGGCACGCCAGGGTGTGCCGGGCAGAGCCAGCATGCCGCCCAGCAGCCCGGCCTCGGGCCGGCGGATCAGCAGCAGCCGGCCGGCCGCATCGCTCAGCGCGAAATGTGCGCCGTGGATCACACTGCGCGCCGGTTTGGGCGATTTGCGCGGCAGGCTGGACGCGATACCAAGTGCTGCCGCCCCGCAGCCCTCGCGCCAGGGGCAGATGGCACAGGCGGGGTTGCGCGGTGTGCAGATGGTCGCACCCAGGTCAAAGAGAGCCTGGGCGAAATCGCCGGGCCGGGCACGCATCTCTGGCTGAGCGGCGAAGCCATCAGCGAGGCGCCCAAGTTCCGCCTTTGCCGAGGGCAGGGGGGTCTCGATGGCGAAAAGCCGCGCCACCACGCGCTCCACATTGCCATCCAGGGGCACCACCGGCTCGTTCAGGGCGATGGCGCCAATGGCGGCTGCCGTGTAGGGGCCGATCCCGGGCAACCTGCGCCAACCGACGGAATCCGTCGGAAACCCGCCCATGGCCGCGATGGCGCGGGCGGCGGCGTGCAGGTTGCGGGCGCGGGCGTAATAGCCAAGCCCGGCCCATTCCTCAGCCAATTCCGGCCAATCGGCCGCCGCGAGGGTGCCCACATCGGGGAAGCGGGCCAGGAATCGGGCATAGCGTGGGCCCACGGCCGCCACTGTCGTCTGTTGCAGCATGACCTCGCTGACCCAGATGCGGTAAGGGTCGGTTTGTCCGCGCCAGGAGAG
>JBBRVI010000307.1:0-4187 GCA_038247025.1 Acetobacterales bacterium
AGCATCAGCCGCGCCAGAAAGGAGAGGAGAATGCCGAAGCAAAAGACCGGGAGGCTTTGCTGGCCCATCGCGGCGAATGGCCGCACCCAGGCCCCGCGGACCACAGCGCCGTCGCGGCCGACATGAGTGCCGATCAGGTAGGCCAGCGCCAGGATCGAGGCCAGGCGAAGCGGATGCAGCGACGTCTTGTCCACCGAGGCCAGCAGATCCGGCACCCAGAGGGGCAGCGCCTCCATCACGATCGGGATATGATCGAAGACGATCAGGCTTGCCCCACTTGCCGCCAGGACCGCAATGGCCAGTGCGGTCAGCCCGGCATGCCGCGGTGGCAGCCCGACGGAGGGCGCCCCGCGCGCCGCCTGGCCCAGCAGGAAGCCCAGGAAGAACAGCAACTGCCAACCCAGCGGGTTGAAGAACCAGCCGCCCTCCTGCCATCGCGGGAAATTCACCCCTGACCAGCGCGCGGCCAGCCAGACCGTGACGGAGAGTGCCAAGAGCCACCAGGGCCGCCCGCGCAGCCAAAGCGCTGGAATCAACGCCGTGAGCAGCACGATGTAAAGCGGCAGGATATCGAGGAAGGCCGGCTGGAAGCGCAGCAGCAATGCTTCCAGCAATGTGCGGTAGGGCTGGTCGGCAAACGGATCGAGCGCCAGTTCATCAAGGTAGATGGCACGATCCAAGGTGGCGGCCGAGAACCCCACCTGCGCAGCGAAGACCACCAACAGAAAGATGTGCGCCACATAAAGTTTCGAAACCCGCCGTACCAGCGAGGCAGCGGCAACGGCCCAGCCCTGGCGGTCGGCCAACCCGGCATAAGCGAAAGCGCCCGCATAGCCGGCCAGCAGCACAAAGGCCTCGGTGGCGTCGGAAAGCGCGAAGTTTTTGAGCGTGACTTCACCCAGCCAATTCCCCGGCGTGTGGTTGATGACGATCATCCACAGGGCCAGCCCCCGGCATATATCGGCGCGCGGGTCTCGTCGGGGTGGGCGCGTGGCCGGCGGGGGGCTGCTTTGCGTGGCCAATGACGTCATTCGTATCTATACTAGCCAGATGTGGCTTCCTGTTGTCCTGTTCCTTTTGATTGCTGCCTCGAACCCCGCCTGGGCGGGGGCGGGCTGCCCCCCCGTGCGCGAAACCCTCGACCCCCTGCTGGGCGTTCAGGCCGAGCTGGATGCAGGGGAGCCCCTGACCATCGTGGCACTCGGTTCCTCCTCGACCGAAGGGGCGGGCGCGTCTTCGCGGGCGGCGAGCTATCCCGCGCGGCTGGAGGCCCTGCTGCGCACGGCACTGCCCGGCGTGGAGCTGCGCGTGATCAATGCGGGCAAATCCGGCGAGACCTCGGCCGAAATGCTGGCCCGGATGGAGACGGATGTCCTGGCCCATGACCCGGACCTCGTCATCTGGCAGGCCGGTGGCAATGAAGTGCTGCGCGGGGGCGACACGGCCGGATTCCTGGCGCAGATGCGCGCCGGGCTGCGCCGCTTACGCGCGGCCGGGGTGGAGGTGGTGCTGATGGACAATCAGCGCGCCCCGCGCATCCTGAGTGCGCCGGCCAGCCGCAGCTTCGACGCCGCCATGCAGGAATTGTCGCAGGCTGAGCGCGTGCCGCTGTTTGCGCGTTCGCGCCTCATGCAGCGCTGGCGCGATGCCGGCATGCCACCCGCCGAGGTGCTCGCTTCGGATGGTCTGCACCACAATGACCGCGGCTATGCCTGCCTTGCCGAAGCCCTGGCCGCTTCGCTGATCCGCGCCTCCAGCCAGCGGGCAGGGAACCACGGGACGGGGCGCGATGTGCGTCTTGCCGGCCCCTGATCCGCGCATGGTGACCACGACGTTCCTGCCCACGGGCGCCCTGCGCCATGAACTCGGCGTCGCTGCTTCAGCCCTGCCCGCCGTACCGCCCTCCGCGTTGGAATCCGCGTGGGAAGTCGCTCGTGCTTCCGCCGAGGCCGGGCTTTGGGGTCCGCCACGGCTGATCGCGTTCGAGGACGGCGTGGAGATCGCGCTGACGGATGCGGATGCCGCGTGCTGGGCCGAGGCCATGGCGCGGCAGGGGCGCATGAATTCGCTGGGCGATGTGGCACTTTGCCTGCGGCTGCTTGCGCTGGTCGAGGTCATGGGCCGTGCGCGCTGGCTGCGAGGCATGTTCCAGATCACGGCGGAGGGGGCCGAATTCCATCCCGCCCTGCTTTGCGCCGCCGCCCGCGCGCCGCTCGACGCCACGGGGCGTTTCGAGGATGCACCATTGCGTGCCATGCTGGCGCGAACGCTCCCTGCTACCTCCCTTTGACGAAAGACTCTGTCTCATGCTTCGCGCGGCCCTGCTCCTTCCTCTTCTGCTGATCTCCGCCTGCGGGGCCACCAACGCGCCCTTCGCCAGCTTCGAGGCGCCCAGCCTCTCGCCACCGCGCCCGGGCGATCCGCGCACCAACCCCGCCGTGGCGCAGGCCTGCCGCGAACAGGTCTCGGCGGAAACCCGCCGACAGGAGCGCGGCAACCTGATGCGCGACGATGACCGCGGGAGCCTGACCGCCGCCCCCTTCGCCGGCCAGGGCGCCACCAGCACAACCGAGCGGCTGGGCCAGCAATTCCAGTTCGAACGGCGTGTGAATGAGTGCATCCGCGCCAATACTGTCTCGCCGCTTGTGCCGGCGTCCGTGACGCCAGCCGCGCCACCGCCGCCGGCCGCATCCCCCAGCCGCACTCGACGCGGCGCGGGCAACTGAGCTGGCACCCTTCGGCGCGCTGACGCGCGCCCTCTCCCACCGCGATGCCAGGATCTTCTTTGGCGCCAGCCTGACTGCCTGGACCGGCCTTTGGATGCACCGCATCGCGGTGATGTGGCTCGCCTGGGAACTGACAGGTTCGGCCTTCTGGGTGGGCATGGTGGCGTTTTGCGACCTGGCCCCCGCCGTCGTGTTCAGCCCCATTGCGGGCGCGATGGCGGACCGCATGAACCGCGTGAAACTGACCATGATCGCCCAGGCGGTGATCGGCGCGCAGGCTCTGGGCATCGCGATCCTCACCTGGACGGGCGTGATTTCCATCGGCTCACTGCTCGTTTTCGAGGTGATCGGCGGCATTGCGGCCAGCTTCGCGCAACCCGCCCGACAGGCGCTGATGCCAGGCCTGGTTCCACGCGCGGACCTGCCGGCGGCCGTTGCCTGCAATTCGCTGTGCTTCAATCTGGCGCGCTTCCTGGGGCCGGCCATCGCGGGGCCCATGATCGCCATCTGGGGCGTGGTGCCGGCCATCCTGTGCAATGTGGTCGCCTATGTGATCGCCACAGCGACCCTGCCGATGATGCGTGTGGACCCCGACCATATCCAAGGCCACGCGCCCGAAGCATCGCTCCTCTCGGAGACGGTGGAGGGCATCCGCTATGCCGCCAACCATCCGGGCATCGGCCCGATTTTTCTGTTTGCCGGCGTCAGCGCCATCCTGCTTCGCGGCGTGCAGGAAGTGCTCCCTCCCTATGTCGAGCGGCTGTTCGGCCAGGGTGCTGCGGGGCTTGCGCTGCTGACGGCGGCCATCGGCGTGGGCGCGCTGGTGGCGGGGGTCTGGGTCGCCTCGCGCGGGCGGCTTGACGGCACCACGCGCATCGCCGTGTTGGCGACGGGTGGGCAGGCCATTTGCGCCATCGGCTTTGTCGCAACGGGCTGGTTTGCCTTTGCCGTATTCTGCGGCGCGCTCTATGGGGCTTGCGCCTCGATCCATGGCATTTCGGTGCAGACCCTGGCGCAATCGGCCGCGCTGACGCGCATGCGCGGGCGCACCCTCGCCCTCTGGGGGCTCATCACCCGCGCCTGCCCGGCCCTGGGCGCGCTGGTTCTCGGCACGACGGGCGAGATTTTCGGCATGCGGCTGCCCACCATCCTCGCGGCGGGACTCGCGCTGCTGGTCACGGCCTGGGGCGTGACACGGATAAGCGCCTGGGCCAGACATCTGGAAAATCCCACATGAGTTCAGGAGTTCCGGCAATGCTGAATACCGCGATCGTTGGCATGGGCAATTGGGGCCGCACGCTGGTCAATTCCGTCCACGGTCAGAACGGCGCGGGCATTCGCTTTGTGGCCGGCACAACCGGCCGGCTTGAAAAGGCGCGCGACTACGCGGCGGAGAAGGGCATCCGCCTGTACGCCACCTATGCCGAAGTCCTGGCCGACCCCGATGTGCAGGCCGTGGCA
>JBBRVI010000308.1:0-4182 GCA_038247025.1 Acetobacterales bacterium
GACGGCAGCCGCGCCAGTTGCTCCGCATCAATCTGGATATGCGCGCGATAATGACTGGCGCGAGTTTGCGGGTCCAAAGTGATGTCCGGTGCGACGAAACTCACATGGCCATGCAGGAAGGGCACGAGGCGCTGTTTGAAGGCGGGAAGACGGATCTCGGCAGGCAGTCCGGTGAAGACCACGTCAATATCCATGGGCTGGATCTGCACTTCGGCGATCAGCCGGTCCCGCACGGGTACCAATTCCATCGCCGGGTCGCCGGGGCGCAGCACGGCTCCGAGGTTGAAGAAGCGCAGGTTCACGATGGTTCCCGCCTCGGGCGCCACGATGTCGCGACGGGTGGAGACATCGGCGGCCGCACGAAGCCGCTCCTGCGTCTCGGCGAGGCGCGAGATGACCTCGCGCAGCTCGGTGCCGGATTCCTGCAAGCGCTGATCCGTGATCTGCCGGCCTTGGCCATCCGCCTCTTCGACGGCGGCGCTGGCACGGCGGATCTGGCCCGTCAGGTCGGCGATCACCCCCTCGGTCGCGGCCAGCTGGCGTTGCAGGGCCAGGAGTTCGGGCAGGCGGGCGAGGCCCTGGCGGACCAGGCCGCGGCGCATCTCCTCCTCCTGGACAAGCAGGATGAGCTGGCGCCGTGCTGCGCCCATCTGCCCTTCAGCGGAGGCTATGGTGCCCAAGGCCTGTTCGCGCCGCGTCATGAAAACCGCCATCTGGCTGGTCAGATTTGTAGCCCGTGTGATGAAAAGGGCGCGCTGGCCGCTCATCGCCTCGATCGCGCGGGGCTCGCGGGATTGCAGAAGCTCGGGTGGGAAGTTGATGTCGGAGGTCCGCCCGAGTTCTGCCGTCAGCCGCGCCTGCTGCGCCAGGAACGCATCACGCTGGGCAATCAAGCCCGCGAGCGCTGAGCCGGACTGGACGTCGTCCAGGCGCATCACCACTTGGCCCTCCTGGACTTGGTCACCGTCGCGCACCAGGATTTCACGAACCATCCCGCCTTCGAGGTGCTGCAAGGTGCGGCGTGTTCCCTCCACCTTGATCGTGCCGGACGCAATCGCGGCCTCTGAAAGCGGCGCGAAAACCGCCCAGGCCATGAAGCCGCCGAAGAAGCCCAGCATGACGATCAGGCCAAAGACGACCACCCCGCCGGTGCGCGGCGTCTCATGCTCGATGATGACCGGCGGCGGCTTGGGCAAAGCGGGGCGCTTTGCTGGCACAGTCGAAGCGGGCGAGATGCTTTGAACCGTATCAGGCATCAAACTCCCCCTCCGCTGCTGGCCAGTTGAACCGGCCGCACGGGCGGCCCGGACAGTCTCTTGAGAACCTCTGCGCGGGGGCCGAACAGCTCGGCTGCGCCGTCTTTCATGACCAGCACCTTGTCAACCTCCTGCACCAGCGCGGGGCGGTGTGAGACAAGGACCACGGTGGTGCCGCGCGCCTTGAGCGTCTGCATGGCGCGGGCCAGCCCGGCCTCACTGTCGCCATCGAGATTGCTGTTGGGCTCATCCAGCACCACCAGCTTTGGATTGCCAAACAGCGCGCGCGCGAGGCCGAGCAATTGGCGCTGGCCACCCGAAAGATGCGCGCCGCCCTCACCGATCTCGGTCTCGTAGCCGGCGGGAAGGCGCAGGATCATCTCATGGCAGCCTGCCATCACGGCGGCCTCGAAGACCGCTTCGGGCGTGGCTTCGCCCAGACGGGCGATGTTCTCGAAAACCGTGCCCTCGAACAACTCCACATCCTGCGGGAGATAGCCAAGGTGGCGCCCGAAATCCTCTCGCTGCCACAGAAATACGTCAGCACCGTCCAGCCGCACATGCCCCGCCGTGGCCGGCAGTGTTCCGATCATCATGCGCAGCAACGTGGTCTTGCCTGCGGCCGAGGGCCCGATGATGGCCAGGCTCTCACCCGCCGGAAGGGCGAAGTTCACGCCCTTGATCATGGACACGTTCTGGCCGGGGAAGTTGTAGCTCACGCGCTCGACACTCAGCTCGCCCTGCGGGGCGGGCATGGCCAGGCCAGGGGGGCGCAGACGTGGCAAGGTGAGAAACATCGTGAGCCGGCGCAGCGCAGCACGCGCCTGGACCAGTTGTTTCCAGGAGCCCACCACCTGCTCGACCGGTGCCAGGGCTCGGCCCATGATGATGGAGGCGGCGATGGAAGCCCCCGCGGTCAACTGCTGCTGCAGTACGAGCCAGGCACCGAGACCCAGTACGGCCAACTGAATGGTGAGGCGGAAGAACTTGATGAGGGCCAGAATGACGGCCGCGCGGTCAGCGGCTTGTTCCTGCGGCTCCTGCGAGCTGCTGAAGGGCGCGCGCCAGCGCTGCAGCACGGCCGGCATCATGCCCATGCTGTCAATGACTTCGGCATTGCGCGCGATGGCCTCGGCCCGGCGATGGCCCTGCATGGCGGAGACCCCGGCGGCCTGGTTGGCCTTGGAGGTGAGGGCTTCATTGGCGAGGGTGAGGAAGAAGAGCACCATCGCGCCGCCAAGTGCCAGCCAGCCCAGCATGGGATGAAGCAGGAAGACGAGTGCGATATAGACCGGCACCCAGGGCAGATCGAACAGTGCCAGCATGCCCGGCGACCCCAGAAAACCGCGGCAGAGTGCAAGGTCGCGCAAGGCTTCCATGCGGTAATTGCCGCCCCGGAGCTGACCTTCGACGGCCCGCATGAAGCCCTCGGGGGCGACGCGCTGTTCCACCCAGGCGGCGATTCGCTGCATGATGACGCTGCGCACCGCTTCCAGCATGGCGAGGATCGTCAGCGCGAAAATCGCGACCAGCGTTAAATATACCAGGGTGTCGGTGTTGCGCGTAGCCAGGACACGGTCGAACACCTGCATCATGTAGATGGACACGGTGAGTTGCAGCAGATTGACGACGCCCGAGAAGGCGGCAACCAGCCAGAATTGCCGGCGGCAAACCGCCAGCGCCTTGCCGAGCGGAGTTTCGGCCAAGGGTATCTGCCCGCGGGCTGCCTGGCTGCCGCTCATATCACGGGTCCGGCCGCGCAGCGCGCCCGGCAGGTGTTCGGATCCAAACCGGACATCAACTTGACCCTCTTTGTCCACTGCTTGTGGAACGGAACGGTGGAACTTCGCAACCGCAGTTGTGCCGCCTTTGAAAGGAAGCGAGACTGGAAGGCTGGTTGCGCGGACCTACCACAAACATAAAAATGATAAAAATTGGTGGAATTAAAAATACGTGCTCAGTTCTTATTTTTGTGTAGCCTTGTAGAGGTATTTCCGGAAAGAAGGCCATCCAGGCCAAATTCAGATTCGCGCGTTAGAACATCTGCTGCGCGCGCTCAATTCCTCCGATATCGGCCAACTCCATAACACACAAACCCTCTCAAATCCCTTCGGCGGAGGCCTTGCCAAACCTTCCAGCGCGCGGCGCACGCATTGCTCCGGCGCGCCGCGTAGGATTTGGGCCAACAGAGAGTGCTTTTCCGACGCAACAAGGCGATCCGTCGTCTTCGCGCTTGGCGCCTCTGCGAAAGTGACCAGGGCCGGCCTGGAGGGACGTCCGGGCAACACGCAAAATGCACCGCCACCCCTTCCCGAACCCCCAAATGGATTGTCCCATTCAGACGCTCCCATGAACAATGGGTCGACCCTCCTCGCAGAGGGTCGACCCCGACCAACCCCTCCTCAAATCATCAGAGTATGAAGTCGGTAGAAACCAGCGTCGTCTCGGTGGTGACGACCAAGAAGGAGAAGTCCGCACGACGGTCAAAATTTACGTCGCCGCTGACGAGGAAACCATTGCTGGTTGCCTGTACCGTCAGTTGCCCGGGACCGCCCGTGAAGCGGCTGACGATCGAGAAATCGTCATTCTGTTCGTTGCCAACAATCGCGTCCACCTGCCGCAGATCGATCCGGTCGCCGTCTGCGCGACGAAAATCGGTGATCACGTCGCGATTGGCTGCGCCCACCCCGGAGTCGCCGGTCGACTGAAACACGAATCTGTCGGCGCCACTTCCGCCGGTCAGGACGTCGGCGCCGAGGCCGCCGACGAGCACATCGTCACCAGCCCCGCCACGGATGACGTCGTTCCCGCCATAGCCAAACAGGACGTCGTTGCTGCTGCCGCCAGTAATCAAATCGTTGCCTCCCAGCAATACCTGTACCGCGAGGTCCAGCCTGCCCGTGGAGGCCAGGTCGACCACAAACGC
>JBBRVI010000309.1:0-4136 GCA_038247025.1 Acetobacterales bacterium
AACGATTTGACAAAGCGTTAAAATTTGATCGGCGCACATCCTCGGCACGCTGGGCGGGCCTACTCCGCCGCCACCGACAGGAGCGACTGCCCCGGCTTGAGGCGGGCAAAGTGCACTTGCCGCCAATCAAGGCTTACGCGGCCCTGATTGAGGGTGACGAGGGTGTGGCGCAGCCCGGCAGCGTCATCATCGGTCTGCGGGAAATCCTCGCGCCAGTGCGCGCCGCGGCTTTCGCAGCGCGCCTGGCTGGCCGCGATGATGGCGCGGCTGGCGAGGATCAAACTCTCCAGGTTCAGCCAGTCGGCCCAGCTCATGTTGAAGCCGCGCCGCGCATCGCTCACACCGCTGTGGCGCAGTTCCGCCTCGATCGCGTCCAGGCCGCTCTCGGCTTCGGCCAGGCCCTTCCCGTCACGCAGGATGCCGGCCTTGTTCCACATGAGCTCGGCCAGCGCATCACGCAGCGGGTTCAGCGGCTTCGGAGCCGTGGAGAAGGGTACAAGGGCCGCGTCCATGGCAGCGAGAAGTGCTGCTTCATCCGGCGCCTCCAACGCGCCATGCCGCGGCACCCATTGCGCCATGCTGTCGCCCGCGATGCCGCCAAAGACGGTGCTGTTCGCGACACCATTGCCGCCGAGGCGATTGGCACCATGCACGCCACCGGTATCCTCGCCGGCTGCGAAAAGCCCGGGCAGATCGGTGCTGCCATCGGCGTGGAAGACCAAGCCACCCATCATGTAATGCGCCGTCGGCACCACCGGCACGCGCCCGCCCGCGAGATCAAAGCCCATATCGGCGCAGCGTTCGACCATGCCCTTGAACTGCTTCGTCACATTGGCGGGGCCCAGATGGCCCATCTCGATCCAGAGCCCGCCCTCGGCGTTCACATTGCCGGCCTGGATTTCACGCTCCATGGAACGGCTGACGATGTCGCGCGTGGCGCGCTCACCGCGCGGATCGTATTTGTGCATGAAGCGCTCTCCGTCGCCGCCCAGCAGATAGCCGCCCGCACCGCGCAGCCCTTCCTCGATTATGGTGCCCGTCATCCGCGTGCCAGGGCCGGCCAGCACGCCGGTCGGGTGGAATTGCACCATCTCCATGTCGCGCAGGCCAAGCCCCGCACGGAGTGCCATGGCCATGCCATCGCAGGATTTATCGCCCGAAGGCGTATGGTATTTGTACATGGTCGGCCCGCCGCCAGTGCCCAGCAGCACCGCCTTGGCCTGGACGAACACGAAGCCGCCGCGGCGGATATCCAGCAGCAGCACACCGCTCAGCCGCGAACCATCCTTTAAGCGGATCAGCGCGACGGCGCGGTGTTCCTCCAGCCGGTCAATGCCGCGCGCCCACGTCTGTTCGGCGAGGCGGTTGATGATCTCGATGCCCGTCAGGTCGCCCTTGTGGACGGTGCGGTCGAAGCTCTGCCCGGCGAAGGCCTTTTGGTGAATGCTGCCATCCGCGTTGCGGTCGAAGAAGCAGCCCCAGCGGCTTTCCAGCTCGCGGATGCGCCGCTGCGCCACGGTGACGAGCGTCCAGGCCAGGTCCTGGTCATTGAGCCATTTGCCGCCATCCAGGGTGTCCATGAAATGTCGCTCGGCGGAATCCCCCGCGGCGAGCGCCACATTGTATCCGCCCTGGACCATGCGCGTGCAGCCGGATTTTCCGAGCAGGCCCTTCACCGCGATGGTGACGCGTAGATCGGGATTGCCGGCCTTGGCGTGGAGTGCCGCCAGCAGGCCCGCACCGCCAGAGCCCAGGATGAGGATGTCGGTGGTGATGCGGTCCATCATGCCGCCCCCAGCTTGGCCAGCACGGCCGCGCGGCGGGCTTCCACGCTCGCCTGCACGTCGCGGTAGAGCGAGGCGCCATGTGCATCCATCCCCACGATCAACGGGCCGAAATCGCGGATGGCAAAGCGCCAGAGGGATTCGGGATTGAGGTCGTCCATGTCCACATCCTCGATGGCGGTGATCCAGGTGGTCTCCAGCGCGGCGGCGCCGCCGATCACGGCGAGGTAGCAGCCGCCCAACTCCTGGAAGGCCTTTCCCGAATCCCCGCGCAGCCCGCCCTTGCCGATGATGATGCGCACGCCCTCGCGCTCCATCAACGGGCGGGTGAAGCGCTCCATGCGGTCGGAGGTGGTGGTGCCGATGCACACGGCCTCATAGCCGGCCTGGTTGGTGTTGCTGGGGTCCACCTTGCGCACGTTCGGCGCGGTGTGGATCACGGCATGGCCGCGCAGATCAAAGCGCGTGCGGCGACCGCGATCGAACATGTGAATTTGCGTGGCATCGCGAATGCCAAAGAGCGTCTCCTGCAAGGTCACCGTATCGCCCGCGCGCAGGGTGCGGATTTCCGCTTCGGTGCAGGGCATGTTCAGGGTGTGGTGGGTCATGGCGTCAGAACCCGATCACCACGCCCTCGGGCGTGAAGGTGGCACTCGCCCGGCGCGCCGAGTGGCACTGAATATTGACCGCGACGGGGTTCATCGTGATGTGCGTGGCGGCAACTTCCACATGCACGGCGAAGGCGGTGCTGTCGCCACCCAGGCCCTGCGGACCGATGCCCAAGGCGTTCACCGCCTCGCTGAGTTCCACCTCCAGCTTCGCCCCTTCAACATCCTCGCAAACCGAGCCGAGCGGGCGCGTGGCCGCCACCTTCGCCAGATGCATGCACAAATCCGAAGTGCCGCCCACGCCCACGCCCAGGATGGTCGGCGGGCAGACCTTGCCGCCTGCCTTGATCGCCGCATCCACAACGAAACGCTTCACGCCGGCCAACCCATCGGCGGGGATCAGCATTTGCAGGAAGGAGCCGTTTTCCGAGCCGCTGCCCTTGGGGATCATTTCCAGGCGCAGCGTGCGCGGCGTCTCGACAAAGTCGATGTTGATAACCGGCACATGCGCCCCGCAGGAGGTATGCGCGTTGATCCGCGTGATGGGATGCACCACCGAGGAGCGCAGCGGATGCTCGCGCGTGGCGCGCTCGGTTCCCCGCGCGATGGCCTGCTTCAGCGCCCAGCCATCCAGCTCAACATCGCGGCCGATCTGCACGTTGAAAATGGGAATGCCGGTATCCTGGCACAGCAGGTTCTCGGTGCGTTCGGCCACCGCGATATTCTCGATCATCGTGGCCAGCACCGAGCGCGCCAAGCCATCCGTCTCGGTCGCATCCAGGCGGAAGAAAGCCTGCTTGATGTCGTCGGGCAATATCTTCAACGCGCGGATGTAGAGAAGGCGCGCGGCCTCCTCGATGGCGTCGGGCGTGATGCGCAGTTTTTCTGGGGTGGAGATGACGGACATATCGAAAAAATCCCTCAGATGAGCAGTGAGAGGCCAGAGACAAACAGCAGGCCCAGCAGTGCCAGCCGGAAGGCCTGGGCCGGCAGGCGGCGACCCGCCCTGATGCCGAGCCAGGTTCCAAGAAGCAAAGCGGGAACCGCCGTCGCGGTAAGAAACAGCGCCTGCGCCGTGAAGAAGCCCGTGGCGATGAGGCCGATGATGGTGATGGCCTGCATGATGGCGATGAAGGGCTGCATCAGGGCGCGGGTGTCGCGCGCGGTCATGCCCTGCATGTCGGCCCACATCCCGAGCAGCGCGCCAACATAGCCGCCAATGCCGCCCAATACGCCCGAAGCCACGCCGATCACCGCATCGCGGCCGCGCGTCACGGGGATCGCAGCGGGCGCCATGCGCAGCGCGATGCGGGCCAGGGTGTAGCCGGAATAGACCACCAGCAGCAGGCCAACCCCCGCGACAATCCACGCCGCCGGCCCAAGCGCCAGCACAGCGATGCCAAAGGGCAGCCCGAGCGTCGCGGTCCCGACATAGAGCCACAGCCGAGACCAGGGGATGTCAGCGCGCACGGCCCATGTGCCAATGCCCTGCACGATCAGGCTGCCGAGAATGAGCACGGGCGCCACCAGCGCTGGCGGGAAGAATTGCAGCAGCAGCGCCGCCCCCACCAGCACGAAGGCGAAGCCCGCGATGCTCGCGCAAAAGGCCGCGACCAGGCTGCCGCCCGAGATGAGGAGCGCGTCAGCCCACATTGAGCAGGAACAATATGCCGGCCGCGAAGGCGATTCCGGCCGTGGCGGCCACCATGTCCTTCTGCCGGGCGCGCCAGCCGAGGAATTCCAG
>JBBRVI010000310.1:0-4135 GCA_038247025.1 Acetobacterales bacterium
CCCCTTTTGAACGGAACATGCTCTAGCTCTTCAGGGCCAGATACAAGGACATCGTGGGCCTGCTCGACCGCCACGCGTTCGGGCGGAGGTGGTCAGGATCGAGGCCGCCGGCCAAGCGAGCAATCCGAACCGGGCGCGCGTGTTGTGGCGCTGCGGGAATAGGGACGGGAAGCCATGCCGAGTGAGATAGCCCCGCCGCCCCAAGCCACACCCTTCGAGGGACCACGGCGCTACGTCGCACAATCCCATACGCGCTATCAGGAACTGGTCGCCGCGGCGGAGGCCTATACCTGGAGCATCCCGCCCGAGCACCGAACCGGACTGCTTCTCAAGCCGCTCGACGCGGCGCGGGGCCATGTCCATTATCTTCGCGCCATCTACAACGCGCTGAACATCATCCAGAAGCTGGACCTCCCCGGCGGCACCATCGTGGATGCCGGGGCAGGTCCCGGTTGGCTGGCCGAGCAATTCCTCATGATCGGCTACCGGGTCATCCTGCTGGAACCCAGCCAGGACATGCTGGATATCGCGAAGCTGCGGATCGAACGCGCTGGCGTCAAATGGGGCATTGACTTGCTGGCGCGCGCGGAGTTCGCGAAGGGCACCATCGAGGATCTGCCGCCGCATCTGGACGGCTCAGGCTGCGCGCAGGCCGTGGTGTTCCATGAGGCCTGGCATCATGTGATTGATGAGCACCGCGCCGCGCACAACGTGGCGAACCTGCTGGAACCCGGCGGACGCATCGCGGTTCTGGGCGAGGGGCGCTGGAATCCGGGCGACCGCAGCCTGGAGGATCAACTTGATCTGGAGATGGCCACCTACGGCACGCTGGAGAGCCCCTTCACGCGCGAATACATGGACCATGTGCTGCGTGAGGCCGGGTTTGCGGAGATTGATTTCTTCCATTCGCTCAACGGCATCTTCTCCGCCTCCGAGGGGCGCAGGACCATCGAGGATGTGGTGGGCGATGGGCATGAGCGTGGGTGGAACAACTGCCTCGCCCGCAAACCCCGCCGCGCCGGCGAGCTTGAGCCGGATGCGACCCATGCGCGGCTTCAAGTGGAGGAGGTTGTCGCATCCGGCCCTGGTATGATCCGTCTCTCCATCCGGGCTGAGAACACTGGCCGGACCATTTGGCGCGCCAGGACGGAGCGTGGGCAAGGCCTGGTCACGATGGGCGTGGTGGGCGCCCTCGGCTCGGGCGAGGTGGAATTGATGGCCCGCGGCAAGCTGGAGCGGGACGTGGCGCCCGGTGAGAGCCTGATCATCACCGGCGAGTTTCCCCTTGGCGATGCGAAGGCACCCTTTCATGCCAGCCTCGTCGCTGAGGGCGCCTTCTGGTTCCGCGAAAGGATCCGCGTCTCGCTGCCGTAAGCGGCTCAGTTCCGGAAGGAGGGGTCCATCCGGTCCAGCCGGCGCAAAAGTGCAGGCCACTCCATGACGCCATAGGGCCGGCGGGTTTGCGGCTGGTAGTTCAGGTAGGTCTCGTCCAGCACATCCTGCGGGACCTTGATGATCTTGGCGTTGCAGGCCAGTGCGGCGAGTTGCGCGCGGCAGGAGAGCTCCAGGCGGTGCATCGCGTTGAAGGCCTCGGCGATGGTGCGCCCCACCGTGAGAAGCCCATGATTGCGCAGGATCAGCGCGTTGTTGGCGCCGAGATCTTCCACCAGCTTGGCCTGCATCGCCGTGTCCAGCACCACGCCCGCATAATCGTGATAGCCGATGTTGAGGAAGCGCATGGACGTCTGGTTCATCGGCAGCAGGCCGCATTCCAGCGAGGAGACGGCCATGCCCGGCCAGGTGTGGGTGTGGATGATGCAGTCGATCTCGTGGATGGCCTCATGGATCGCGCCATGGATGACGAAACCCGCGCGGTTCACGCCGTAGTCGAGATCGCCGAAATCCGGCTTGTGGAGAACATTGCCCTTCACATCAATCTTGATGAGGGAGGAGGCGGTGATCTCCTCATACAGCAGGCCATAGGCGTTGATGAGGAAGGCGCCCTCCTCGCCCGGCACGCGGGCCGAGATGTGGTTCGCGATCATGTCGCTCATGCCGTAGAGCGCGGTCAGGCGGTAGCAGGCGGCGAGGTCCACGCGCGCGCGCCACTCCTGCGGGCTCACCTTGTCCCGCAGGGAGGGGATGTTCAGGGTCGGTGGTGGGGCTTCTTCGAGCACGGCGGCTCTCCTTCATGGTAACGGCGAGCCTAGACCCAGCGGCGGGGCACCCGGAAGGGCAGGATCAACTGGATGGGCAGGGCGGCGAAGCGGTCGCAATCCAGGCTTTCATGCACGCCCTCGGCTGTTTCTCCGCACAAAGTCGTGCGCAGAACGCTGCGGGCATAGAAGGGTGTGTCGAGCAGCGTTTTCACAATCTCGGCCTTGCCCTCGCTCTGGGTGGCACGGCGAATGCCCCAGAGCGAGCGGCGCATGGTCACATCCGGCGGCACCGCCATTTCCTCCAGCCGCCCATCCTCATGGAAGCGCAGCGCGAGTTGCTGGCGGGTGCCATCGCGCCGGCGCGCATCATAAAGGATGGCCGCACCTTCGCTCAGCGGCACGCGGCACCAGTCCCATTCCTTGAAATCGCGCTCCAGCGGCGCCGTGCCCCAGTTGCTGTCGAAATACCCGCGCCCTTTCCAGGAGATGCCGGGCTTTTCCAACTCCACCTCCACTTGGGCGGCGGCACTCATCGGGCGCCAGAAGTGGCATCCGGCCGAGTCGAGCGTAAAGACGCGCTCATTCATCGGCCCTGGCGTAAGGCGCACCTGGCCGCGGATGCGTCGTGGCAAGGGAACCCCCACCTCGTCGAGGTCGAGCGTGACCACCTCGCCATCCCAGCGCATGGCCGAAGGGCCGATGGTGATGCTGGTCGCGTCGCGCGACATGGAACGCTCCGGCCGGTCGGTCATCGCGAAGCGGGCGGGGCTGCCATAGAGGCAGACATTGATGCAGCAATGATTCATCGGGTCGGCCGGCCCCTGTCGGCGGGCAATGGCGTAATAGGGCGAGAAGACCGAGCCGAAGAAGACAATGATGGTCAGCCCATGCTTTCCGTCCTCGCTCAGCGCGTCGAGATACCACCAGGCGTAGCCGTTGCGGGGGGGCGTGTGGTGAAACCCGGGGCCAAGGGGCGGCAATGCGTTGACGATTTCTGCTGCGGACAAGGCCGGCTTTCCTTCGGATCGCTGCGCGTTGAGCACGCGCTTGCTGGGCCGGGCGCTCCCTCCGCAAAAGAGTGAAGCCCGGTTGACACTTTTCTGCAAAGACACCCCAGAATGCTGTCAATTTCGCGTGACAGTCAAGGTTGGGGGTGCTTTCTTGCCGTCACAGACGGGAGCACTTCCATGGACGCAAACGGCCGCATTGAACGGCAACTCAAGCTGGCACTGACGCCGGGCGCCACGCCGCCCCTGCTGTCACTCGCCATGCATCACGCGGTTTTTCCGGGTGGCGCGCGCGTGCGGCCCCGGCTTTGTCTGGCCGCCGCCGCGGCATGTGGGATGGATGACCCCGTGCTGGTGGACGCCACCGCCGCGGCCATCGAGATGCTGCACTGCGCCTCCCTCGTGCATGACGACATGCCCTGCTTCGATGATGCGGCCACGCGGCGCGGCCGCCTGACGGTCCATCGCGCCTTCAGCGAGCCTTTGGCGTTGCTGGCCGGCGATGCGCTGATCGTCCTCGCTTTCCAGACCATTGCCCGTGCCGCCGGCGAGTGCGCACACCCCGAGCGGCTTGGCGCCGTGTTGCGCATTGTGGGCGATTCGGTGGGCACGCCGCTGGGCATCGTCGCCGGACAGGCCTGGGAATGCGAAAAGACCGTCGATGTCGCCGCCTATCACCGCGCCAAGACGGCGGCCCTGTTCGCCGGCGCCACCATGGCCGGTGCTGCGGCCGCGGGCGGGCCCATCGAGGCCTGGAATGCCGTGGGGTTGCGCCTGGGCGAGGCCTATCAGGTGGCCGATGACATTGGCGATGCCATTTCCGACGCTGAGGAAATGGGCAAGCCGGTCGGCCAGGATACAGCGCATGATCGCCCGAGCGCGGTGCGGGAACTGGGCCTCAAGGGCGCCGTCAAGCGCCTGGAAGAATTGGCCGAAGCCGCTGCCGACGCGATCCCACCCTGCCGTGGC
>JBBRVI010000311.1:0-4107 GCA_038247025.1 Acetobacterales bacterium
AGAGGCCGCGCGCGCCATGTTGGTGCCGCCTGGCTGGTTCGAGCATTGGGCCGGCGTGACCTGGGCGACCGACCCAGAAGGCCTGCGCCGCAACCCTCCCGCCCTGCGCGCCCCCAATGGCAGCGTGGCCGATGGCCGGGAGTTCTGGGCCGTCGGGCGCCCCTTCTACGACCCCGCCAAGATCACCGCGCCCACCTTGCTGGTGCTTGGCGAATGGGACCAGGACACGCCACCCTACATGGCGCAGACCTTGTTCCCGCTGATGACGGCCTCGCCCGGCAAGCGCCTCGTGCTGCTGGGCGAAGGCACCCATGGCATGTGGATGGAGCGCAACCGCGGTGCGCTGTTCCAGGCCGTCCAAGTGTTTCTTGAGGAAGCCGCCGCATGAACCAGTTTCCCGCCAACCCCACCATCTGCTTCGCGCATGCGGCCTATCGCTGCGCCGAGCGCTTCGCCTTGCGCGGTGCGCCCTTCCCCTATTTCGAAGTGCGGAATCTGGAGGATCTTCAGGCAAGGCTGCCCGAGGCGGACCTGCTCGTGATCAGCGGGTTGTGGCGCAACACCCACCCCGCGCTCACGGCGCGGCTGAAATATGTGCAGTCGCTCTCCGCCGGCACGGATCAGTATGACCGGCCAACCTTCGCACAGCACGGCATCACGCTCGCATCAGGGGCGGGTGCGAATGCCGCCGCCGTCAGCGAGCACGCTGTGGGGCTGATGCTCGGGATCACGCGCAAGCTGTTCGTCGCGCGGGATGACCAGCACAAGAAATTCTGGTCGGGCATGAAGGGCGATTTCACGCAGCGCGAGGATGAGTTGAACGGCAAGACCGCCATTGTGGTCGGCATGGGCAATATCGGGCGGCGGCTGATCCGCCTGCTGAAGGCCTTCGACATGCAGGTGATCGGCGTGCGCGCCAATCCCACCTCCGGTGCCGAGGGCGCCGATGAGGTGCATGCGACGTCCGCCCTGCCGGAGCTTCTGCCACGCGCTGACTTTGTGGTGCTGGTTTGCCCGCTGACGCCCGAGACCACGGGTCTCATTGGCGAGGCTGCGCTCGCCGCGATGAAGCCCAGCGCCTACCTCATCAACTGCGCGCGCGGCAAGGTGGCTGATGAAGCCGCGCTGATCGCGGCCCTTGAGAACAAGGTGATCCGCGGTGCCGGCCTCGATGTGATGGCGACCGAGCCCCTGTTGGCCGAATCGCCGCTCTGGGCCCTGCCCAATGCCTTCCTGACACCTCACACGGCGGGCGAGACGTGTTCCTATGAGGATAACGTGCTGGACATCATGATGGAGAACATCGCGCGCCTTCAGGCGGGGCGCACGGACCTCGTGAACCGGATCGTCTGAGGATGCTGGTCGTCTCCCCCCGCTGGCTCTGGTGCGCGCAAACCGGGCTGCGGGAGGGGGCGCATCTCATCATCGAGGGCGACCGCATCGCCGATGTGGTGCAGGAGCGCCCTTCCCTCGATGCCGAGCGGATCGAGCTGCCCGACGGGCTGCTCATGCCGGGCCTGATCAACCTGCACAATCATGCCTTTTCCGCGCCGCTGTTTCGCGGGCTGGCGGATGATATCGGGCCGGATGATCTGCCGGGCCATATCCTGTTTTCGCTGCTGATGCCGCTGGGCGACCTCGTTTCCGATATCATGACGCCTAACGCGATTGGCGATGCGGTGGAGATGTCGCTTCTGGAAAGCCTGATGACGGGCACCACGGCGATGATGGACATCTGGCGCCCGCAGCAGCGCCAATTCGTGCCGCGCGCGACGGCGCTGGGGCTGCGGACGTGGTCCTGCCCGTATCTCTTTACGCAGCCGAACCTGACGATGGATGAGGCCGGAAAACCCGCCTGGCGCGGGGCGGATGCGAGTGACGCCAGCTTCGACTTCGTGATGCGCCTGCATGCCGAGGAGCATCGGGGACCAGATGGCCTGGCCTCCATCGGCTTCGGTCCGCACGGGCCGGACAGCAATTCGCCCGCGCTGCTGCGGCGCATAGATGCGGCTGCGCGGGAATTGGGCTGCCTGGTGACCATCCATTGCGCGCAGAACCCGATGGAGGTGGCCGCGGTGAAGGCCGCCCAGGGCAAGGGCAGCGTGGCCCACATCGCCGATTGCGGGCTGCTGCGCCCGGGCGTGATCCTGGCCCATGCGATGTTCTCGACCGATGAGGAAATCGCGATGGTGCGCGATGCGGGTGCCACTATCGCGTCCTGCCCGCTCGGCTTCGCGCGTTCAGGGCGTGGGGTGCCGATGGCGCGCTTCCTGGAATCGGGCGTGCGGCTTGGCATCGGCACGGATGGCGTGACGCTCGACATGGTGGATGAGCTGCGCGCCGCCGCGATGCTGGCCAAGACCCAGGCCGGCAAGGCCGGGATCGGCACCGCTGAACGCCTGCTGACGGCGGCCACGCGCGATGCGGCGGATGCCTTGCAGCGCCCGGATCTTGGCCGCCTGACGCCCGGTTCGCGGGCAGATCTCGTGATGTTCGACCTTTCGCGCCCGCGCTATCAGCCGGTGTGGAACCCTCTGCGTGCGCTGCTGACCAATGGCCAGGGCAGCGATGCGCATACCGTCATCACGGCCGGCGTGGTGCGCGTGCAGGACCGCAAGCTGGTGCGTGGCGATGCGGCCGCCATCACGCAGCGCGGCCGCACGGCCATCGAAAACATCTGGTCCGAGGCGGCACGGCGCGGGGCTATTCCAGCGAAGCTGGCAGCGCAAAGGACATTCACATGAAGCGGCGCCTCCTGATTGCGGCGGGTCTCGCGATGCCATCCCTGGCGCAAGCGCAACGCCGGCCATTGCGCATCATCGTCCCCTTCCCGCCCGGCGGCGCGGTGGACAGCCTCGGCCGCATCCTGGCTGACCGCCTGACGCCCGTGCTGGAGCAGAATGTCATCGTGGAAAACCGCGTGGGCGCGGGCGGTGTTGTGGGCGCGGATATGGTCGCCAAGGCCGCACCGGACGGGACAACCATCGGCATCGTTGGTGCCGCCAGCATTCTGGCAGCACCGCTGTTGCAGCCCTCCATGCCCTTCGATGCCATGCGGGATTTGCTGCCCATCACGCAAATCACCGATGCGGCCGTGCTTTGCGTGGTGAATGCGCAGACGGCACAGCGGGAAAATTGGCGCAGTCTGTTGGACATGCTGGCCACCGCCCGCGCGCGTCCGGGCGCGGTCCGCATGGGCACGACGGGGGTCGCCACCGTCTCGCATCTGGCGCTTGCCGCCATTGCATCGGGGGCCGGTGTGGAGTTCCTGCACGTACCCTATCGCGGCGGGGCTGAGGCCGTGCAGGCTGTTCTTGCCGGCGAGGTGGATGGCGTTTGCGACCTGCCGCCGCTGCTTTCGCCTCAGGTGGCGGCGGGGCGGCTTGTCGCGCTTACCGTCTCCTCCCGCGCGCGGCTGCAATTCCTGCCGGATGTGCCCGCGCTGGGGGAAGTCCCGGCGCTGGCGGGTTTCGATATCCGCAGTTGGAACATGCTCATGCTCCCCACCGGCACGCCGGAGGTCGAGCGGACCCGGCTCTTCGCGGCGCTGACGCAGATCGGTCGCAGCGAAGCCTTCCGCAACGCTTTGCGTCCCCTCTCCTATGATGCCGTGACCTCGGAAAGCCCGGAGGCCGCACAGCGCTTCATCACCGAGGAAGCGCCGCGTTGGCGCGAATTGGTGCGCCTCTCCGGGGCCCGGGTGCAGTGACTACCGACCAGACCATCGCCAGCATCCGCGCCGATGCCGCCTATCAACGCGCGTGCGAGGTGATGCGTGCGGAGCATGAGCGTACCGTCGCCGATATCATCACGCTGACCGAAATCCCCGCCCCGCCCTTCGCCGAGGAACACCGCGCTACCGCCTATCTGGACATGCTGGGCGCCCATGGCCTGGAAGAGGTCACGCAGGACGAAGTCGGCAATGTGATGGGGCTGCGCCGGGGCTTCGGCAATGGCGATATCCTGGTGGTCGCCGCGCATCTGGACACGGTGTTTCCTGCGGGTACGGATGTGCGCGTCCGGCGCGAAGGCACGAAGCTGTTCGCCCCCGGCGTGGGCGATGACACGCGTAGTCTGGCGGTGAACCTCGCTTTTCTGCGTGCGATG
>JBBRVI010000312.1:0-4104 GCA_038247025.1 Acetobacterales bacterium
AGCGGGCCGAGCGTGGCCTGCAGCGCACCGCGGACAGCGCCGCGCAGGCCAGCCATGGTGGGCGGCGCGCGCTCGGCACGGGATTGGGCGAAGTAGGCCTCCATGGCGGCTTTGCCTGCCGCTTCGGCCTGGGCTGCCCGATCGCCTGCGATGGCGGCCACGGTCGCGGAAACCCCGGCCAGTTCCTCGTAACGGGCGGCGGTTGCCGTGCTCACGCCGGCCTCACCCAGGGCCTGGGCCTTGGTCACCTGGTTCTCGCCCGTGGGAAGCAGGCGGCCGTCATCACCGCGGCGCCGCTCGGCGGCTTCGATGTCGCGGCTCAGCACGCCGATGCGCACGCAGGCGCGCAGGTGGATCTCGCGCACCCAGACTTCGAGGTCCCGGTCGTCACGCTGCCGGGCGTAGGCGGCGAGCGCTGCGGCCTTGTCGCGGATCTCCGAGGCCTCATCGATGCGGGCGCATTCGGCCAGCGCGGTGCGGGCCTGCTCGTAGCGGACCAGGGCGCTCATCAGCCGATCACCGCGACCGGCATGCCGGCCTGGGATGGCTGCGGGGTGCTGGCGGCGTCGCGGGTCTGGGCCGTCTCGAAGGCCTCGATATCCTCGAGGCGATAGGCGACCCGGCCACCGAGCTTGAGGAAGGCGGGCCCCTGGCCCAGCCAGCGCCAGCGCTCCAACGTGCGGGGGCTGAGGCACCAGCGGCGCGCCACCTCCGTCTGCGTCAGGTGCTTCACTGTCATCTGGGCGGTACCTCCAAGCGCGTCGTGTTCACGCGAGGAAGAATGCGTCCCAGGGTGGGGGGAGATCGGGGGGAGTGGAGGGGGAGATCAGGGGGACTTCGGCCTCCCGCGAAGATTCATCCGCTGCGGCGGCCTGGAGCGTCTGCCTAACCGGCTGTCTGGTCGGTGACCTCCAGACAGAAGCCGCACAGGCCCGCCTTTTCGTTCAGCAGCTTTCCCCACGCAGGATGGCGCTTGAAGGTGTCGCGCAGGCGCGTGGAGGCATCCATATCCAGGTCGGCGATGATCCTGGCGGTCGGCACCTGCACCTCGCCCTCAAGATAGGCAGCATAAAGATGCATGATCACGCGACGTTGCGTGTCGCCCTTCGGGAAGCGGTAAATCTCGCCGCGAAGATGCACCTCGCGGCCATCGCCAATGACGGCCAGTTCACCGTCCGCCGCGCCGGTGGGCACGGCATCGAGATAGGCGGCCAGGACCTCGGGGCCGATACGGACGTCGTCCTGTCCAGCGAGAACGTCGTGCAGCGAGAGCATCATGTGGCGCGGTAGTGCCGGCTCAGACAGATAGTCGCGGCGCGTGCTGGTGAGGATAATCCGCTGACGCGCGGGTGGGCGCGCCCGCGCCGTTCCCTTGATCTGCTGCCAAACATCGGGATGTGCCATGCGCCTGGCAAACCAGAGTTGGACATGGTGGGTGCGACCCGGGAGCCGGATGTCGCCAAGATCCCACAAAAGGTCAGGTACGATGCAGGTTGTGGTTGCTCCGGGTGCCCGCCGATGAAGCTCGATGGCGCGCCCGAGGAAATGCTCGATTCGCACCGCGTAACGGGCAAGCTGCATGTCCGACAGCGGCACCCAGCCGGCGCCCGCGCTGAACATCCCGAACGCGCCACGATCGGGGCACCAGATCGCGGCGGTCGGCACGTCGTCGTGGTCGGCTGGGGAAGCTGCCGCAACCTCGTGCCCTTCAGCATGCAGAAGTCCGACACGCTGAAGGGCAGCCGCAGCTTCGGGATACAGGTCGTTCACCGTGACAGCAGATAGGGCCATCACTGGTAACTCGAGCGCTGTGAGCAAGAGATCGAGGCCGTCGGCCCCGAGCGATGCTGTCACGTCAGACGTCAACCACCAGCCCCCAGCGGCGCAGATATCTCTCGCCCACCATCCGCTCTGCCTCAGTGCGATCCTTGAGGTCGCAACCCCGCGGCAGCGAAATGTTGAGGTTCAGCGTCCGCGCCGTACGGCCATTTGGCACAGCACGGAGCCGGATTGAGAGGCGAGCCTGGGTGATGGCCCAGCCGCCTCGAAACGGATCGCCGGTGCCCAGACGCTCGGCCGCCATAGCCCAGATGTCGATGGGCGTGGTGCGCGCGCATTCCAGCGCCATTCGCTGCCCCTGGGTGTCGAGAGGAATAAAGCGGAGCATCACCACCTTCACCTCCTCAATCGCGTCCACAGCATCGACCGGAAATGCATGGCGCCGGAGCAGCGGGCGGAGATCGTACAGTCGAACGCCGATCCGCTCCTCGCGGAATTCAATCTCCAGCAGATGCTGTGCGAAGAGCCGGACGAGATCGACACGGGTGTTGCGATCGGGCCCGACCACCTCGATCACGCCGGTGCTGCGGTCATAGGTGATGGCGGCTTCGACCACCGGCCGACGCGGCTGCCGGTCCAGCGTGCCACCCACGAAGACCAGTTCCTCATCCAGGCGCCCCTCGCGGTAGATGGTCACCTGGACGAGCTCGGCTGGGTCCTCCTCGAAAATGGGTCGGGTGCGGTCGTAGATGTCGATATGGACGTTCGGGCTCTCGAACCGATCCATGATTGCCGTCTCGAACGCAGCACGCGGGTCGCCATCGCGTCGCACATCCAGGCTGGCGTCGCCGCGGAAGCCGTCCCACAACCGGCTATTGCGCTTATCGTCGGCATAGCGCGTTTCCTCCGCTCGCCGAAAACCGGAGCGGTGATCGAGGAACATGGTTACGGCGCGGGCGTGCCCGCTGCCGAGCGCCTCGAGAGCAGCCCGATCCGGCGCCACACCGAACAATGCGGTCTGGCCTTCCTCATCGGCCATCTCAGAAATGCGTTCTGCTTCTGCCCGGACGCTTCCGCGCAGGGTGGCATTCCATCCCGCCATTGCCAGTGACAGACCGCGCAGGAGGTCAGGCTGGTTGGCGGTCCAATCGAAGTCGGGTGGCAACGCACCGCCCGTGTGTTCGAAATAGCGGCGTAGGAGTGCGGGGGGCGTGCTGCGCAGGAATGTGCTGAAGGCCGGCATGGGGGCTCCGTTGAGGGGTTCACCGCCAGTGACGCTGGCGATCCGCTGAACGGCGTATCAAGAATTGGTGTGCGAGCGCAAGCGAAAATCTACGTGGATCGGCGTATTTACATCGGATCAGCCGAAGAGCGTGGGAGCTCCTGCCGAATCCGCTACCAGGCCGAGTTTCCGTAGCCGAACCTGCGCCGCCTCGGCGGAAACCTGGTAGCTGGCCATGACGTGCCGCTCCGCCTCCACAGCCGGCGGCGTGCCAATCACCGCCGCCCCGTGGATTCCCTGGCCTCGGAGCAGGTCTCCCACCGATCGGCGAACCTGCTGGGCCGGCATCAGGATGGCGCCGCTGAAATAACCAGCCTGCCATTCCAGCCAGTCGAACTCGCCGGTCCCCATCATGGCGTCGCGCTTGCAGACCGTTCGCGGCTCAGCGCGTGCGGCCTCGAAAAGGTGGGGCGGTGCGGCGAAAAGGTAGTCGAAGACGGCGCGGTGATAGAAGGCGTGACCCAGTTCATGCGCGAGCGTGGTGCGGAGCCGATTCGCGCGGTTGGGCTGATTGGTCAGTCGGACGGAGATGAGGACCTGCGGCAGTTCACCCTGCAGGAAGCACGTCATCCCCTCGACATCGTCGCCCTCGGCGGAGAGGTCGGCATATTGATTGAGGCTGGCGCAGTGCTGCTCGACCAGCACCGTGAGGTCATCCGTGGAGAGCGGAAAACGTGCTTCGCCATGGCGCTGCTGCAGGAAGGTCGCCACCAGACGCTCGCAATCGCGGTCGATCTCGGCTGGGCGCAGGTAGAGCCTTTGCGGAAAGCGTCCCGATTTATCGACCAACCAGCTCACTAACTCGAACTCCTACTTCGACAGGCTCCGCCGGAAGGCCCGGAAAGCCTTCGCCGTGTTGGCGGGATCAGTGGCCGCCAAGCGGAGGTCTTCGGGAATCTTGCCAGCGAGAACGAAGAGGTAGTCCTCGTCCACGCCAAGAGCGCGCGCGAATTCCCGAATCAGATGATCGGAGGTCGGACTGCGTCGGTCGTGCTCGATATCGTTGAGGTACTGCGGCGATATCGACCCCGTGCCGTCCTCCT
>JBBRVI010000313.1:0-4100 GCA_038247025.1 Acetobacterales bacterium
GATGAGACAAATAGCCCCCGCATTTTAGACTTGAGGGCACGGAAGGACCACCTCATCGAGGCCCATGCTTCCCACCCTGGACGATGTAGCGGCGGGGGCCGCAGCGCCGAAGGCCATAGGCCGAAGGTGGTGGCGGCACCCGCCGCAACATCCGCTGAATTGCGCAACCGCCCCCATCGCCGCCGCTTCACCGCCGCAGACAAGCTGCGGGTCCTGGCCGAGACCGATCGCGCCGCCGACACCGGGGGGATCAGTGCCATCCTGCGGCGCGAGGGCCTCTATTCCTCGGCGCTGACCGACTGGCGCCGCCAGCGCGCCGCCGGCCTCCTCGAGGCACTGACCCCGGCCAGGCGCGGCCGAAAAACCACCCCAACCAACCCGCTGGCCGCCGAGATGGCCGAGTTGCAGCGCGACCATGCCCGTCCCACCCGGCGGCTGGGCCGCGCCGAGGCCATCATCGAGATTCAAAAAAAAGTGGCGGAGAGGCTGGGGCTGCCGTTGGCGCCGAGCGACCACGGGCAGTGACCACAGCGCTCGTAGACTGCCCGCCGGCCCGCGGCTTGGTGAGCGCGGTCTGCGGTGTGATGGGCGTCTCGCGCGCCAGCCTGCAACGCCATCGCGCCCGGCGCGCCGCAGCAGCAGGCCGTCCTCGACCTGCTGCACGCGCCACGCTTCGCCGACCAGGCGCCCGCCGAAATCTACGCCTAACTGCTCAACGAGGATCTCTACCTCTGCTCGATCCGAACCATGTACCGCATCCTTGGACAGCACGGTGAAATCCGCGAGCGCCGCGCCCAACTCCGCCACCCCGCCTATCAGAAGCCCGAACTGCTGGCCGAACGACCCAACCAGGTCTGGTCCTGGGACATCACAAAGCTGATGGGGCCCGCCAAATGGTCCTACTTCTACCTCTACGTCATCCTCGACATCTTCAGCCGCCGCGTGGTCGGCTGGTGCAGCGCCGATGTCGAAAGTGTTGCCCTCTTCAAGCCGCTGCTGAAGGACGCTCTCGCCCAACACCAAATCGCACCCGACCAACTCAGCGTGCATGCCGATCGCAGCGGGTCCATGAAGGCCCAGGCCACCGCCTTCCTGCTCGCCGATCCGGGCGTCATCCGCTCGCTGAACAGGCCGCATATCTCAAACGACAACCCGTTCTCCGAAAGCCACTTCAAGACCCTGAAGTACCAGCCGCGCTTTCCACGCCGCTTTGGCTCACGCGCCGATGCCAAGGCCTTCTGTCGGCAGTTCTTCGACTGGTAAAACCAGGACCACCACCACAGCGGCATCGGCCTCATGACGCCAGACCAAGTCCATTACGGCCAAGCCGATGCCATTCACGCTGCGTAACAAAACACTCTCGATCGGGCCTGCCGAAACAACCCGGAGCGCTTCGTCAACAAGCCACCAACACCGCCATCCAAGCCAACCGCCGCATGGATCAATCCGCCCAGCCGGTGCGCTGACCGCCAAGCCTGAATTCCAGAAACAGGTCAATCAAAGTCGTTGATACGTTCCGGCCCGAATGACACCAAGGTGCAGCGCATAACAACCGCCCCTTCTCAAACTTTTCGGTAGTCGAGATTTTGCTGTAGATCCCTAGGCAGCCCCCGGCGTGGATTTGTCGGTGTCCTTCTGCTTCGTGGCAGAAGGGTGGAGCGTATCCAGCAGACCCGCATCGAGGTGCTCAAGAATGCGCCTCAGTGCTGCGATGTTGTTTTCGTCTTCGGCACTCTCGAGCGCTTCCTGCAGCACCGCGCGGATGTCGTCGGTTCCGACCAGCTCCATCTCCCAATTCGGATACAGACGCTCGCGCCTTTCCACACTCTGGTCCAGCGTGACGATGTCGTAATGGCGCGGATCGCCATGCAGGCTCGCGATCAGGTTCTCCACCTGGGAGGGCGGCCCCTCGATCCACTGGAAGAAGACGCCGCTGCCGAAAACCAGCACCCCGGTGATTTCGCGAACGACATTGTGCCGTTGAGACCACTCGATGATGCGGCCGACCTCGACGTCGTCGACGCCCTCGGCGGCACGACTGCAGTATACAAAAGTCCCAAGAATGGGCCCAGCGTAGTCCGAGCCAGCGTCGCGTGGAAAACCGAATTCGTCGAACATAGGTCTGCTCGCTTTGTTTATGCCGGTGAGGCCGTGCCATCCGGTGGGTCGGCTTGCGGTTAGTGCATTTCTCTCGTTTGGGGAAGGAAGCATTGGAGTTCCGTCACGGTGCCAGCCTCGCGCGAACGACAGCTCCGGCGCAAGTGCCGAATGAACGCCCAATTCTCCAAGGCTCCAGCCTAGAGACCGTTTGCACCCAGGCGCACCCCCTCCGCCTTATGCTGGCCTTTTCTGCGGGTTTCAGGGCGATACTTTTCTGTTCCCCACTAAATTTCCCACTACATGTGCCCGCCTAGGGGCGAATTGGGCCGGCCCGTGGCGGATCATGCCAACGCGCGCCTATAAGAATGCTTGATACATGATCGGTCTGTGCTCATAGTTTTGCAACTTGCTAGCGTGCCACGCGACGTCTAGAGTATTTTCCCTTCATTCCGGCTCATATCCTGCGGCGGTGAAGTAGTTTGCGCATTCGGCTGGGCTGAAGGCTGGCATAGCGTCGCGGATGGCATCCCACAGTTCGGCGATGGTGCGCGCCGCTGCTTTCCGGAGTAGAGCCTTCAGCTTGGCGAAGGCGTTCTCAATCGGGTTGAAGTCCGGCGAGTAGGGCGGCAGGTAGAGCAAAGTCGCACCCGCCCGCTCGATGGCAGCACGCACCCCGCCCGCTTTGTGGGCAGGCAGATTGTCCATTACGACAACGTCGCCGTGTTGCAGCGTCGGCGCCAGCACCTGCCCGACATAGGCCACGAAGGCCGCGCCGTTCATCGGGCCATCGAGCACCATCGGCGCGGTCATGCCAGACTGCTGCTGCAGTCGGGGCAGCGGCAGTTCGCATCGGAGGTGTCCTGGGACCTGCCGAGCCTGGCACCAGGGGGGACGACGCTGACCGATATGACGGTGAGCGGAGCGCGGGCGGGTGACTTGGCACATGCATCGCCGGTGTCGTCCACGCGGTTCATCGAACTCCACGCGGCGGTCTGGTCGAACAACACGGTGCGGGTGATGGCGCGGAACATCTCGGGGGCGACGTTCGATCTGGCAACCGCGACGCTGTCGGTGGAGGTGGTTAAGCGAAGGGTGAACTGAGCGGCTGGCTAGCTAAACCTAGCGCAGTCGGCTGGAACGGCAACGCCTGGCCGAGTGTCATCCACGACCTGCCCAGTCACTGCGCCGTCGAAGCTATTCATGGCGGGGGCTAACGTGCCCGGCGTGGCGCTCGGAAACAAAACTCTGAGCGCACGGGGTTCGCCGGCACACACTAAAAGCCGCCGCTTTCTGCAGGCGGCATGGACGTCAGCGACTGTTGCGAGGCCTCTGCCAGGCCGGCGCCAGTTCAGCGATCGCTTGCGAGCAGCGTGCGGGCGCGCGCCAGCGCGGCAACCCGCCCCTCCACCGGTTCAGCGAACTGGCCTGAGCCATCGGCGCGCGACAGCCTGACGATCGAGCAGACCACGGCGAGCACGTTCTTGGCACGGCGATCGACCTCAAGAGCCAGCAATGTTTTCCGCTCCTGCCGTGCCAGCGCCGACCAGCGCGAAGGACTTTCCGTGCAGGGCCATGCGCTCAGCGAGGTTGGCGCGCTATGATGGACTCTCCCCACCCTTCGGCAGGGCCACGACGTCTTCCACAAGCCTGGACCGCAGCAGGCGGTCAGGGGCCACGGAGGCATCGAACAGCGTGTTCGCCATCATGCCATGCGCGCCTGGCCGGCAGCCAGTGATGAGCGAGGGCGTGGCCACCCGCGTCTGCGATGGGAAGACGCTGCGCGCACTGGCAAACGTTGTTCCACGCGGCCAGCGCGGCAAGATTTGGCGTAGCGGTGGCGTTCACCATATCGGGCCGCAGCCCATCAAGTGCCACGAGGATAAAACTGGTCATCAGCGCAAGGTCGGATCGAGGCGGTCGCGAAGCCAGTCGCCAATCAACGAGACCGAAAGGGTGGTCAGCACGATGATCGAGGCGGGGGCCAGCAGGATCCAGGGCGC
>JBBRVI010000314.1:0-4084 GCA_038247025.1 Acetobacterales bacterium
CCACACCCGCCGCCACATCAACCACGCGGATGGTGAGGGTGCCCGTGGCCTCGGCGCGCGGGAGGACCTTGAGCGTCACCTCAGTCAGCACCCCCAGCGTGCCATGCGCGCCGGTCAGCAACTTGCACAGATCAAGCCCCGTCACATTCTTCAGCACCCGCCCGCCGGAGCGGAACACCTCGCCCTCCCCCGTTACGGCGCGAATGCCGAGCACATGGTCGCGCATCGCGCCCCACATGATGCGGCGCGGGCCGGAGAGATTGGCGGAGACCACGCCACCCAGCGTCGCTGGTTCACTCGCGCTGAACAGCGCCGAGAGATCGGGCGGTTCGGCGATGAGCTGCTGGTTGTTCTCCGCCAGCGCGGCTTCGATTTCGGGGATGGGCGTGCCGGCGCGGGCGCGGATCATCAGCTCCGTGGGCCGGTACAGCACGATGCCGGTGAGGTTGCGTGTGGAGAGCGTGCGCGCCGCCTGAACCGGGCGCAGCATGGCGCGCTTGGTGCCGTGGCCCTCGATGGCGAGCGGCTCGCGTGCGGCATGGGCGCGGGCAATCTCTGCGGCCAGCGCCGCCTCATCCTCCGGCGCGATAATGGTCACGCCGCGATCTTTGGGTTGCCCGCCAGCGGAAACACCTTCGCCGTGTTCAGCAGCCAATCCGCGTCGAAGGCGGATTTGATGTCGCGCTGAATATCGAGCTCGCGCGCGGTGAACTGGCTGGTCATCAGGTCGCGCTTTTCCACGCCCACGCCGTGCTCGCCCGTCAGGCAGCCGCCCACCTCGACACACAGCTTGAGGATGTCGCCACCGAATTCCTCTGCCTTGCGAAAGCTGCCAGGATCATTCGCATCGAACATGATGAGGGGATGGAGATTGCCGTCGCCCGCATGGAACACATTGGCCACGCTCAGGCCGTATTCCACGCTCATCTCGCCGATGCGCTTCAACACATGCGGCAACTGGCCCGTGGGGATGGTGCCATCCATGCAGAGGTAGTCGGGGCTGATGCGGCCCACCGCCCCGAAGGCGCCCTTGCGGCCCTTCCAGATGGCCAGCGACTGTTCGGGGCTTTCCGCCACCTTCATGCTGATCGGGTTGAACTTCGCGCAGATGGCGCGGATGCGGTCCAGCAGCATGTCCTGCTCGCCCACGCTGCCTTCCACCTCGATGATGAGCATGGCCTCGGCATCCAGTGGGTAGCCGGCGTTGGCGAAGGCCTCGCAGGCATGGATGCAGGGCTTGTCCATGAATTCCAGCGCCACGGGAATGACGCCCGAGCCGATGATGGCATCCACCGCGGCACCCGCCACTTCCACGCTGTCAAAGGCGGCGAGCATGGCGCGCGCACCTTCCGGGCCGCGCAGGATGCGCACCGTCACATCCGTCACCAGGCCCAACTGTCCCTCGCTGCCGGTGATGAGGCCGAGCCAGTCATAGCCCGCCGCATCCAGGTGCTTGCCGCCGATCTCGATCACTTCGCCCTCGATGGTCACGAAGGTCAGGCCCAGCAGGTTGTTCGCGGTGACGCCGTATTTCAGGCAATGCGCGCCGCCGCTGTTCATCATCACATTGCCGCCGATCATGCAGGCGATCTGGCTTGAGGGGTCGGGCGCATAGAAGAAGCCATCGGCCTCCACCGCCTTGGTGATGCCGATATTGGTGACACCCGCCTCCACCACGGCGTAGCGATCAGCGAAATTGATCTCCTTGACGCGGTTCATGCGCATCAGCCCGATCACCACCGCATCGGCCAGCGGCAGCGCCCCGCCTGCGAGCGAGGTGCCGGCGCCGCGCGGCACCACGCGGATGCCATTCGCGTGGCAATAGCGCAGCACCTGCGCCACTTCCTCGGTTGTGCGCGGAAGCACCACGGCGAGCGGCATCTGGCGATAGGCGGCCAGGCCATCCGTCTCATAGGGCTTCATGCGGATCGGCTCGCCGATCACCGCATCGGCGGGCAGCAGACGGCCGAGATCAACCAGGATCGCATCGCGCCGGGCGAGGATTTCGGGCTTGGGGACCGGGAGGGTGATCATGGGGCGGAATCCTGTATCTGGGATGCAACATGTCCATGGAGGTGCCATGCTGCAAGCTCGCCCTTCGGAGAGACCGGACCCATGCCCTGGCGCGCCAGCCTGCCCATGTACAATCTGCCCGAGATGCGCGGTGTGAACGCCGCCTTCTGGGCCGCCCTACGCGAAGAATTAAACGACCCAGACGCGCCGGAGGCGCTGAGTTTTGACCGCCCGCCCGTGCCCGGCGCGATCGGGCCGGAGAACCTTTTCACCCAGGTCTGCGGCTATCCCTTGCAGACGATCTATCGCGGCCAGGCGCGGCTTCTGGGCGTGCCCTGCTACACCGCGCCGCATTGCGCGCCGGGGATGCATGCGGGCGTCTTCATCGTGGCGGAGGATGCGCCATATCAAACGCTGGAGGATTTGCGCGGGGCGAATTTCGTCTTCAACAGCGTCAACTCCAATTCGGGCATGAACCTGCCGCGCCGGGCCATCGCCGAGATCGCAGGCGGACTGCCCTTCTTCGCTTCCTGCGTGGAAACCCACAGCCAGCCCGCCAATCTGGAGCGCGTCGCCAAAGGTGAGGCCGATGCCACCTGCGTGGATTGCGTCACCTACGCCCTGTTCCTCCGCCACCGCCTTCGCGCGGGCACGCGCATCCTGGCCGCAACACCCATGACACCCGCCATCCCCTTTGTGACCGCCATCACCACGCCAGAACCGCTGGCTCAGGCGCTGCAAGCCGCGCTGTTCCGCGTGGCGCGCGCACCACGCTGGGCCGAGGTGCGGGCCGGCCTCATGCTCGCCGATATTCTTCCGCCAGAGCCAGCCGATTACGCTCTGCAACTGCGTCACGTGGCCGAGGCTGCGGCCATGGGTTATCCCGATCTCGCCTGACGGAATGACCATGACAAGCGCAGCGGGCTGCGTGTTGCTCATTACAATCCCACCACCCTGCACGGATCGTTTGCCTTGCGCCGCGCGCGCACTCGACCATGCACCGCACAAAACCAGGGTAGAGGCGCGGTAGCGCGTCACCCATCCTGCGGGGGCTGAAGCCTGGGCGCTTGTCCCTCGGAACCCTTTGCAACTGGACGTCGCTTTCGGGGTTGTTCCTGCCGAACGGCCCGAAGGATGCCTGACTTGCGAAACATGGCCCGCCTGAAGGTCCAACGCCCCGCCCGGGCGCTTCGCCAGATGGCGCGTGGCTTGCCAAAGCTGTGGCAGGTCTTCGGCGCCAATATGCTCGCTCTCGTTAGCCCGACGCCGTCCAGCGTGCCGGACAAGCCCGTGAGACGAATCACGGAAGTCTCGGCTTTCGGGTCCAATCCGGGCGAGCTGCGCATGCACCTCTATACACCGCCGCGCATACCGGCGCCGGGGGCCCCGCTGATTGTGGTGCTGCATGGCTGCAAGCAGGATGGCGCCACTTTCGCCGCAGATTCAGGCTGGCTCGACTTGGCCCGCCGCCTCTCCATCCCGCTGGTGATCCCGCAGCAGATGCCTGGGAACAATGCGGCATGTTGCTTCAACTGGTTCCGCCCCACAGATACGGCGCGAAGCGGCGGCGAAGCCATGTCCATCCGCCAGATGATCCGCTTTGCGACGCGGCGCTTTGGGACGGACCGCCGGCGCGTCTTTGTGGTGGGACTCTCCGCCGGCGGCGCCATGGCCGTCGCCATGCTGGCCGCCTATCCGGCCGTGTTTGCCGCGGGGGCGGTGGTGGCCGGAATGCCGGTGGGTGCGGCGCGCAACGCGGCGGGCGCCATCCTGCGCATGCGCCGCGCCGGAATCTATCTCGACCGCGACTCCCTGGCGGCCAAAGTGCGCGCGGCCAACCCCTCGCGCGGGCGGCAACCCTGGCCGCGCCTGTCCATCTGGCAGGGCAGCGCGGACCAGACAGTGGACCCCGACAACGCCGAAACCCTGGTTGCGCAATGGACCGCGCTGCATGGGCTGGACGCTGAGCCTGGCACGGATGCCGAGCCTTCACCGGGGCTGCGGCACCGCCGCTGGGGCACCGCACAGCGCCCTGGCCAGCGCCCCGCCGTGGAAGCCTGGACCATCGAGG
>JBBRVI010000315.1:0-4046 GCA_038247025.1 Acetobacterales bacterium
GCTGCACAATGACCGGGGCCAGACCCTCCGATGGCTCATCGAGCAGAAGCAGATTGGCACCCGTGCGCAGGATACGGCCGATGGCCAGCATTTGCTGCTCGCCGCCCGAAAGCTTGGTGCCGGGGCTGCGCGCGCGCTCCTTCAGATTGGGGAAGAGTGCGTGGATTTCCTCGATGGACATGCCACCAGGCCGGATCACCGGCGGCAGCATCAGGTTTTCCGTGACATCCAGCGAGGCGAAGATGCCGCGCTCCTCCGGGCAATAGGCGATGCCGGCGCGCGCGATCAGATCCGAACGCAGGGCAATCATCTCCTGCCCCTCGAAGCGGATGGAGCCCGAACGGCGGCCCACCAGCCCCATGATGGCGCGCAGCGTGGAGGTCTTGCCCGCGCCATTGCGGCCGAGCAACGTGACGACCTCGCCCTTGGCGATCTCGATGCCGACACCGTGCAGGACATGGCTCTCGCCATACCAGGCTTCGAGGCCCCCCACCTTCAGTAACGGCTCAACCATGGATCGCGGACTCCGGCACGCCGACGGAGGCGGGGTCGGTGCCCAGATAGGCGGCCTGGACCTCAGGGTTGCGGCTCACGCTCATGTAATCGCCCTCAGCCAGCACCTCGCCACGCGCCAGTACGGTGATGTTGTCGCACAGGCCTTCAACGACCTTGAGATTGTGCTCCACCAGCAGCACGGTCCGGCCCTTGGAGACGCGCTTGATGAGGCTCACGACGCTGTCCACATCCTCATGGGCCATGCCGGCGGTGGGTTCGTCCAGCAGCATCATGGTGGGTTCGAGCGCCAGGGTGGTCGCTATTTCCAACGCGCGCTTGCGCCCATAGGGAAGCTGGCCGGCCTGGAGGTCGGTGTATTCGGTCAGCCCCACATCATCCAGCAATTCGCGGGCGCGGCCATCATATTTCCGGAGCACCGCTTCCGACCGCCAGAAGTCGAAGCTGTTGCCGCGCGTGCGTTGCAAGGCGACACGCACATTCTCCAGCACGGTCAGATGCGGAAACACCGCGGAAATCTGAAAGGACCTCACCAGGCCAAGACGCGCCACTTCGGCCGGCTTCATGCTGGTGATGTCGCGCCCATCATAGGTGATGCTGCCGCGCGTGGGGATCAGGAACTTGGTCAGCAGGTTGAAGCAAGTGGTCTTGCCCGCGCCATTGGGGCCTATCAGCCCGTGGATGGTCCCGCGGCGAACCTGCAGGTTGACGTCCTGAACCGCAAGAAAGCCGCGGAACTCCTTTGTCAGTCCCTGCGTTTGCAGAATCACATCACTCACCCGGAACGATCCCCTTATCTCTGTGCCCAGCTTTTTTGTCGCTGCGGTTGATGTCTGTATGACGAGGCGCACGCGGGCTTGCAAGCACCTTCAATCGCGGGGGTTTTTTGCCCGTAAATTGAGCAGCAACCGCTCCGGCGTGGCCGGCAGATCCAGACTGGTCAGGCCCGACGCCTCGCGCAGCGCATTGACCACGGCGGTGGCCAGCAGCAAGGGGGGCTCACCCACCGCCTTGCTGCGGAAGATGGTGGCGGCACGGTTCGGCGCGCCTTCCAGGATGCGGGTGCGCAGCACCGGCGGCACATCGCGCGAGCCGGGGATCTTGTACGTGGAGGGGCCAAGATTGCGCTGCCGCCCTTCGGAATCCCAGAACAATTCCTCACTGGTCAGCCAGCCCATGCCCTGCACGAAGGCGCCCTCGATCTGGCCAAGGTCAATCGCCGGATTGAGGCTGCGGCCGCAATCCTGCACCAGATGAGCCGCAAGGCAGCGGTGTTCGCCGGTCAGCGTGTCCAGCAGAACCTCGGCCACGGCGGCACCATAGGAGAAGTAGAAGAAGGGATTGCCGCGCATCGCCTGGGGGTCCCAGTCCAGGTCGGGCGTCTTGTAGAAGCCGGTGGCCGAAAGACTGACCCGGGCCTTCCAGCAGAGCTTTGCCAGATCGCCAAAATCCAGGCGTTCATTGCTTCCAGGCCGCGCGGGAAAGACAACGCCATTTTCAAAGACCACGTCGCCCGGCGTGCAGCCGAAGCGCTCGGCCGCTACAATCGCCATGCGCTCGCGCAGCGTGGTGGCGGCCGCATGGGCGGCCCAGCCATTGAGGTCGCTGCCGGTGCTGGCGGCGGTGGCACTGGTGTTGGGAATTTCGGCGGTGGTGGTCGCGGTAATGCCGATCTGCTCGATGGGGACGGAAAACACCTCCGCCACCACCTGCGCCACCTTGATGAAAAGCCCCTGGCCCATCTCGGTGCCACCATGGGCGAGGCGAATGGAACCGTCCGTGTAGACATGCACCAGCGCGCCCGCCTGGTTCAGATGCGGAATGCCGAAGCTGATGCCAAAGGCGCAAACAAAGCTACCCAGGCCGCGCCGCAGCGTGGGGTGGGTGGCATTGAAGGCGGCGATCTCGGCGCGCTTTTCATCCCAGCCGGCATCGCGCTTGGCTTCGGCGTGGACACGGCGGGTGAGGTCGGGTTCCAGCGCCTGGCCATAAGGCGTGCGCTCGGCGATGTTTCGCGCGCGGATGTCTTCCACATCGCGCCCCAGATGCCGGGCGATGGCATAGAGCACCTCCTCCATCAGCAGCGCGCCTTGCGGCCCGCCAAAGCCGCGAAAGGCGGTGTTGCTGACGTGGTTGGTCTTCACCGCGCAGCCAGTCAGCGTCACATGCGGCACGGCGTAGCAATTGAGCGCATGGGTGACTGCGCGGAACACCACGCCGCCCGACATGTCCATGCTGTGCCCGCCATCGCCGGCCAGCAGCGCATCCAGTGCGAGCAGCCGGCCGTGATCGTCAAAGCCCACCTGCCAGCGATACAGGAAGGGATGGCGCTTGCCGGTGGCCGCCATGTCGGCGCGCCGCGGCAGCCGGAGTTTCACGGGCTTGCCGGTGAGCGCCGCGCCGGCAGCAGCGGCAGCGGCCACCCAGCTTGCATTGCTCTCCTTGCCGCCGAAGGCCCCGCCCATGCGGCGACATTGCACGGTGACGCGGTGATAGGGCACGCCCAGCACACGCGCGATGACATGCTGGCCCTCGGTCGGGTGCTGGGTGGAGGAATGCACCAGCATCTCCCCATCTTCACCTGGGATGGCGAGCGCGATCTGGCCTTCCAGGTAGAAATGCTCCTGCCCGCCGGCGCGGAATTCGCCGCTCAGCCGATGCGGGGCGGCGGCCAGGGCGGCGGTGGAATCCCCCTCGCGGATGATCTGCGGCGGAATGATCCAGGCTTTGCGCTCCAGGCCCTCCTCGATGCTCAGCACGGGGGGCAGGGGCTCGATCTGCGGGCGGATTGCGGCGGCCGCGCGCAGCGCTTCATCGCGCGTGCGGGCGATGACCAGCGCAAGGGACTGGCCGTGATGTTCCACCACGCCCTCGGCCAGCATCGCCTCGCCGCTGCCGATGGGGGCGATGTCGTTCAGCCCGGGGATATGGCCTGGCAGGATAATGCGGACCACGCCGGGCATGGCGGCGGCGGCGCGCGTGTCGAGTGCGATCAGCCGACCATGCGCCACCGGCGAGAGGGCAAGCGCCGCGTGCAGCGTGCCGGCGGGCTCGGGCATGTCATCCAGGAAACGCGCCTCGCCGCTGGCGTGTTTGAGCGCGCTGTCATGGCGCAGGGCCTTGCCGGCAAAGAGGAGCGGCGCGTTCATGCATGCACCTCGGCGGCGAGATGAGGATGGGTGTGGCGCAGCGCGACCCGGCGCAGCAGGCCGCGCGCAGCTTCCAGCCGATAGGCGGCGGAACTGCGCGCATCGCTCATGGGCGTGAAATGGAGCGCGGCGCCAGCCTCACGCATGGCACTGTCATCAAGGGCGCGCCCGATCAGCGCGGCCTCGGCGGCCGATGCACGCTCGGGCCTGGCCGCCATGCCGCCGAAGGCCAGCCGTGCTTCCCGCACGACGCCACCCTCCAGCGTGATGTGCGCAACGAGCGAGACGGCGCTGATATCCTGGTCATGCCGGCGCGAGAGCTTTTCCGCCGCCAGCAGCGCGCCTGGGGCCGGGCGCGGCAGATGCACGCTCACGATCAACTCA
>JBBRVI010000316.1:0-4041 GCA_038247025.1 Acetobacterales bacterium
CCGGCAGCGCGTCATGCACGATCTCGACCGCGGCCTGCCCAAACCGCCCTGTCGTCGCGGCGACGTCCGCGTTGTCCCGCACCAGCGCCTTGACCAGGAAGGCGAAGGCCAAGCCGCGGGCCATGTCGGGATCGAGGTCTGTCTCCGAGGCGCGGATCGCCCCAAGGCGGCGCGCGGAGCCGGCCTGGGCCGCGGCCATGACCGCCGTGGTGACGGGGCGGATTTCCACGCGGACGCCGCGCGGCAGGTCGAGCCAGTAGGGTTCGGTGGGAAGGTCGAGGGTGAGCATGGAGGGGTCTCCTGGAGGGTTGGCCTTGACCCGCGACCCCGCGATGGCCAAGTTGGCCATAGGTATCGAGGGAGGATGTGCGGTGCCGAATGTCAGCCTGACGCCCGAACAGCAGCAGTTCATCGAGGCGCGTGTCGCCTCAGGCCGGTTTGCCAGCGCGAGCGAGGTCATGCGCCACGCCGTGCGCCTGATGCAGGAGGCCGAGGAACGTCGCGAGCGCTTCGTGGCGATGCTCTGCGACGTTAGCGCCAGGGCCGACCGCGAGGGGACCATTTCGGCCGAGGATGTGGATGCTGAACTCACGGCGGTGATCGCCGCGACCAAGCAGCGCGCTTGAGCCCCGCGCGAGTGCGGACGGCCGCGCGGTTCACGCGGGAAGCGCTGGCCGATTTGTTGCAAGCCGTGGCCTGGATCGCCCGCGAGGATCCCGCCGCAGCGGATCGATTGCGCGTCGCGGCGAACCGCGCAGCAAAGTCCATTGGCGAGCACCCACTTATTGGGCCGGTGCGCACGGAGTTCGCGCCGGAGCAATTCCGGTTCTTTGTTCTCCGGCACTCCCCGTATCTGATCGTCTATGAGCCCGATACGAAGCCGCCGCGTATTCTTCGGGTGGTGCACGGCTCGCAGGACCTCTCTACGCTGCTGGCGGACCTGTCCGGTGAGAGCGGCTGATCACGCGTACTCCGTCGCCGCCTGCTGGTTCCGCAGCGCCGCCGTCATCATGCGCGTCGCCGTCGCGTTGAAGGCGGCACGGAAGTCGAAGCTGGCCTCCACCCCGGCCGGCCCTTCGATCGGTGTCTTGGCCAGCGCCAGGTAGACCTCGTGCAGCGTGATAGTCAGGCTGCGGTTCGCATCGATCGTGAAGGCCAGGGCGAACTCCGCCGCGGTGCCGGCCTGCGCCTGGGCGAGAAGCGTGGTGTTCTCGAAGCGAACCGTGATCTGGCCCGTGCAGCGGGCGATGCCGGGATCCACGCCCTCGACGCGACGGTCGGCGCGGATGGTGCGCACCGCCTCCATGCCATTCGCGTAGGTGAGCCGCGCGCCGGTGACCTGCGCGAGCGCCGAGCCGCTGCGGGTGATGCTGCCCTGCGCCTTGTTGAAGGCCGTGTAGGCCGCGCTGGTCGGCGTGCCGCCTGACGTGGTGCCGGTGCGTGCGGATCCCTGGCCGAGCAGCCCGAAGGTCGCGGTCGCCGCGCCGGTGGGCGTGAAGTCCATCTCAAGCGTGTCAGCGCGCACGCCTGTGCAGACGTCGAAGGATGGCACGTCGGGATAGCCGATCTCCATCGCGTTGCTCGGCAGCGAGGCCGCGCCCGAGGCGAAGGTGTGGATGAAGTTCGTCGTGCCAGTGGTGGTGGGGGCACCGAGCAGCAGTCGCAGCCAGTGCCCGATGTTGATCAGATCGACCGGCACCACCGCCTGGCCAGCGACCGTCACCGTGTCAAGGAAGGGTGCGGCGGGATCGCGGTTGCTGCCGACGCCGATGAAGTCGGCATCGAGCAGTGGCTGCTCAGCGCCCAGGTCGCAGGACAGGAACGGCATGCGTCGCCAGTTCCCGCCTGGCGCGGTGCCGTAGGTGGATTCCGGGAAGGTCAGCAGACGGCAATTGGCGCCGATGGCACGGGGCATGGGATTTCTCCTGGAGGGGGATCAGGCCAGCGGCGAGCCGGCAACGGTGAACCAGAGGGTGACGGGGATTGCCGCGCTCACAGCGTGTATTTTTAGTGGACTTTGTTCCTATATTATTCTGAGTATAAAAACCTACCTCTGTGGAGAGCGCGATGCCTGACCCGGTCAAAATCACAGAGCAGGATCTCCGGAGCGCAATGCGCGATCCGCGCTACTGGCGCAGCGGTCAGCCGGAGCGTGAGGCGTTTAGCGGTTGGGTTACGAGAGGCTGGCAGGGCCTGTACCCGCGTGACAGCGATGCGCGTTCGGCTGTTTGGGTGCAGGCCTACGTTAGGGATGGCCATCAGGTTGCTGCCCATTGGCGTGGCGCCCCGCCTCGTCATGGAGGCAGTGCGGCATCTGACGACGGCAATCGCGGCGAAGGCGATGCCGGGCGCGGTGCGGACCCTTCCGTTAGCCTTGCAAACTGGTGGTCCAGATTTGGGCGCGGCCCTGTGCGCGCTCCCGATCGAGGGTCATCGGGACCTTCCAAACCCGGGCCTGCGCCACGTCAAAGGCGCGCGGATGGAGGCGGGAATGACAACGTACAGGATCTTCGAAGCGATCCGACCTCGCGCTGGGATAGGCGTTTGCGCGGCGATATCGACCAATGGGACCGTCCAGGAGGAGAGGCAGGGCGGTCGCGCGATCTCCAGCAGTTGCGGCCGAGAGGCATGCCAGATGATCTGGGCGACGGTGTGACGCTGCATCGTCTTGAGGATGGAAGGCAAGCTGTGCTGAGGCCCAGCACGTCGCCGGGAAGCAACGGCGTAGCGACGCTCGAAATTCAGGAGCCGTTCCGAGGCGGATTCACGGCCACAGACAAGTTCCGCTATCCAGTTGGGAGGTAAGAGTGAAAGCAATGAAAGAGAAATCCATGCTTGAGCCGCGCAGTGCAATGATATTCCCGACGCGCCATGACATGCCTCGGGCGGGCACGCCAACCGAACAAATCGCACTTCAGAACCAAGCGTGGACGGTTTTGGAGAAATACGTAACCACTAACGGCCGCAATCGAACGCGGCTATCCAATAACTGGCTGGGCGACAAGGGATGGCGCGTTCAGCTGGTAGGTCATCACGATATTAGGAAAGAGGAAGGTGTTGACCGCTTAGCGGCAGCGGCGTCCACGCGCGGCCATCGAACTCTCCTCGGGACTGTTGTCCAGCCCGGCGACGTGCGGGTATCAGCCGTTTGGCAGATTCCGAGCACGGCCGAACCAATTGCCTACTTTTTTGGGTCGCATTACCCATTCTTTCATATGCTTTTCGCGCGGGACCTGAGCTTTGCCGTCCACGCGAATGATGGGGACTTCGCAGTCTTTGCGGGACCAACTGACTGGCTGCGCGAAGCACTGCCCGCAAAAGCCCTCGGCCCGGAAGCGACCGCTTGGGTGAAGTCAGGGGTAGAGGAAGAGCATGGCGAAGGCTGCATGGCCGGCATAATAAAACATTACGAGCCATTTATGTTGGACTGAACATTGGTACTTCACGCCAGCGGCGAGCCGACGACGGTGAACCAGAGGGTGACGGTGAACCAGAGGGTGACGGGGATGACTGCGGCGCGTGCTGCTGCGGCGCCTTCGAACTCGACATCCTCGAAGGGCGCGCTGCCGGTCTGTGCCCATTCGACGGCGCCACCAAGAGTGCGGTTTCCCGCAATCGCCGCGGCGATGTCCACCAGCAGCGCGTCGAGCAGCGTGTTGCGCGCACTGGGCGTGGCGCCGGCCACGGTGATCTCGACCTCGGCGCGGTGCTCAATCTGCCAGGCCAGCGGCGAGAGGATCGGCGTTTCCTCCACCGTCTCGCCGTCGCGGACGACGATCAGACCGCCGGCGGGGATGCGCTGCGGGATGGTTTCGCCGCGCAGCACAATCGGCGCCGGGTTCCTGGTCGCCAGCGACGTAACCAGCCGGCTGTGCAGCGCGGCGATGGCAGTCTCGCGGATGCTTGTAACTCCTCCACTCATCGCCGCATCTCCTGGCTAAGGTGGTGCGTCGGTAGCTGGGAGAGGGTCGCCGCAGAGTGCTTGGGGGTCGTTCCCCGTGCATGAGATTGGCGCCCTCGACCGGCGTTCCGGGCTCGAAC
>JBBRVI010000317.1:0-4020 GCA_038247025.1 Acetobacterales bacterium
CAGCTGGTCACGGTAGAGGTCGCCCTGGAGTTCGTCGGGCGTGAGCACCATGACGACATCGGCCCATTTGGCCGCGTCCGCAGGCGACATCACCTTGAAGCCGGCGGCCTCCGCCTTCTTCCACGAACCGCCGGGACGCAGACCGATGACGACATCCTTCACCCCGCTGTCGCGCATGTTCATGGCATGGGCATGGCCCTGGGAGCCGAAGCCGATCACGGCGACTTTCTTCGCCTTGATCAGGTTCACATCGGCATCACGATCGTAATAGACGCGCATAGTTTAACCTTTCCTAGTAATGGTTGTGTTAGGCAATCGCGCCTAGCGTCGTTGAGCTAAAATGCTCTCGCAGTTCAGGTTGGCGTACACAGTTGTTAGATGTGCAATCCGCTGCGCGGAACGATCAATTTGTTCTAATATTTGACGGCCTCGTGCCTCGAACGTAGGCGACTCATTTCGAGATCTAGAAACCTCTTGAACTAGCTGATTTCGCACGGCGAACGAAATATTCGCCAGCGATATCGCTGTGTCGATCTCATCTCGGACAGAGGTACAAAACGTAGCACGCATCTCAACTGATGCCTCCGGCGAACGCTGCGCGTGAACGGTAAGTGACCCGCTCAAAGTCGCAACACCAACGATCGCGAAAAGATAGTGCATGACTTACGCGGCCATGTGCACGGTGCCGCGCGCAATGGCAACGGCACCCGTCCGGCAAACTTCCTTGAGGCCGAGCGGGCGCATCAGCGCACAGAAGGCGTCGATCTTCTCCCCATTGCCGGTCATCTCAAAGACGAAGCTCTCCGTCGTCGCATCCACGACGCGCGCGCGGAAAGCATCGGCAAGGCGCAGCGCCTCAACGCGTTGGTCACCCTGTCCCACCACCTTGATCAGCGCCAATTCGCGCTTCAGATACGGGCCTTCCAGCGTCAGATCCTGCACGCGATGCACTGGCACCAGCCGATCCAGCTGCGCCTTGATCTGATCAATCACCATCTCGGTGCCAGAGGTGACGATGGTGATGCGAGAGAGTCGCCCCTCATCATCCACCGGCGCCACGGTCAGGCTGTCAATATTGTAGCCGCGCCCGGCAAACAGCCCGATCACGCGGGCCAGCACGCCCGACTCGTTTTCCACAAGCACGGCGATGGTTGCCGTGCGGATTCTGGTATCCGACACTACACCAACACCTTGCCTTCGTCGGTCACCGCGGCGGCATATTTCGCCTCGCTCGGCCCCATGATCATGTCGTTATGCGCGGCACCCGAAGGGATCATCGGGTAGCAGTTCTCATCCTTCGCCACGCAGATATCGGCAATCACCGGCCCGGGATGCGCGATCATCTCGCGGATCACGTCATCCAGTTGATCGGCCGTCTGGGCGCGCAGCCCGCGCGCGTGAAACGCCTCGGCCAGCTTCACGAAATCGGGCAGCGACTCGGAGTAGCTTTCCGAGTAGCGGCTGCCGTGCAGCAGTTCCTGCCACTGGCGCACCATGCCCATATATTCGTTGTTGAGAATGAAGACCTTCACCGGCAGGCGATACTGCGCGAGCGTGCCCATCTCTTGGATATTCATCAGGATCGAAGCCTCACCCGCGATATCTATGCAAAGCGCGGCGGGGTGGGCGATCTGCACGCCCATCGCGGCCGGCAGCCCGTAGCCCATGGTGCCAAGCCCGCCCGAGGTCATCCAGCGATTGGGCTTGTCGAAGCCGAAATACTGCGCGGCCCACATCTGGTGCTGGCCCACTTCGGTGGAGATGAAGGTCTCGCGCCCCAACTCCTGCGTGATCTCGAACAGCCGCTTCACAGCGTGCTGTGGCTTGATGATCGGCCCCTGCTGGACATAGGCGAGGCAGTCGCGCTTGCGCCACTGGTCGATCTGCCGCCACCAGGCGAGTTGCGCATCCTTGGCCACCGGCGTCGGGTCGGAATTCCAGCATTCGATTATCGCGGCCAGCACGGCACCGGCATCGCCCACGATGGGCACATCCACGCGCACATTCTTGTTGATCGAGGAGGGATCAATATCCGCATGGATCTTCTTCGAGCCCGGGCTGAAGGCATCCAACCGCCCGGTGATGCGGTCATCGAAGCGCGCACCAATATTGAACATGACATCACAGCCATGCATGGCCAGGTTTGCCTGGTAGGTCCCGTGCATGCCCAGCATGCCCAGGAACAGCGGATCGCTCGCCGGGAAGGCGCCCAGGCCCATCAGCGTGTTGGTGCAGGGCATGCCCGTGAGCCGCACGAATTCGCCGAGCAGGCGCGATGCTTCGGGGCCGGAATTGATCACGCCACCGCCGGCATAGATCACCGGCCGCTCGCTGCGCTTGAGCAGGCGCACCGCTTCCTGGATCCGGGCCATGTCGGGCTGCGTGACCGGGCGATAGCTGCGATGCGGCACGCCCACCGCCGGCGCATCCACATAGGGCGCCGGCTTGATGAGGATATCCTTGGGGAGGTCCACCACCACTGGCCCCGGGCGGCCGCTGCGCGCGACATAGAAGGCGTCATGCATCACGCGCGCGAGGTCCTCGCTGCGCTTGACCAGGTAATTGTGCTTGGTTGCCGGGCGCGTGATGCCGGTGGTGTCCGCCTCCTGGAAGGCGTCGTTGCCGATGAGATGCGTGGGCACCTGGCCGGTGAGGCAAACGACGGGGATGCTGTCCATCAGCGCATCCACCAGGCCCGTCACAGCATTGGTCGCGCCTGGGCCGGAGGTCACCAGCACCACACCCACTTTGCCGGTGGAGCGCGCATAGCCCTCGGCCGCATGCACTGCCGCCTGCTCATGGCGAACCAAAATGTGGCGGATGGAGTTCTGCTGGAACAGCGCGTCATAGATCGGCAGGACCGCACCGCCCGGATAGCCGAAAATGACATCCACGCCCTGGTCCCTGAGCGCGCGAAGAACGACTTCGGCGCCGGTCATTGGCTTGGTATCGGCAGCGGGTTCTGCGGTCAGGGACATTGGTTCTCTCGTGTTCTGGCGTGGTCGGATTAGGGGGCGTGCTGCACCGCGTCAACCGGCCTATGAAGAAATGCGAAGATATCCGGGAAGTTTCTTTCCGAAAATTGCGCAAAGCACGTAATTCGCGCATTGATCCTATGCGTTGTAAGCGGGGCAGCCAGTTCCTGATGCCGAAACCAAGTCGCCTGCCGACGCGTATAGGTCCAGGTGCCGGCAATCGCGCGGCGATCCGCCTCGGCGCGAGTGATCTTGCCGCGCCATTCAGCGGCAAGTTCGGGCACGCCATGGGCGCGCATCGCCGGCAAGGCAGGATCGAGGCCCTGTGCCATGAGCGCGACCACCTCCTCCATCGCGCCTTCGGCTCGCATCGCGGCCCAACGCGCAATGATGGCCGGGTGCAGCTCCTCGCGCTGCGGGGTCAACAGGATCACGCGGAAATCATAGGGGGCCGGTGGCATCAAGGGTGCCATGCGGTGCCATTCGGCAAGACTTTGCCCCGTGCCGCGCCAGATCTCGTAAGCGCGCGCGATGCGCTGGCTGTCGGAGGGGCGCAGTATCGCCGCATCCTCGGGATGCAGCTTTGCGTGCATGCGCTCAGCCCCCAATTCCGCCAGCACGGCGCGGGATTCGGCGCGCGCTTCTTCCGGCACTTCGGGCAGGGCGGAGAGGCCACGCGTCAACGCGCGCAGATACATCCCTGTCCCGCCACAGAGAATGGGCAGCGCGCTGGCCGCCATGGCCTCCAGCGCCTGCTCGCGCCACCAGGCGACCGAACCCGCCTGCGCGGCCGGCAGCACCCCATAGAGCGCATGCGGCGCGCGCGCCTCCTCAGCCAGCGAGGGGCGCGCCGTCACGATGCGCAGCTCGCGGTAACACTGCATCGCGTCAGCATTGATGACGTTGCCGCCGAAGTGCTCAGCCAGCATCAGGGCCAGTGCGGATTTACCGGAGGCGGTCGGCCCCGCAATCACAAGCGCCTTGCGTTGCCCGGCAAATTCACGCCCCAGCTGACGCTCGGCCGATCCGACGGGGGCTGGTTGCG
>JBBRVI010000318.1:0-4016 GCA_038247025.1 Acetobacterales bacterium
ATTCGCTTTGTGGCCGGCACAACCGGCCGGCTTGAAAAGGCGCGCGACTACGCGGCGGAGAAGGGCATCCGCCTGTACGCCACCTATGCCGAAGTCCTGGCCGACCCCGATGTGCAGGCCGTGGAACTCGCCTCGCCGCACGGCATCCATGCCGAACAGGTGATCGCCGCCGCAGCCGCTGGCAAGCATGTGTTCGTCGAGAAGCCCTTCACGCTGAGCAAGGCCAGCGCCGAGGCCTCGGTCGCGGCCTGCGCGCGGGCCGGGGTGGTGCTGGCGCTGGGCCACAACCGCCGTTTCCTGCCGGCCGTGGCCGAGATGAAGACGATCATCACGGATGGCGGGATCGGCACGTTGCTGCATGTGGAGGGCCAGTTCAGCGGCCCCGGCGCCGCCGCCTACAAGGAGGGCATGTGGCGCGCCGACCGTTCGGAAAGCCCGCTGGGCGGCATGGGTGGCATGGGCATCCACATGGTGGACATGATCATCCACCTGGCCGGCAAGTTCCGTGATGTGCGCGTGCTCAGCCACGCCAAGGTCAGCACCACGATTGACGACACGACGGCGATGCTGGCCACGCTCGCCAACGGCGCGAGCTGCATCTTCGCCACCCTCGCGCAGGCGCCGCGCTACTGGCGCTGCGCGCTGTTTGGCACGGAGGGCCTTCTGGAATTGCGCGGGCACGAGACGCTGTTCTTCCGTTGCCGCGACGGGAAGGAATGGACGCGCGACTACCCCGTGACTGATATCGAACATGCCGAGCTTGAGGCCTTCGCCGCAGCCGTTGCCGGCGGACCCGCCTATCCTTTGCCGGTGGATGAGGCGATCCACGGAGTGGCCGTTTTTGAGAGCATGATCGGTGCCGCGGCTTCCGGCAGCGCCTATGCGGTGCCTGGCTGAACCTATGGTGCGCCGGCCCGAGGGCGGCGGTTCGTCAAAATTGTTGCCGCTGAGCGTCAAAGGGTGGTGATCGCTCGGCAAGGGGTGGCTGGCTTGCGCGTGACTTCCGCCTGGCTTCCGCCTGGCTTCCGCCTGCGTTAAGTCTGGGCCCAGTTCCAACCCATAACCCACCCCAGAGGAGCAACGCCCGCGATGAGCAAGATCAACCGTACCGGCAGCAACCAGATTCTGAGCAGCGCCGTCGAATACCATAACTTTGTGTACCTTGCCGGCATCACGGCCGATGATCTCAGCCAGGACATCACCGGCCAGACCCGTCAGGTCGTCGCCAAGATTGACGCGCTGCTGGAAGCCAATGGTACGGACACCACGCGCCTGCTCCAGGCCCAGATCTGGGTGAAGGATATCCGCGACCGTGACGCGATGAACAAGATCTGGGTCGAGTGGCTGGGCGATGCGGGCCGTCCGGCACGCGCCTGCGTGCAAGCCAATATGGCCGATCCGCGCCATCTCGTCGAAATCATGATCACCGCCTGCAAGTAATCTTTTCCACACCCGGAGAAGGGTCTCCGTAAACGCAGAAGAACGCGCCAGATGGATCCATCTGGCGCGTTTTTAATGCCGTTATCGTGCGCCCATGATTGGCATCCATGACAGGGAGTCTCGTAATTGCGGCGCAGCATTGATCGTCTGGGGTGTTGCATTTCTGGCGCAACACTGTGGCGCCCATGTTCGGCGCACTTTTTGACAGGACCGTGATCCTATTTGGCGATGGTTTACGCCAGGGTAATGAGCGAATCACGGCAGGTTACGCCGTGTATCGCTTTGTTGGGTTGCGGCAGGCAACCACCGCCGATACCCAAACGAGATCGGTCCCGGCCTTCGTCGGAACCCCGTTGTCCAGGAGAAGCACTGTATGCGCTTCAAGCTCGCCCAGTGGTCCATGTGTGTCATGCTCGCAGCTGTGCCCTTTGCGCCGCCTGCCCAAGCCTCCCGGGGAGACACAAGATCCGAGGTGCGGTCTTCGGCGCAACAACGCAACACTTCCTCGCAGGCCCAGCGGCAGGCCCGCCCGCGCGGTACCAGTGCAGGCAGCTCGTCGGGAGGCCTCACCTGCGTACCCTATGCGCGCTCCGTCACCGGCATGGCCATTTCCGGCAACGGGCGCGATTGGTGGCACAATGCCGCCGGACGTTACGCCCGCGGCCAGCGTCCGCAGACAGGTTCAGTACTGGCCTGGCCGGGCTCAGGCTCGATGAGTTCAGGACATGTCGCGGTTGTTTCGCGCGTGCTCAATGGCCGCATGATCGAGATTGACCACGCCAACTGGGGCGGCCCAGGCATTCGGCGTGGCACCGTGATGCGCAACGTGAAGGTGATGGACGTCTCGGACGACAATTCCTGGACCCGCGTGCGCGTCCAAGTGGGCTGGACCTCCGAGAATTTCGGCCGGGAATATCCGACCTTCGGCTTTATTCACAATCGCCCCGCCCACACAGGCGTCGCCCACACAGGCCTCGCCCACACAGGCCTCGCCCACACAGGCCCGGCCGACACAGGCCTGGTCAATACAGGCTTGGCCTATGCGTCGGATGACATGATCCGCCCGGTTTCCTATCGCGGCGGCGGGTCTGTGGGCCCTCGGACGACCACGGCGCAGCGCACCAGAGCAGCCCGACGCAGCACCGCTGGCCAGTCCGTCCGCACCGCACAGCGCAGCGCCAACCGCACGAGACAGGCCAGCGCCCCCCAACCGATCCGCGTAGCCCAGGCGCGCACCACGCGCTGAGCCCCTTCCCGCGACGCGCGAACGTGGCATCATCCCGGCCTCACACCGGGATGCCAACGCCATGTTCGTCGCCGCCAATCGTTTCCGCGTCATTGTCGAACATGCCGCGGAATTCGAACGAGTCTGGCTCACCCGCGAGAGCCGGCTGCATGAACTTCCCGGTTTCGTCAGCTTCCAGCTTTTGCGCGGGCCACAGGCCGAGGACCACGTCCTCTACAGCTCCTCGACGCTCTGGGCCTCCCGCGCGGATTTCGAGGAATGGACGCGCTCGCAACAATTCCGCCAAGCCCATTCAGGCGCCGGCAGCAGCAAAACCATGACGCTCGGCCCGCCGAGCTTCGAGGGGTTCGACGTCTTGCAGACCATCACGCGGCCAAGCTGAAGCTCAGAACCGGACCGAAAGGCTGAGGGAGCCGTATTGCGCCGCCTCAATCTGGTTCGTGAATTCGCGGCTGCGCAGCGTATAGCTCGCCGTCAGCCGGGCGCGGCCATACATGACCACACCACCGATGCTCGCATCCGCCACGCCCGGAATTCGCTGAACGCTGCGGCTCCCGTGCCAGCTATTCCCGTCGAGGAAGATGTTGCGCCCTACCGCGCGGCCTTCGATTCCCGCAAAGATGTACCAGCCCAGGCCCTCGCCAGGCTCGAAGAAGGCCGATCCCGAAATCGCCGGCCGGTTGCGGGGCGGCCCGAAATCGGCAGCCAGATTATTGCCCAGGCGCAGCACCACCCCGGCGCTCGCATAGAGGTGGACATTGCCCAGGCTGGCCGTCACCGCCGGCACCACGCCCACCGAAAGCCCCCCCTGGCCGATCTCCTGGTTCCAGCGCCATTGCCGCGCGAGGATGAGGTTGACGCCGAACTCGTCCTTCAGCTGATAATCCCAGCCATTGGCGCGTGGCAGGTTGCGCAGGTTGTGCACGCCATTCTGCGCCTGGCGCCCAAGTGCGGAGGGGCCGACCACGCCCATTTGCAGCTCCAGGCTGCCCGATGCAGTCGGCGTGGAGGAGACCAGCGAGACACCCCCAAAGAGCCAGCCGGCATAAGGCCGGTCCCGAGGGTCGGGATTGCGCCGCTCCGTATCGCCCGGGGTGTAGATGTTCTGCCCTGCCGAGAGGCCCCAGCGCGGCGTGCCGCCCTCCGGGAAGAGGAAGCTTGGGCGGCTGACCAGCCAGGCGAGCCAGGGAGGCGGGTTCTCGGAGGCGGAGCGCCAGTCGAACTGGATGCCGCTCGTGTAATAGCGGTCGGTGCCGGCGAAGAGGTCATTGTCATAGCTGAGCGAGAAGCTGCCGCGAGGATCGGCCTTGCGCCCCTCCTCCGCCATCGC
>JBBRVI010000319.1:0-4004 GCA_038247025.1 Acetobacterales bacterium
ATGGCCGCATGCTGTACGGAAAGGTCGCGGCCGAGGGCTGCCGCGCAATCGGGCAGACCCATGCCGAAGGCGAGGCCGGCGGAGGTGGAGGCCAGCGCCGAAAACCCCTCGCGCGCCAGGATCACGCTGGAGGCGCCATCCCAGGGGTTGGGCATGACGAAGATGCTGCGATGCAGGTCACGGAAGGTTTCATAGGCAGCGCTCATCGGGGCGGGTCCTTGTGTGGAAGGGCGGCCCCTCAGGCCGGTTGGCGCACCAACAACCCCTGGCGGTGCATTTCCTCGGCGATCTGGATGGCGTTCAACGCCGCACCTTTCCGCAGATTGTCGGAAACGCACCAGAAGGCGAGCCCATGCGGCACGGTCGGGTCCTTGCGCAGCCGCGAGACAAAGACATCATCCTCGCCCGCCACATCAAGCGGCGTCATGTACCCGGCATCCTCGCGCTTGTCGAAGACGGAAACGCCCGGCGCCTTCTTCAGCGCGGCCGTAGCCTGCGCCACCGTGATGGGGTTCTCAAACTCGACAAACACGGCCTCGGCATGGCCGATGAAGACGGGAACGCGCACGCAGGTGGCGAAAACCTGGATATCGGGGTCAAGGATCTTGCGCGTCTCGACCGCCATTTTCCACTCCTCCTTCGTGCTGCCATCATCCATGAACTTGTCGATATGCGGGATGACGTTGAAGGCGATAGGCTTGGTGAATTGCTCCACCGTGGGCATGTCATGCACGAAGCTACCCTTGGTCTGGTTGAACAACTCGTCCATGCCCTCCTTGCCCGCGCCCGAGACGGATTGGTAGGTCGAGACCACCACCCGTTTGATGCGCGCCAGATCATGCAGGGGCTTGAGCGCCACCACCATCTGGATGGTGCTGCAATTGGGGTTGGCGATGATGCCGCGCTTGCGGAAGCGCTGAAGGGCATGGGGGTTCACCTCGGGCACCACCAGTGGAACATCGGGCTCCATGCGGAACTGGCTGGTGTTGTCAATCACGACACAGCCCTGGGTCACGGCGCGCGGGGCGTGGACGGCCGAGATGGCCGCACCGGGGCTGAACAGGGCAATATCCATCCCCGTGAAGTCAAACGTCTCCAAATTCTTGATCTTGAGCACGGTCTTGTCGCCGAAGCTGACATTCTGGCCGGTGGAACGCGGCGAGGCGAGGGCGACGACCTCGCTGGCTGGGAAGTCCCGCTCGGCGAGCAGCTTCAGGATTTCACGCCCTACCGCGCCGGTGGCACCCACAACTGCGACTTTATAGGCCATTTTCCGCACTCCATGACACGAAGCAAGGGCTTTACGTCCTGCACTTCGCCACGTCCAGCAATCCAGCCTTCAGAAATTGTTCACGGCCGTAATGCGAAAACGCCGGACCTTGCGAAGGAAATCTCATGACTCTGCGCTCCAGATTGCTCCTGATCATCGGCTGTCTGGGCCTCGGCCTTGCTACCATGCTTGGTCACGGCGCCTGGCGGGCCTGGGGCGAGGCGGCGCTGGCCGAGACGCGCCGCGGCGTGAGCCAGGATGCCCGCCAGCTGGCCGATGCGGCCGGGCATTTCGCGGTGGAGCGCGGCGAGATCAATGGCGCCACTGCCCAACGCAACCAGAGTAGCCAAACCCAGAGTGGCCAAACCCAGGCCGCACTCGACCGCGCCCTCACCCGGCGCGAAGCTGGCGAGGCTGCCCTGGCCGGGGTGATCCCCCGGCTTGATGTGCCGCTCGACGCCTGGCGCGAAGCCCATGCCCGGCTGGAGGCTGCGCGGCGCGAGGCGGATGCCGCCATCCGGGGCAGTGCCGCGCCGCCAGTCGCCTGGTTCGCCGTAGCCTCGGCGCAGATCGAAGCCCTGACCGCCCTGCGCCGTGCCGCCGAGACGCGCATCGCACGCGATGACATGGGCGGGCACGTGGCACTGCGCGATGCGCTGGCGGAATTGGCCGAATATGCCGGGCGCGAGCGCGGCTTGGTCAATGGGCTGATCGCCGCGGGTCAGCCTCTGACGCCACCGCAGATCCTCGCACTCGGCGTCTTGCGCGGACGGATCGAGGCCATGCGCGGCCGGCTGGATGCCACCGGGCCGCGCGCGTCGCAGGCGGCACTGCGCGCGGGGATCGAGGCGTATTTCACGCGCTTTGGCGCACAACGGATGCCGGTGATCGCCGCACTCTCGCAAGGCCAGCCCTCGCCCATGCAAGCGGCCGCCTGGTTTGCCGCGTCGAGCGAGGGCATTGACGCCCTGCTGGCGGCGCAGACCTCTGTCTCCGGCGAATTGGAGGCCGCCTTCGCTGCCTCGGCCGCCCGGGCCTGGACGAGCGCGCTGGTGCTGATGGCGCTTCTGTTGGCCGGGCTTGGCGTGATCACCCTGGGCCTCGCTTACGTCGAGTGGCGCATTTCGCGCCCCCTGCGTGGGGCGATGGGGGCAATCCGGCGGCTTTCCGAGGGGGAGCTGGACGCAGTCCTCCCCATGGCCAGCGGCCGGGACGAGATTGCCGGGCTGCTGACCGCGACCGGACATTTCCAGCAAACGGCCCAGGCCAATCGTCGCATGGAACATGAGCAGGAGGGCTTGCGCGGGCAGGCCGAAGCGGCGCGCGCGGCCACGCTGCGCGAAATGGCCGAAATGATCGAGGCAGAGAGCGCGCGCGTGTTGACCACCGTGCAGGAACGGACCGCGGAACTGGGCCGGCTTTGCCTGGAAATGCGCGCCAGCATGGCCGCCATCGCACGTGAAACCGCCGAGGCAACGCAGACGGCGGGCACCACGGCCGAGCGGTTGGTCGAGGCGGCGGAGGGCGGCCGTGAGATGGGTGCAGCCGCCGAGGACATCACCCGCCAGATGCGCCAGGCGGGCCAAAGCACGGCACAGGCCGTGCAGCGCGCCGAGGAAGCGCGCGAGGCCTTCCAGGCGCTGGACGCCACCGTGGCGCAGATCGGCGAGGTGTCGCGCCTGATCGGTGACATCGCGAGCCGCACCAACCTCCTCGCACTCAACGCCACGATCGAGGCAGCGCGCGCTGGCGAGGCTGGCAAGGGCTTCGCCGTCGTCGCGGGCGAGGTGAAGGCGCTGGCCTCCCAGACGGCGCGCAGCACCGCTGAAATCTCCACGCGTATCAAGGCCCTGACCGAAGGGGCGGCCCAGGCGATGACGGCCTTGCGGGGCATCCAGGCGGGCGTTGACGAATTGAGCGCGGTGAACACGCGCGTCGCCGACGCGGCGGAGCGGCAATCGAACACAACCATCGGTCTATCCGAAGCGGTCCTCGCCGGCCACGGGCAGGCGCGCGCATTGGCCGATCGCATGCAAGTCATCACCGGACAGGCGGCGGCTGCGGATGGGCGCGCTGAGGCGCTCTCGGCCGAAGCGGGCGGGGTTTCGGGCGAGGTGGAGGCGCTGCGCGGATCGCTGGTTGCCATGGTCCGCGGGCGTTTCACCGAGTTGGATCGCCTTTCGGAGCTGCGCATCCCAGCCGATCTTCAGGCGCGGCTGGTCACAGCCGGCGGTGTGCTCCAGGGCCGCATCACCAATAGTGCGCCCAACGCGGCGTTCTTCGAGACGACCGAGGCGGTGCGCGGCGAGGAGGTCACGCTCTGCGTCCCCGGCCGGGTGGATCGGCTCATGCGCGTTGTCCGGCGCGAGGCCGGCGGCGTGGGGCTGGCCATGCGGGCGGTCGAATTGGTTAAGGCCGCTTGACCCCGAGACTTGATGGGCGGGGCATCTACCTCCATGTTCATCCTGCCGGCGCGATGCCGGCCAACATGAGAAGGAATGTTTCCATGGCTTGGAAGACCCCGCGCCTTATCGAAGTCTCTCTCGCGCTCGAAATCAACAGCTACGCCTGCGCCGAGATCGGCTGAGGCTACGGCCCGGGCTGCCGATCCGGGCCTTTTCAACATGTTGCGCGCCATTGTGCTGGGCGCGGGGGCCGGTGGTGGCTTCCCGCAATGGAATTCCTCTGGCCCAGGCTGTCAGCGCTCCCGTGGGGGCGACGCAGCGGCCAAGCC
>JBBRVI010000320.1:0-3991 GCA_038247025.1 Acetobacterales bacterium
CGCATCGCGGAGAAAAACCCATCGCTCCACGCCTTCATCCTGCAGACGCCCGAGCGCGCGATGGCCGATGCCAAGGCCGCCGAGGCGCGCCAGATGGTCGGCACTTTGAAGGGGCCACTCGACGGCATCCCCATCGGCCACAAGGACATCTATTCGACAGCGGGGATCCGAACCACGGCGCACTCCGCGCAACTGCTGGACCATGTGCCCACCGAGGATGCGGTGACCGTGGCGAAGTGGCGCGAAGCGGGTGTGGTGCTGCTGGGCAAGCTTGCCACGCATGAATTCGCTTTCGGTGGCCCAAGCTTCGACCTGCCCTGGCCACCCGCGCGCAACCCCTGGGATACGGAGCGCTTCACCTCTGGCTCCTCCTCGGGCACCGGCGCTGCCGTGGCGGCAGGGTTGATCCTGGGCGGCACGGGCTCGGACACGGGCGGTTCCATTCGCGGACCTGCGGCACTGTGCGGCATTGCCGGCATCAAGCCGACCTATGGGCTTTGCCCGCGCACCGGCATTCTCCCGCTGGCCCAGACGCTCGATCACGCCGGCCCCATGGCCTGGACCAGCGAGGATTGCGCCATCCTTCTCGAAGCCATGGCCGGCCATGACCCGAATGATCCGGGCAGCGCGGATCGCGCGGCACCCAGGTTCGATGTGAACCAGGATTTGCGCGGCCGGCGCGTTGGCCTGATCCGGCACATGCATGAGACGGATGCGCAGGTCAGTCCCGCAACGTTGAAGGGCATCGAGGAAACCGCCGAAATCCTGCGCAAGCTGGGCGCCACGGTGATGGATGTCACGCTTCCCTCCCTGCAGGAGTTCAACGCCGCCGGCTGGGTGACGCTCTCCGCCGAGGCCTGGGCGGTGCATGAGGAATGGATGCGCTCGCGCCCGCTGAAATACGGCGAGTTCCTGCGCGCGCGCCTGGCACTGGGCGGGCTGCTTTCCGCCGGCGACTATATCCAGGCGCAGCGCAAGCGGCGCGAATTGATCGCACGCAGCTTCGCCGCCAGCGCCGATGTGGATCTGCTGCTGACGGCGGCGGCCCTCAGCGAGGCGCCCAGAATCCGCGAGGTGCCGAAATGGATGAGCCTGGAGAAGCCCAACTTCACCATCGCCTTCAACCTGCTGGGCTGGCCGGCACTGTCCATCTGCACCGGCTTTGGCGAGGGCGGGTTGCCCGTCGCGGCGCAGATCATTGGCAAGCCCTGGCAGGATGGTCTGGTGCTGGCCGCCGGCCATCAGGTGGAGCGCGAGAATGGCGCGCGCGGCAGGCGCCCCGGGTAGTCGGCGCGGGCCTACTCCGCGCGGATATTCCCCGCGCGGATCACCTCGCCCCAGGCCGCGATTTCGGTCTGGAGGAATTCGCGGAACTGTGTGGGCGAGAGGTCCATCACCACGCCGCCCTGACTGACGATCCGCTCACGCTCACGCGCGCTGCTGGCAAAGCGACGGCCCTCGGTATTCAGGCGCTGAATGATGGCGGCGGGCGTCCCGGCGGGAGCGACCAGGCCGGACCATGTCTGCGTCGAGTAGCCCGTGGCACCTTGCTCGGCCATGGTCGGCAGATCGGGCCAGGAAGGATGGCGCGCGGGCGTGGTGATGCCCAATGCCTTCAGCCGCCCGCCGCGAATATGCGGGCCTGAGGAGGAGGAGCTGTCAAACAACACGTCGCAATGGCCGGCCATGGTGTCGAGCAGCGCCGGGCCGGAGCCGCGATGGGGGATATGCGTCATCTCCACATTCATCGCGCGCGCGAATAATTCGCCCGACAGATGCGAGGGCGATGCCACGCCGATCGAGCAGTAATTGATCTGACCGCGCCGCGTGGCCGCCCAGGCGACGAATTCCTGCATGGTGTTGGTTGGCCGGCTGAGCGGCACCACCATCACCAGCGGGGTGATCGAAGGCAGGAACACGTGCTCGAAGCTGCGGAGCGGATCGTACCCCGCCTGGAGCATCTGCGGCAGGATGGAGAGCGGGCCGCTGGACGTCATGGAAATCGTGTAGCCATCGGGTGCCGCGCGCGCCGCCTGTTCGGTGCCCAGCATGCCTGACGCGCCTGAGCGGCTTTCCACCACGAAGGGTTGGCCGAATACCTCCTGGTAATGCGCCGCCACCAGCCGGGCCACGGCCTCCGTTCCGCCCCCGGGCGGGAAGGGGACGATGATGCGCACCGGCCGCTCTGGCCAGGTTTGTGCCAGGGCCAGGCTGGGGATGAGCAGGAGTGCGGCGAGGGTTTGTTTGAGCATGGGTGGCCTCCGGATGACGCAGCCTCGCATTGCGCCGGGCGGGGATGCAAGCGCGCGGATCGCGGCCTATCCTGGGAGGCGATGAACATTCTCTCGATTCAATCCTGGGTCGCCTACGGGCATGTCGGCAATGCCTCGGCGATGTTTCCCTTGCAGCGGCTCGGCGCCGAAGTCTGGGCGGTGAACACCGTGCAGTTCAGCAATCACACGGGCTATGGCGCATGGCGCGGCCAGGTGTTTGGCGCCGACCTCGTGCGTGATTGTGTGCTGGGCATCGAGGAGCGGGGTGTGCTGCACAATTGCGATGCGGTGCTGAGCGGTTATCTCGGCGATGCCGCGATCGGCGAGGCGGTGCTGGACGCTGTGGCACGGGTCAAAGCCGCAAACCCGCGCGCGCTTTGGTGCTGCGACCCCGTGCTGGGCGATGACGGACGCGGCATCTATGTGCGGCCAGGCATTCCCGAATTGCTGCGCGACCGGGCGATGGCGCTGGCCGATATCGCGACTCCCAATCGCTTCGAGCTGGAGTGGCTGACGGGAATGGCTGTCACTGACCTCGCTTCCGCCAAGGCCGCGATCATTGCGCTGCAAGCCATGGGGCCGCGCTGCGTATTGCTCACCAGCCTTTTGCTGCCCGACATGCCAACAGGCCATATCGGGATGCTGGCCGCCGAGGGCGGGCGCTTCTGGCGGGTGACAACGCCGCTTCTGCCCATCCAAGTGAATGGCGCGGGCGATGCGATTGCAGCGCTGTTCCTGCTGCACCGGATGCGGGGTGGCTATGCGGGCACGGCCTTGTCCTCGGCAGCGTCCTCGATCTTTGGCGTGCTGCGGATGACGGCGGAGGCGGGCTCGCGGGAGATTCTCACCGTGGCCGCGCAGGAGGAATTCGTGCGGCCCTCGCGGGTGTTTGACGCGGCGCCCTGTTAGCCGATCACCAGAACGCCCACCAAGGCCAGCACCGTGATGAACAGGGTGCTTGCCACGCCCAGCAGCAACGGCGCGGCCCCGCGCGCGTGCAGCGCGCGCAGATCCGTCTGCAAGCCCAGTGCGGCGACCGAGGCCGCCAGCATAAGCGGCACGAGGAAGCGCGAAAAATCCACGATGAAGGCCGGGATCAGCCCCGTGCTGCCCACCACCACGAGCGCCAGGAAGCCAAAGGCAAACCATGGCACCGGGGCCTTCGCGCTCCCCGCCTCCGCATGGCGTGAACGCGCCACCCACCAGCCCAGCGCCAGCACCGCCGGTGCCAGCAGAAACACCCGCGCCAGCTTCATGATGGTGCCGCTTTGCGAGGCTTCCTCCCCGCCCGCGGCCGCCGCACCCACGGCCTGCACCACCTCATGGATGGCAGCCCCCGCCCAGAGGCCGTAGGTGCGGGCCGAAAGCCCCATCAGATCGCCGAGATAGGGAAACAGGATCAGCGCTACCGTCCCGCATAGAGTGATGACGGCCAGCGCATAGGTCACGTCCTCATCGCGCCCGCGCGCCACCTGGTTGGCGGCCACGATGGCCGAGGCCCCGCAAATCGCCGTACCCGTGCCGATCAGCAGTGAGAGCGTGGAATCCACGCCCATCACGCGCCCCAGCCAGATGGTGAAGGGCAGCGTCAGTCCCACCACCAGCACCGCCAGCACCAGCGCGCCCACGCCAAGCGAAGCCAGCATGCCCAGCGTCACCTGCAAGCCCAGCAGCACAATGGCCGCGCGCAGCAGGGGCCGCACGGCGTAGCTGATGCC
>JBBRVI010000321.1:0-3990 GCA_038247025.1 Acetobacterales bacterium
AGCCCCAGGAAGCCGCAGCGATAGCCGAGCCCCAGCGCGGCCGAGGTCTCCAACTCGTAGTGGAAGCTGCTGTCGTTCAGCCGCAGCTTGCCCACGCTTTCGCGCAGCTTCTCGAAGTCATCGGCATCAACGGGGTAGAGGCCGCACCACACCACGGGAATGCTGGGCTTGAAGCCGGGCAACGCGACGGTCGCGGGGTTGCGGTCATCGGTCAGGGTATCGCCGACATTGGTGTCGGCCACGGTCTTGATGGCGGCGGTGACGAAGCCCATCTCGCCCGGGCCGAGGCTGTCGGCGGCAACCATCTTGGGCGTGAAGTATCCCACCTGCTCCACGGTATGGACGGCGCCATTCGACATCATGCGGATGCGCTGGCCCTTGCGCAGACGCCCATCCCGCACGCGCACCAGCACCACCACGCCCAGATAAGCGTCATACCAGCTATCCACCAGCAGGGCGGTCAGGGTCTTGGACGCGTCGCCCTTGGGCGGCGGCAGGCGGGTCACGATCGCTTCCAAGACGCCTTCGATGTTGAGCCCGGTCTTGGCCGAGATCATCACCGCGTTCTCGGCATCAAGGCCGATCACATCCTCGATCTGTTGCTTGATGCGGTCCGGCTCGGCGGCGGGCAGGTCTATCTTGTTCAGCACGGGGACGATCTCATGCCCCGCATCCAGCGCCTGATACACATTGGCCAACGTCTGCGCCTCGACCCCCTGCGAGGCGTCCACCACCAGAAGCGAGCCTTCGCAGGCGGCGAGCGAACGGCTCACCTCATAGGCGAAGTCCACATGGCCGGGCGTGTCCATGAGGTTGAGCGTGTAGGTCAGCCCGTCATTGGCCTTGTAATGGATGCGGACGGTCTGCGCCTTGATGGTGATGCCGCGCTCGCGCTCGATATCCATGCTGTCGAGCATCTGCTCCTTCATGTCGCGCAGGGCCACGGTTCCGGTGGACTGGATCAGCCGGTCGGCGAGCGTGGATTTCCCGTGGTCGATATGCGCGACAATGGAGAAATTGCGGATCAGGTGCAGTGGCGTTTCGGTCATGTGTGGGGAGATAGGGCCAAAGCCCCATAAGTCAAAGCTCCCAACGCGCGCAGGTCGCTTTCCCTTTACGCCGGGGGCGGAATGGCCCAGCGTCGTCCGTGAACCGGGATCCAACCCGGCCGGAGGAATGCCCATGACCACGACCCGTCGCGCCACGCTGCTGGCCGCCCCCGCCCTCATTCTTGCAACCGGCGCCGCCCGCGCCCAGGCTTTCCCGGCCCGGCCGGTGCGCATCGTCGTGCCCTTCACGCCGGGCGGCGTCTCCGACATCACCGCCCGCCTGATAGCCGAACCCATGGCCACCGCCCTCGGCCAGCCCGTGACGGTCGAGAACCGGCCGGGCGCGGATGGCATCATCGGCACTGACGCCGTCGCGAAATCCGCCCCCGATGGGCACGTGCTGGGCCTTACCGCAGTCGGCCATGCGGTGAACCCCGCCTTCTTCCGCCTGCCCTTCGACACCATGCGGGACTTCAGCTTTCTCAGCCTGACGACGCGCACGCCCCTGGTGGTCTGCGCGGCACCCTCCTTCGCGCCCAATACGGCGGCGGAACTCGTGGCGCATGCCAAGGGGCAACCGGCCGGCCAGCTCACCTTCGCCGGCACGGCGGGCGTAGTGCGCCTCGCCCCCCTGCTGTTTGCGCAGCGCGCCGGCATCGAGCTTACCTACGTGCCCTATCGTGGCAGCACCCAGGCTCACCCTGACCTCATTGCCGGGCGCGTGAACATCATGTTCGATACGGTGCCGGCCGCACTGCCGCATATCCAGGGCGGCTCGCTCAAGGCGATTGCGACGACAGGTGCCACGCGCGCGCCACAGCTTGCCAACGTGCCGACGCTGGGTGAATACTTGGCAGGCTTCGAGGCCTCGACCTGGGGCATGGTGTTCGGCCCGGCCAATATCCCCGCACCCGTGCAGGCCCGCCTGGTGGCCGAGATCCACGCAGCACTACGCCGGCCGGAGGTGCTGGCCCGGCACCAGGCGCTGGGTGCCGAGGTGACGACCACGACGGCAGAGCAAAGCCGCGACTTCATGCAGGCCGAGATGGAGAAATGGGGGGCCGCCGCGCGCGCAGCGGGCATCACGCCGCAGAACGCGGGCTAGTGGAACCGTTCTGCTACTCGATGCGCGCCCCGGAAAGCTGCACCATCTCGCGCCAGCGGGGCGCGTCCGCGGCGATCATCGCCGCCGTCTCGGCCGAACCGGCGCTGGTGGCGAGAACCAGGCCTGCGGCCCGCAAGCGCTCAGACAGCCCAGGATGCTCCGCGCCGGCCAGGACGCCGGCGGCGATGGCGCGCTGAATTTCGGGCGGCGTGCCGCGCGGCGCCGTCAGTGCATTCCAGGATTGCAGGTCAAGATCGCCAATGCCGAGATCCGCGAACTCGCCCAGGCCCGGCACATCCGGCATCAGTGAGCTGCGCGCGTTGCTGCCGACCGCGAGCGGGACAAGGCGCCCCGAAGCGATATGCGGGATCAGCGCGGGTATGAAGTCGAACACCATATCTATCTGGCCGGCCAACAGATCGGTCAGGGCGGGAGCGCCGCCGCGATAGGGCACATGCTCGATATTGGCGCCGCTGCGCCGCGCAATGGTCGCGATGAGCAGGTGCGCCGGCCCAGCATTGCCGGCCGAGCCCTTGGTGATCCGGTTCCCCGGGCGCTTGCCCCATTCGATCAGCGCGCGGAAATCCACCCAGCCGCGCTCGCGGGCACGCTCTGCCGTTATGCAGCACAGCACGGTCGAAGTGACGAGGCGGCTGATGGGAACGAGGTCCCGCGCGGGGTCGTAAGGCGGATTCGCCATCATCAGCGGCAGCGCCGTGAAAAAGGAGACGTTGAAGATGCCAAGCGTGGCGCCGTCGGGTGCTGCCTGCGTGACCGCCTGAATGCCGAGCAGGCCGTTCGCGCCGCCCCGATTCTCGATGACGACGGCCTGGCCTGTGCGCGCGCTGAACGCTTCTGCCCAGATGCGCCCGATGGCATCCGCAGCACCGCCTGGCGGGAAGGGAACGACCCAGCGCATCGGCCGCCCACCTTGCAGAATTTGCGCAGAGGCCGGCGTGGCCAGCGTCGTAGCGAGGAGGGTGCGGCGAAGGATCATCGAGCGCCTTATGGAGTTGCCAGCGAAACGCTCCCACAATAGCCCTGCATCGTCAAAGCCGGAGGCCCGCATGCCCAAGACCGCCATCTCGACTGACAAACTCTACAAGCCCTCACTGCCCTTCGCGCAGGCCACCAAGGCAGGGGGCTTCGTCTTCGCCTGCTCCACCGGGCGGGACCGCGAGGGACGCTTCGCCGTGGGGGACGTGCGCGCCCAGACGCAGCAGACCATAGACAACATCCGCATCCTGATCGAGGAGGCAGGCGGCACGCTGAAGGACATCGTGAAGTGTACCGTCTACGTGACAGACCGAGCGAACTGGGCGCCGATGAACGAAGTGTATTTCACCAATTTCGCGGAGGACCCGCCGCACCGCGTCTCCTGTATCGTGAGCGGCCTGGGCTCGACCGAATGCCTGGTCGAGATCGACGCGACGGCCTATCTGGGAACCGATTGAGGCAGAAGCGGCGCCAACCGCCACATCGCCACCGCACCAATCAGCGGCCCGATGCCGAGGATGGCGAAGGCCCCCGCCCAACCCAAAGCGGGCACGGCCCAAGCCATCAACTGAATGGCGGGCACGGTCAGCAGGAAGCCCATGCAGGTCTGCAACGTCATCAGCGTGCCCACCAGCTCGGGCGGCGCGCAAAGCGAGGTACAGGCGCTGAACTGCGCCGAATCCGCCACCACCGTCACACCCCAGATCGCCGCGAGCACAAGCGTCAGCGTCAGGGACCAGCCGGAGGTGGTGCCAATCAGCAGCGCGCAACTGCCTGAGATCATCATGGCCAGCGCCGCCATGCGCGCCCGGTTGAAGCGGTCCGCCAACAGCCCAAGCC
>JBBRVI010000322.1:0-3975 GCA_038247025.1 Acetobacterales bacterium
CGTGCCACGCTGGAAGGTGCCCGCCTGGGCCGGCAACCGCTCGGCCAGCGTTGCCGGAGCGGACACCACGGGGACTGGAGCCACGACCGGCTCGCCACTTTCGGTCGCGCAGGCGGCCAGCAGTGCGAGGAGAGTGAGGCTTGCGGGAACCCGCATCAGCCGAGCCCAATCAGGGGCATAGGTTGCCGAGACTCGTCTTGGCTGGTTTCACCACTGACGAAGCGATGCACATCTTCATAAACCATCTCGACTCCGATATAAAAAATGAGCGCCACTCCAATATAGGCGATGACCGGATAGGCCTCCAACACGCGCGCGATCAACGTGGCGGCCACTCCCAGCAGCAGGATGGAGACAACCAGCCCAATGATGAGCATGGGAGTATTGCCATTCGCTGCTCCCGTCACGGCAAGGACATTGTCCAGGCTCATCGAGACATCGGCAATGATGATCCGGCGCAGCGCGATGGCCATGGTGTTGGGCGCAACTTCAGCCGCATGGCCCGAGGCTTCATCCTTGTCCTTCTGCCGAAGGTCTCTGAAGAATCCATAAGCGGCAGGAGCAGCACCACGGCCAGGACCATGCCAAAGAGAATCGCCCTGGCAGGAAGCTCCGTCGGCAATCCGGCCGCGGCAAAAGCGATGAGCACCGCGGTGTCGCCGGAGAGGATGAGGTTCGCGCCGAGAATCTCGGAGAGAAGCAACCAGTCCCAGCTTTGGGCGAAGCCGGACAAGTCGATGGTTCGCAGCGGTCCTCAACTTGGATCGCCAGGACCCTAAACGCGCCGCCTTCGCGTGTCTTCCCTGATCGGTAACCGCCGCGACAGATAGAACCTCATCCGCCCAAATGGAATCGTTTGAGCCGACAAAGATGCCCGAATGACAATGGGCTGGAGCATTTGGAGCCCTTGCGAACGCAATCTGCTCTAGCGCCGCCGCGCCCGCAATACGGCTTCCACGATCAGCGCCGACAGCGCGACCAACACCGCCACCTGGAGCAGCGTGGCCCCCGCCCAAATCCACGCAGGGAACACACCGGGCAAGGCGAGATAGCCCAGCGGCAGCAGCAAAAACGCGTAGGACCCCGGCACAGTGCCGGCCACCTCATTCGTCCCCGACCAGATCATGCTGCCCGCAACATATACGATGACCAGGAGCCCGACCCAGGCGATCCAGCGATGCTTGTTCAACAGATTGGCGATCAAGGTCGCTGCCACGCCCATGAGCACGACCGAGATGGCCAGCCCGAAGATGAGAACGTAAGGATGATCCTTGGCAGCGCCTGCCACGGCCAGCACATTGTCGAGGCTCATTGAAATGTCGGCGATCAGAATCTGGGTGATGGCCTGGCGCATGGTCTTGCGCGGCGAACCATCTGGGTTGGTTGTCTCATCACCGACCCCGTCGCCCTCATGGGCATGGCCCCCGCCATCGCGCAATTCGCGGTACATTTTCCAGCAGACCCAGGCGAGCAGCACGCCGCCAGCCAAGGTGATACCGGTGATGGCGAGCAATTGAACGGTAATGCTGGCGAAGGCGATGCGCATGACCGTGGCCGCGGCGATGCCCCAAAGGACGGCCTTCTTGCGCTGGTCGGCTGGCAGTCCGGCGGCGGCCATGCCAACCACGATCGCATTGTCCCCGGCAAGGACAATGTCAATCATCAAGACCTGCATCAAAGGTACAAACCATTCGGGCATGACACCGTCCTTAGGAAGCGTAGTTAAGCCATAAGGGCTTGCGCTCAAATTCGTTGCACATGTGACAGAGTCGAGGGGTTTGGCCAAGCCCGCTTGATCCTCATCCTCCAACGCGTCACACCCCTGCCATCGCATTGCACGAGGCCAGCATGGTTCCCCGTTATTCCCGCCCCGCCATGGCCGAAATCTGGTCGCCCGAGACGCGCTATCGCATCTGGTTCGAGATCGAGGCTCTGGCAGCCGACGCCATGGCCGAGATCGGCACCATCCCTGCCAGTGCCGCGCAATCCATCCGCGCGGGTGGCGCGCCGCGCGTGGCCGCCATGGGTGCCGCCGATGTCGAACGCATTGACGAGATCGAGCGGGTGACGCGCCATGACGTGATTGCCTTCCTCACCTGGCTCGGTGAGGGGATTGGCGAGGATGCGCGCTACCTGCACCAGGGCCTGACCAGCAGTGACGTTCTGGACACCTGCCTGGCCGTGCAGATGACACGCGCGGCGGACGTCCTCATCGCCGATGTCGAAGCCGTCATGGCGGCGTTGCGCCTGCGCGCTACGGAGCACAAATTCACCCCCACCATTGGCCGCAGCCACGGCATCCATGCCGAGCCGACCAGCTTTGGCTTGAAGCTCGCCGGCCATTTTTGCGAATTCGCCCGCAACCGCGACCGGTTGATCGCTGCACGCGCCGAGGTCGCCACCTGCGCCATTTCCGGCCCAGTGGGCACCTTCGCCAGCGTGGACCCGCGGGTGGAGGCGCATGTGGCCCGGCATCTGGGCCTGGCCATCGAACCCGTCTCGACCCAGGTGATCCCGCGTGACCGGCATGCGGCCTTCTTCGCCACGCTCGCGGTCGTCGCCGGGGGCGTGGAGCGGCTGGCCACCGAAGTGCGCCACCTCCAGCGCAGCGAAGTGCGCGAGGCGGAGGAGTTCTTCCACGCCGGGCAGAAGGGCAGTTCCTCCATGCCGCACAAGCGCAACCCCGTGCTGAGCGAGAACCTCACCGGCCTCGCGCGGCTGGTGCGCGGCTATGCCATGCCCGCGCTGGAGAACATCACGCTGTGGCATGAGCGCGACATCAGCCATTCCAGTGTGGAGCGCGTGATCGCACCCGATGCCACCATCGCGCTGGATTTCGCGCTGATGCGGCTTGCGGGGATGGTGGAGAAGCTGACGGTCTATCCCGCCCGCATGGCGGAAAATCTGGAAGGCCTGGGCGGTGTGGTGCATTCGCAGAAGGTGCTGCTGGCGCTCACCCAGGCGGGTCTCTCGCGCGAGGATTCCTACGCCGCCGTGCAGCAGGCCGCCATGGCCACGTGGCTGAAGCTTGGCCAGCATGATGTGAAGAGCTTCGCCGAAAACCTGCTCGCACGGCCTGAGGTGGCGGCGGTGATGGATGCGGGCCGGCTCTCGGGAGTGATGGATCCGCAGCTGGATTTCCGGCATATCGAGACGATCTTTGCCCGCGTGTTTGGGTGACGGAACTCTACCTCGACGCCGATGCCTGCCCGGTGCGCGATGAGGCGTTTCGCGTAGCCCACCGGCTGGGGCTGCATGTGCATGTCGTCTCCAACGGCGCGCGCGGGATTTTGCTGCCCGAGAGCCCGCTGATCCATCGCGTCATCGTCACCGAGGGCGCGGATGTGGCCGATGACTGGATCGCCGAGCGCATGACCGCGGCCGATGTCTGCGTCACCCAGGATATCCCACTCGCCGCGCGCTGCCTGGAGAAGGGCGCGCGGGCGCTGAACAGCAAGGGCCATCGCTGGACGGTGGAGAATATCGGTGGGGCGCTGGCGGGGCGCGCAGTGGCCGAGCATCTGCGCTCCACTGGCGGCAAGACGGGCGGGCCTTCGGGGATGACGCAGGCGGATCGCTCGCGCTTCCTGTCCGAGCTGGACACGCTGCTGCGTGCGGCCATGCGCCCGGCGGTGCCGGTCCTGAGGGTGCCGCCCGGCGGTTTCTGAGCGGGTGGTTTTTGAACGGCGGTTTTCGAAAGCCCCACGAAAGCGCTGCAATTCCGCCTTCCTTCCGCCATGCGCCAGGCGCTCCATATGGATCAAGGCGGCGAGAGCTCCGGGGCACGCAAGGCTTCGCAGCGCGATTGGCCGCCTGGCCAGGGATTGGCCGCTACGCCCTCGGGACCCCCCCCCCGGAATGCTGGCGAAGCGGCGAAAGGAGCCTTGCCGTGCGCAGGTTTCGGATTTTCGCGGTTTTGGGATTGTTGGTTTCGTTGGTTGGCTGCGCGCCGGGATTTGTCGGCGGGCCAGTCTA
>JBBRVI010000323.1:0-3964 GCA_038247025.1 Acetobacterales bacterium
ATCGTCAACACCCCAGATTCTCCAGCTCAAATGCCGGATGATCGCATGATCCTGGGTGGAAACGTTTGGACGCTGTTTACCCCAGGAATCTGGAAACTTTTGCACGCTGTTTTGCAGTGAAGGCCTGCTTGAGCTCAGCGTTTTCCGCAGCTTTCGACATCTTGCGCAGCGACTTCAGCACCTGGCGCTCGGCGAAGTAGATGTCTTTGAGGGTCAAGAGAAACAGGTCATCGAGGGTCATGGTCACTGGCATTTCCTTTCCTGCGGCAAAGTGTATCGCGGCTGGGAAACGAGGGAGCAGCACGATGGTTGCCGGGCTTCTTGCGTCCATCCGATCGCGTTGCGCCATGTGCCGGTGCTCGATTGAGCAGCGGTGCCAACAGCCCTTGAAAAGAACCGACTCCCCGCCATTTACCATCCAGGCGGATGGCTGAGGGATGGCGATGACCGATAATGTACACCTGTTGCGGCCAAAGCCGGGACCAGATACCGAGAAGATCACCATCAACCTCGGCTATGTTGATCTCGGCCACATAGATCTCTTGGTGCAGGATGGTTTTTATTCAAATCGGACGGATTTCATTCGCACCGCCATCCGCAACCAGATCGAGCGGCATGCTGACGCGGCGCGGCAATCCGTTGCTCGCAGAAGCCTTGATCTCGGTCTGCGGCACTTCAGCCGGGCGCACCTGGAATCAGCGCGCGATGCCGGCGAGCGACTGGATATCCGGGTGTTGGGCCTGGCCACAATCGCCGCCGATGTCACGCCTGAGTTGGCGCGTTCGGCCATCGCATCAGTCTCCGTGCTCGGCGCACTGCAAGCCAGCGCTGCGGTGAAGGCGGCTCTTGCCGATCGAATGGGCTAGCTCCTGGCCGATATTTAACCGGTTCGTGCAGTACATCCCGTTTCAGCAACCGCTTCCAAGCGAGGTTGGCTGATTCAAGTTCCTGAAGTGAAGGCATTGCCATGGACACCATAGTTTCGAACACCATAGCTGAGGCGACGCGGCTCACCCGTGAGGGGCGGCTGAGCGAAGCCTCGGCACTGCTCCAACGTGCGTTGATTGGTGCGGCCCCCCAGGCCACCCATGCTGTCAAGCCATGCGCGCCGCAGTTGTCCAAGTTGTTGGGCATGGTCGGTCTTGGGCCGGATACCGGCGCATCAATCGGTGACGCCGAACCAGGCCATGTGGCGATGGCTGCTGCGATGCGCGAGACGCTGGGCAAGATCAACCGGGGCGGGGGCAATCAGACCTGGTCGGGTGAAACGAAAGAGGCTCTGCCCGACGGCGCGCAATTCGCGCAGCGCAGCTTCGGCAGCCAGATCGGCAGCCGGGGCTACAAGCTCTATATCCCCAGCACCTATCGCGGTGAGCCCGCACCATTGATCATCATGTTGCACGGTTGCACGCAATCGCCGGATGATTTCGCCGCGGGAACGCGGATGAACGCATTGGCGGAGGAGCATACCTGCCTCATCGCCTATCCCGGCCAGACTCAGGCGGCCAATGCTCAGAAGTGCTGGAACTGGTTCAACCCGGCCGACCAGGCTCGCGACCAGGGTGAACCCGCAATGATTGCCGGAATCACCCGCCAAATCATGCAGGACCATGCCGTTGACGCCCGGCGGGTCTATGTTGCGGGCTTGTCGGCAGGGGGTGCGGCCGCCTCCATCATGGCAATGGCGTATCCCGAACTCTATGCCGCCTCCGGGGTTCATTCCGGGCTGGCCTGCGGCGCGGCCCGAGACATGCCCTCGGCCTTTGCGGCGATGCGGCAGGGCGGGACAGCGGTACGGCCGCATCGCCGGGGGTCACGTGTTGTCCCCACCATCGTATTTCACGCGGACAAGGATGCGACGGTGCACCCAACCAATGGGGAGCAGGTCATCGCGCAATTCAGTGGCGCCGGAGGCCTGCGAACGAGGATCAGGCGCGGGCAGGTGCCGGGCGGCCACGCCTATACCTGCACCGTTCATTCTGATCGCGCTGGCCATCCTGTCCTGGAGCATTGGGTGGTCCATGGGGGCGGGCATGCATGGTCGGGCGGAAGTGCTTCAGGAACCTACACTGATCCGCGCGGCCCGGATGCGTCCCGCGAAATGCTTCGCTTTTTCCTCGAGCATCCCTTGGAAGGCGAGGCCAGGTAGTCTCTGGTGGTGGAAGCGCCGCAGCGCTACCTTGTTCTTCACGCTCACCAAGGTTGAGGAAAACAATGTCCAGGCAAATGCGCGTCGCCGTGATCGGTGCGGGAACGATGGGCCATGCGCTCGCGCTGGTCTTCGCCATGGGCGGCCATCAGGTGCGGCTGACCGATGCGAGCGAGGCGACCCTCGCCCGCGCGCAGACGCTGATGGAAAAGGCGCTGGCCACGCTGGAAGAGGCCGGCGAGGCGCCCAAGGGCTGGGGCAGCGCGCAATTGGCGCAGGCCTGCACACGGCACGCCCGGCTGGAGGATTGCGTCGAGGGCGCGGAACTCATTGTCGAGGCGATTGTCGAAAACCCCGAAGCCAAGAGCGAACTTTACGCGCGGCTCGATGCCTGCGCACCGGCAGGCGCCATCTGGGCCAGCAACACCAGCTATCTGGACGTGTTTCCGCTGATGCCGCCTGCGCGCCTCAAGCGCGCCCTGATCGCGCATTGGTACACGCCGCCTTATCTGGTGGACCTGGTGGATCTGGTGCCAAACGCTCAGACGGATGAGGCGGTGCTGCAGGAGGTGAAATCAGTCATCGAGGCGATGGGCAAGGTGCCGATCATCATGCGGAAATTCATCCCCGGCTATATCGCCAACCGCATCCAGGCGGCCGTGCAGGCCGAGGTGCAGTTCCTGATCGATGAGGGTTATGCCACCGCACAGGAGGTGGATGCGGCGGTGATCCATGGCATCGGGCTGCGGCTCAACATCATCGGCGTCATGGCCAAGGCGGATTTCACCGGGCTGCCGATGCTCCAGCACGCCGCGCGCAACAAGATGTACACTGCACCCGAGGACAAGGGCGGCAGCCCCAGCATGGATGCGCTGGTGGCCAAGGGGCAAGGCGGCGTGATGGATGGCCGCGGCTATTACGATTGGGAAGGCCGCCCGCCCGCGGAACTTTTCGAGGAACGCGACCGCAAGCTGATCGCGCTCAAGCAGAGCCTGCGCGGGATCGGGTACATGGCGGGCTTCGATGCCAAGGCGAACAAGGCATGATCCGATACGACCTCAAGGGCAAGACCGCACTCGTCACGGGCGGCGCCTCGGGCATCGGGCTGGCCACGGTGCGGATGCTTGCGGCCAATGGCTGCAAGGTTGCCATCAACCATCTGGTGGATGATCCGCGCGGGATGGAGCAGGTCGAGGCTCTGACCGCCGAGGGCTTCGATGTGATCTCCGCGCCGGGCAATGTGGGCGATGCGCTGGATGGCCCGCGCATGGTGGAGCAGGCGGCCGCCGATCTCGGGCGGCTGGATTTCCTGGTGAACAATGCGGGCACGCCAGGCACGCGCACCACCGTCGCGCCGCAGGAACTGGACCGGATCACCGAGGAGATGTGGAGTGCCGTGATCGAGGTGAATCTCCTGGGCGTCTTTCGCTGTTCCAAGGCGGCGGCGCCGCATTTGAGGAAGACGGGGGGCGCCATTGTCTCGGTTGCCTCCATCGCCGGTATCAATTCGCCCGGCTCCTCGATGGCCTATGGCGCGACCAAGGCGGGCGTGATTTCGCTGACCAAGAATCTCGCCCGCGGGCTGGGGCCTGAGGTGCGTGTCAACGCCATCGCCCCGGGGGCGGTGAATTCGTCCTGGATGATCGAGTGGACGAATGAGCAGCGCTCCAGCTCCATTGACCAGGCCGTGCTGAAGCGCCGCTGCGAGCCGGAGGATCTGGCCGAGGTCATGGTGTTCCTGCTGGCCGGGGCCGCGATGGTGACCGGCCAGACCATCGTGGTGGATGGCGGGTTGACGCTTTAGGTGCCCCTCTC
>JBBRVI010000324.1:0-3935 GCA_038247025.1 Acetobacterales bacterium
ACTTTACACCCGGCTCGGCTTCACCGAAACGCATCGTGAGGATCGGGACGGCCGGCATCGCGTCTTCATGGAAAAGCGCTTCGCATGACGTCCCTGCTCATCACCAATGCCCGCCTGCTCGACCCCGCCACGGGGCTGGACTCGCCCGGCGCGATCCTCATCGAAAACGGCCGGATCAAAAGCCTCACCGGCGCGCCCGCCGAAGGCGCCGAAACCTTCGACGCGGCCGGCGCCTGCCTCTGCCCGGGCCTGGTGGACATGCGCGCCAGCATCGGCGTGCCCGGCGGAGAACACCGCGAGACCATTGCGACCGCGGCCCAGGCAGCGGCCTGGGGCGGCATCACCACGCTCGCCATCCTGCCCGACACCGCGCCCGCGCTGGATGACCCCGCGCTGATCGAATTCATCATCCGTCGCGGCGAGACCACAGGCAGCCTGACCCTGCTGCCGTATGGCGCGGCCACCAAGCATTGCGCCGGCCAGGAGCTCTCCGAATACGGCCTGCTGCGCGAGGCCGGCGCGGCGGGCTTCACCGATGGCACCAAGGCCATTGGTAGCGCGCGCCTGATGCGGCTTGCTCTCTCCTATGCGCGAGGTTTCGGCGGCATGGTGGTGCAGCACCCAGAGGACCCCTCGCTGGCCGGCGCGGGTTCGGCGACGGAGGGCGAATTGGCCACCCGCCTAGGCCTGCCCGGCATTCCGGCAGCGGCCGAGGCCATCATGGTCGCGCGCGACATCGCGCTTGCCCGCCTCACCTCCGGTCATGTGCATTTCGGCCATGTCAGCACGGGTGCCGCGCTGGATTTGATCCGCGCCGCCAAGGCCGAGGGTCTGCGCGTCACCTGCGACACCGCCCCCCCCTATTTCGACCTGAACGAGACCGCCATCGGCGACTTTCGTTCCTATGCCAAGCTCAGCCCGCCCTTGCGTCGCGAGGCTGATCGTCTCGCCGTAGTGGCCGCCCTGGCCGATGGCACGATTGACGCCATCGCCTCCGACCACCAACCGCGCGATGCCGATGACAAGCGCCTGCCCTTCGCCCAGGCCGAGGCGGGTGGGGCGGGCCTGGCCACCTTGCTCGGCGTCACCCTCGCGCAGGTGCATGGCGGTTCGCTGCCGCTGCTGGCGGCGCTGGGCTTGATGACGCACCGCCCGGCCGCGCTGCTGGGCCTGGATTGCGGCCGCCTGGCCGAGGGCGCGCCGGCAGATATCTGCCTGTTCTGGCCGGACCGGGCCTGGCAGGTAAAGGCTGGTCAATTGCCTGGAAAGGCACAGAACTCCCCCTTTGACGGCCGTGCGCTGGAGGGCCGCGTGATGGCCACCTTCAAGGCCGGCCGGAAGGTGTTTTCGGCATGATCGAAGGTATCATGGTCGCGCTGATTGGCGCGCTGCTCGGCTCCATCCCCTTTGGCCTGCTGCTGACCCGCTGGGCGGGCCTGGGCGATATCCGCGCCATTGGCTCCGGCAATATCGGCGCGACCAACGTGCTGCGCACAGGCAACAAGAAGCTGGCCGCCGCGACGCTGCTGCTGGATGGGCTAAAGGGGGCCGTGGCCGTCTGGCTCGTCTCCGCCCTGTTCGGCGCGGAATGGGGGCCACTGGCGGGCGTCGCGGCGGTGCTGGGCCATTGCCATCCGCCTTGGCTCGGGGGCAAGGGCGGCAAGGCGGTGGCAACGGCGCTGGGCGTAATGCTCGGCCTCTCCTGGCCGGTTTTTGTCGTGGCGGCTCTGACCTGGCTTGTGGTGGCGCGGGTGTGGCGCATTTCCTCGCTCGGCGGGCTTTGCGCGGTGGCTGTGGCACCCTTGGCCGCGCTGGCTTTCGCCACGGGGGCGGCTGCGTTGGCCCTGCTGGCCATCGCCGCCTATGTCGGCTGGCGGCACAAAGCCAACATCGAGCGGCTGATCGCCGGCACCGAGCCGCGCATCGGCCAGGGCAAGTAAAGCCCTGACCCTCGCCCGCCTTCGCCTGGCCCGCACCGAGGGCGTCGGCCCCGGCCTGCATCGTAAGTTGCTCGCCCAGCATCGCAGCGTGGAGGCCGCGCTGGAGGCACTCGGGCCGCGCGCCTGGCCGCGCGACTCGGCAATGCGCGAGATGGATGCGCTGGCCGCCATGCGCGCAAGGCTCATCTTCCGCAACGACCCGAACTACCCGCCCTTGCTGGCCCTTCTGGAGGACGCGCCGCTGGTGCTGGCCGCCCAGGGGGATTTGCGCGCGCTCACGCTGCGTGGCGTGGCGCTCGTGGGTGCCCGCAATGCCAGCGCCACCGGCCGCCGCTTTGCTGAAGATCTCGCCGATGGCTTGGCAGTGAGGGATATCTGCGTGGTCTCGGGCCTCGCACGCGGCATTGATGCGGCGGCGCATACCGGGGCGCTGCGCTCGGGCACCACCATCGCCGCCATCGCCGGCGGGTTGGACCGGCCCTACCCGCGTGAGAACGCCGCGCTTCAATCGCGCATCGCCGCCGAGGGCGGCCTGGTGCTGAGCGAGGCGCCGCTCGGCACCGCCCCCCTTGCCCGGCATTTCCCGCGCCGAAACAGGATCGTGGCCGGGCTCTCGCTGGGCGTTGTCGTGGTCGAGGCCGCGCTTCAATCAGGCACTCTCATCACGGCGCGTCTGGCGGCCGAAGCGGGGCGCGAATTATTCGCCGTGCCCGGCAGCCCGCTCGATCCGCGCTCGCGCGGCTCCAACGACCTCATCCGGCGCGGTGCGCGGCTGACGGAAACGGTCGAGGATGTGCTGCAATTCCTGCCAGAAGCGCCCGCCGCCCTGCCCATCCTGCGGCTCGCCGAATTGCCCGAAACACCCGAATATGTGCCGGAAGACAGCCCCGCGCCATCAGGTGAGGCGGCTCAAGTCATTGAAATGATGGGGACTACACCAATCGCGGTTGACGAGTTGGGTCGGCGCTGCCAGCTATCCCCTCAATCCCTCTCGGCTGTGCTGCTTGATCTGGAGCTGGCGGGGCGCATCGAAACACTGCCCGGCAACCGGGTGGCACTGGCCTGATTGCGGGCCGCGAAGGACCAGAAGTGACGGATATCGTCGTCGTCGAAAGCCCCGCCAAGGCGAAGACCATCGAGAAATATCTTGGCGGCGATTTCCGTGTTCTCGCCTCGTTTGGCCATGTGCGGGATTTGCCCGCCAAGGATGGCTCGGTCCGCCCCGAAGAAGACTTCGCCATGGATTGGGAGGCGGATGAGCGCGGGCAGAAGCAGATGCGCGCCATCACCACGGCACTTCGCGGTGCCAAGCGCCTCTATCTTGCCACCGACCCTGACCGTGAGGGCGAGGCTATTTCCTGGCATGTGAAGGATATGCTGGAGAAGGCCGGCGCGCTGAAGGGCGTGCATGTCCAGCGCATCACCTTCAACGAGATCACCAAGCGCGCCGTGCAACATGCCATGGCGAATCCGAGGCAGCTCGATCTGCCGTTGATCGAAGCGTATCTTGCGCGGCGGGCCCTGGATTACCTGGTGGGCTTCACACTCTCGCCGGTGCTCTGGCGCAAGCTGCCGGGCAGCAAATCGGCCGGCCGCGTGCAAAGCGTGGCGCTGCGGCTGATCTGCGAGCGCGAATCCGAAATCGAGGCCTTCATCGCCCGTGAATACTGGACGGTTCAGGGCAAGTTTCTGACGCCGGCCGGCATTCCCTTTCCCGCGCGCTTGACCCACCACGCCGGAAAGAAGCTCGACCAGTTTGACTTGTTCAACGAGGCGCTGGCGATGGCGGCGAAATCCGCCGTAGAGGCTACGCAATTCACCGTGGGCTCGGTCGAAAAGAAGCGCGCCAAGCGCAACCCGCCCGCACCCTTCCAGACCAGCACCTTGCAGCAGGAGGCCAGCCGCAAGCTGGGCTTTTCCGCCAAGGGCACGATGAGCACGGCGCAGAGTCTGTATGAGGGCGGGGAGATTGGCGGCGAGACGGTCGGCCTCATC
>JBBRVI010000325.1:0-3924 GCA_038247025.1 Acetobacterales bacterium
CCGCGTGCGCCTGGTCATCGCATCGGTTGACCGGGCGATGGAGATGGGCATCCGCTGGTGGGAGGCGGATGCCGCGCTGACCGGCAAGACAGACGCCCTGATGGCCGAGAACGCAGCGCTGGTAAGCCGCATCGCCGTGCTTGAGAAAGCGATGGGTGTGGCGGCATGAGGGCCCCACGGCGTGACGGCGGCATCGCAGGTCTGCTCGACGGCCTACGGCAAATCGCCGAGGGCCTGCAAAGCTGCTCGGAGCAGGGCGAGAAGCGCCTGGATATCGGCGGCCGGGACGGGCGCATGGTCTTCGGCTATTCCATTCGCACCGCCGATGGAAGGGCCGAGGCCTTCGGCCATGTGCCCGAAACCGCAGCGCGCCAGCCGATTGTCGACGTGATCGAGGAGGCTGACGCCATCCTGGTCATCGCTGAGATGCCCGGCGTCGCGGCCGAGGATGTAACGGCAAGGGTCGAGGATGGCGCGCTGCTGCTTCAAACCCCCGGCCCTGCGGCCTGGCGCAAACGCGTGGCGCTGCCTGGGCCGGTGGCGGCGGCGGGCATGACCGTGGCCGCGCGCAACGGCATCGTCGAAATCCGCCTGCCCAGGGCGGCCGCATGAGCGCGCGATACATTCTAGGGATCGTCGAGGCGGATGCGATGCCCGACGCACAGGGCATCGGCCCTGGGCTTGCGGGCGCCGAGGTGTCGCTGTTTCGAACCAATTGCGGCCTGGCCGCGCTGGTCACCGACAGCGCGCCCGAGCCGCCCGAGCCCACCCGCCGCAACATGATGGCCCACACCACCGCGCTGGAGCGGGCCATCGCGCGCGCTGATGTGTTGCCCATGCGCTTCGCCACCATTGCACCGGATGTGTCGCAACTCGATGCCTGCCTCAGCCGCCAGGCCGGGCTGTTCCGGACCGCGCTGGCGCAGGTCGCGGGGCATATTGAGCTGGGCGTGAAGGCGTCCTGGCAGGAGGGTGTGGCGTTCCGCGAGATCCTTGCCGCCGACCCGGCGCTCAAGGCGCAGCGCGACCGTCTGCAATCGCGCCCCGGCAGCCAGACCTATCACGAGCGCATCGAGCTCGGCCGCAAGGTCGAGGCGGCGCTGGAGCGCCTGCGCAACAAGGACGTCGCCGCGATCGCCGCATTGCTGGAGCCCTTGGCCAGCCGATCCGTCACCTTGAAGAACCTCGACGAAACCATGGTCCTGAACCGTGCATTCCTGGTCCGCCGCGAGGCCGAGGCGGCTTTCGATGCCGCCATGCGTGTCCTGGCCGAGGCCCAGGATGGCCGCATGACGCTGCGCTATATCGGCCCCGTGCCGCCCTACAACTTCGTCACCTTGCGGGCCGATTGGCTCGCCCAGGCGGCCTGAGATGGGGCTGTTCAAACTCCTCGCCTTCCCGGCTTTGCTGCCCATCGGCGGTGTGGCCTGGATCGCCGCGCAGGTCGGCCAGGCGGTGGATGGCCAGTGGAACGATCCCAAGCGGATCGAGGCAGCGCTGCTGCAACTGGAAACCCGTCTCGACGCCGGCGAGATCACCGAGGGCGCCTTCGAGGAGGCCGAGGCTCTCCTGCTCGCCGAACTGCATGCCATGCGCGCCCGCCGCGCGGCAGTCGCGCCATGACCCGTCTGATCATCACCCAGGCCGCGGCGGCGGAGGCCGGTCGCGGCATCGCCAGGCTCGATCCGGCTGATATGACGGCACTCGGCCTCGCCCCCGGCGCGCTGCTGGCATTGACCGGCAGGCGCACCACCCACGTCCGCGCCTTGCCGCGGCGCGGCCAGCCCGGCCATGTCGCAATTGACGGCGCGACACGCGGCAATCTGGGCCTCGGCCTGGGCGATGCCGTCACGGCCCAGGTCGCTCCCGATGCTGCCATCGCCACCCGCCTCGCTTTGGCCGGCGGCAGCATGCCGCACGCCGCGATCCGCCGCGCGCTCGACGGCGTGCCGCTGCAACTAGGCGATAGCCATCGCATCCCGCTCGTCGGCGGGCGCGAGGCCAGCCTGCGCGTGGCCGCCATCACCCCGCCCGGCCCCGCCCTGCTGGGTGCGGCGACCGAGATTACCTTCGACAAGGACAACGCAGTGCCCCCCGCGCAGGGCATCCGCTATGACGAGATCGGCGGTCTGTCGCGCGTGCTCGATAGGGTGCGTGAGGTGGTGGAGCTGCCGCTGCGCAACCCCGCCGCCTTCGAGGCGCTGGGCATCGCACCGCCCAGGGGCGTGCTGCTCTGCGGCCCGCCCGGCACCGGCAAAACGCTGATCGCGCGCGCGGTGGCGACCGAGACTGGCGCGCATTTCATCGCCATCAATGGCCCCGAGATCATCGACAAATACTACGGCGCCTCCGAGCAGCAGTTGCGCGCCATCTTCGCCGAGGCGCAGCAGAACGCGCCGGCCATCATCTTCATCGACGAGCTCGACGCCATCGCGCCCAAGCGCGAAGCGCTGTCCGGCGATAAGCAGGTGGAACGGCGCATCGTGGCGCAGCTTCTCACCCTGATGGACGGGCTGTCCGGCCGTGGCGACGTGGTGGTGCTCGCCGCCACCAACATGCCCGACAGCCTGGACCCCGCACTGCGCCGCCCCGGCCGCTTCGACCGCGAGATCCGCATAGACCCGCCCGACCGGCTGGGCCGGCGCGAAATCCTGGCCGTGCACAGCCGCGCCATGCCGCTCGGCCCCGATGTCGATCTCGACGCCCTGGCTGGCGCCACCCCCGGCCATGTCGGCGCCGATCTCGCCGCGCTTTGCCGCGAGGCCGCGATGGCCGCGCTCCGCCGCGAGGGCGCGCTGAGTGCCGCGGGCCTAGTCAGGCCGCCCAGCGAAATCCTCGTCACCGCGGCTGATTTTGGCGCCGCCCAGCGCCTGGTCGTCGCCTCCGCGCTCCGCGAATCCTTCGTCGAGATTCCCGAACTGCGCTGGAGCGATGTAGCGGGCATCGGCGCAGTGCGCGACGCACTGCGCCGCGCCGTGGAATGGCCACTGCGCCGGCCGCAGGCCTTCGCTCGACTGGGCCTGCGCCCGCCGCGCGGCGTGCTGCTGCATGGCGCACCGGGCACCGGCAAAACCCTGGCCGCGCGCGCCCTGGCCAGCGAGGCTGCCTGCGCCTTCATCGCCATCCGCGGCGCCGAGATGCTGAGCGAATGGCAAGGTGCGAGCGAGGGCGCGCTGCGAAAGGCCTTCGCCCGCGCCCGCGCCGCGGCACCTTGCATCCTGTTCTTCGACGAGATCGACGCCATCGCCGGCCGCCGCGGCGGCGGTGACGGCGCGACGGTGGAGCGCATGGTTGCACAGCTGCTGGTCGAGATGGATGGCGTGGCCGACCCGCCCGGCGTGGTCGTGCTCGGCGCCACCAACCGGCTGGACCGGATTGACCCCGCCCTGCTGCGCCCCGGCCGCTTTGACCTGGTGGTGGAGATGCCGCTGCCCGACATGGCGGCGCGCCGGGCCATCCTCGATGTCCATCTCGCCCGCATGCCGCTCGGTCGCGATGTGGATTGCGCCGCCCTGGCCGCCGCGACCGAGGGCTTCGTCGGCGCCGATCTCGCCGGCCTGTGCCGCCGCGCCGGGCTCGAAGCCCTCGCCCGCGTCGGCGAGGACGAGGAACCCGACGCCGTGCAGGCGCAGGATTTCAACATCGCCCTCAAGGCGCAACAGGAGGCCAGAGGATGGATTTCGGCATAAGGCTGCTCGGTGTAGTGCCAATGGGCGACGGCGCCGCACGACAGGCGTTGCTTGGCTCCGTGGTGCGCATGATCGCGGCGGGCGAGGTTGCGGCACTGGTCGTGCCAGCCGAGCCATCGACGCGGGGCCTCTTTCTCAAGCGCGACAAGGCGGCGCTGCTGCGCAGCCTCGCCGCCGTACAGCAAAGGCTGGAGGCGCTGTGCCAGGCCGGCCCCTTCCTGGCCTGCGACCCCGG
>JBBRVI010000326.1:0-3924 GCA_038247025.1 Acetobacterales bacterium
GGGCGGCCTTTGCGCTGAGGAGCACCTCTGCCACGCTTGCCCGAACGAGCAAAGGATACCTCCCGCATGCGCCTGGCCCGCATCATACGCTACGTCCCCAACGTGGCCGCCTCGGCCGAATTCTACGCCCGCGCCTTTGGCCTGACGCAGCGTGGCATGATCGGGGAGGATTTCATCGCCATGGAAACGGGTGACACGGTTCTGACCTTCGTGCGAGAGGGCTTCGTGAGCCAGGAGACCGGCCTCGAATTTACCCTCAGCCGTCCCGAGGCACCCCCAAGCCCGCAGGATATCGTCTTCGAAGTGGCGGATGTGGCGGGCGCCCATGGCGACGCGCTGGCCGCAGGGGGCACCGAAGTTTCAGCCCCCATGGACAAGCCCTGGGGCCAGATAGTGTCCTACCTGCGAGACCCCGATGGCGCGCTGATCCAGCTCTGCTCTCCCCTGCCGGATACTCTCTGAGATCGCCAGGAAGACCAGGCGGCCGGTCATGAAGAAGGTTTGCGCCCACTCGCGCCGCATCCGGTGTCAGAGGCGGGGAGGAAGGCCTGTCGCCTGCTTCACCGCGGCCCCACGAATTTCAGATTTTCGTCGCGGATTTTTGCCGCAGCATCATCATAAAGGAAGGGCAGGAAGGCATAGCGCTCACCCTTCATGACCGGCAGCGCCTGGTGCAGCAGCGAGCAGGAAAACACTACGGCGCCGCCCGTGGGCGCGCGATAGGCGGCGCGTCCGAACTCCGGGAAGGTCAGGTCGCCACCCTCGAACTCCTCGGCATTGAGGTTGAAGGTGACGGCGAAGCGGCGATGCGCGGTGCCCTTGGTCGTGTTGTCGCGATGGGCTGAGAAGTGCCCGCCTTCTTCCGCGCTGTAACAGGCCACCAGATAGCGTTCGAGCCGCGTGACCTTGAACTGAAACGCCTTCGCGATCTCAGGCACCAGCCGGCGCGAGATGCGCGCGCGAATGGCGCCCTGCAGCTTTTCATCCTCGACCATATGGTCCCGGCGCACCTTGAAGCTCGAATCATGGATGCCGACGGTCCTGCCATCCACCTCGCGCATGAAGCCTGAGCTCTGGCCGCCAGATTGCCGGTATTGCTCGATCAGCATGCGGCAGAAGCCTGGCTCGAACACGCGCGGCACGACCAGCACCGGCGCAGGGGTGGCCATCCCCGCATGCTGCGCGGGCGGTGGCAGACGCGCGAGGTCCTCCAGCATCTGCGCCGTGCGCGCCAGGGGCCAGCGATGGTAAAGGCGCTGCGTGGGGTCGAGCAGCAGCCAGGCTGGCTCCTCCTCACCCAGGCTTTGCCGGATGGCGCCTTCCAAGTCCCAGATGGCGCGATAAACGGGCACGGATTGCGGCACGCGCGCCCCGGCGCGGTCCTGTGGGTCGGAGCTGATCAGCAGGGCGGCACGCTGGTTGCCGTCCAATACGCTTGCCGCGCCGGCAGTGAAGACCGCAAGTGCCTCCGCCACATCAGGCCGCGCAGCAGAGCCCAGAATGCCCAGCAAAATCCAACGCCCGCCCGTCGCTTGCAGGCTGTAGCGCGGGTTGGTGTCGGAAGGCGCGATCCAGTTGGGCACGGGATCGCCGGGAAGCAGCGTCATCATGGTCGCAGCATGCAGCATCAGCGGCGGGGAAGGAAACCCATCGCCTGCTTCACTTCGGCCAGGATGGGGTTGGCGATGGCCTCGGCCTTCTCAGCTCCACGGCGCAATGCGGCGTCGAGTGAGCCGGTATCTTCCAGCAGACGGTGCATCTCAGCGCGGATGGGTGCGAGATGCGCCACCAGCGCTTCGGTCAGCACCTCCTTGAAGGGGCCAAAGCCCTTGCCTGAATGCTCGCGCAGAACGTTCTCGGGAGGGGTGCCGCTGATGGCGGCGAGGATGCCGACCAGGTTGCGCGCCTCGGGCCGGCCTTCCAGTTGCAGCATGTGCTCGGGGAGGGGTTCGGCGTCGGTCTTGGCGCGGCGAATCTTCAGCGCGATCGTGTCCGTGTCGTCATTGAGGTTAATGCGCGATTGGTCCGACGCGTCGGATTTGCTCATCTTCTTCGTGCCGTCGCGCAAGGACATGACGCGCGCGGCCACGCCCAGGATATGCGGCTCGATGCGCGGAAAGAGCTTCACGCCGTAGTCGTGGTTGAACTTCTCGGCGATGTCGTTCGCCAGTTCCAGATGCTGGCGCTGGTCATCGCCCACCGGCACGGAAGTCGCCTTGTAGGCCAGAATGTCGGCTGCCATGAGGTTGGGATAGACATAGAGGCCGGCACTCGCCGCCTCGCGATCCTTGCCGGCCTTGTCCTTGAACTGCGTCATGCGGTTCAGCCAGCCCAGGCGTGCGACGCAGTTGAAGATCCAGCCCAGCTCCGCATGGGCAGGCACATGGCTTTGCACAAAGAGGATGCATTTCTCGGGGCTGAGGCCGCAGGCGAGCAGCGCGGCCGCCATTTCGCGGGTTTGCGCCAGCAGTTGCGCGGGCTCCTGAAAAACAGTGATGGCGTGCAGATCGACGATGCAGAACAGGCTCTCATGCTGCTCTTGCATGGGCACCCAGTTGCGAATGGCGCCGAGGTAGTTGCCAAGCGTGGGAACGCCTGAGGGCTGGATGCCGGAAAAGACGCGCTGCATGAAACGAAACCTGTGTGAGTTGGCGGCGGCAGGGTTTGCCCGGCCCGCCGCACAGGTCAAGTCTTGCGGCGCAGCAAGCGCTTGAGTTCGCGCAGGTCCAGACCGCGCGTGAGCTGCGCCACGCCGAAATAGCAGGCCGCTCCCAAGGCACAGATCACGCCCAGCCTCGCCACCCCCCCAAGCCCAGCACCGGGCGCCAACCACCACGAAAGTGCCACCAGCACCACGCCCATGATCAGCGCCGCGCCCAGTAGCCGAGGCGTGACACGGCGCAACCTCCGGTCCACCACCAGATGCCCGCGCCGCCAGAGGAACCAGGCAAGCAGCGCCGCGTTCGCCCAGGCAGCCAGGCTGGTGGAAAGTGCGACGCCGACATGCTGCAAGGGACCCATCAGCAGCAGGTTCAGCACGAGATTGAGCGCGACACAGCCAATGCCGATCTTCACCGGCGTTGCCATGTCGCCGCGCGCAAAAAAGCCCGGGACGAAGACCTTCACGAGGATGAAGGCCGGCAGGCCGAAGGCATAGGCGACAAGCGCGTGGGAGGTGGCCAGCGCCTGAACCGCACCAAAGGCCCCGCGTTGAAACAGCGACGCCAGGATGGGCAGCGCCAGCACCGCCAGCGCCACCGCGGCCGGCACCGCAAGGATCAGCGAAATCTCGATGGCGCGGTTCATGCTGCGATGGGCCGAAAGCGGCTGGCCCGAATGGATTTGCTTCGCCAGCAGCGGCAGCAGCGCCGTGGCCACCGCAGCACCGATCACCCCCAGCGGCAGCTGCGCCACGCGGTCCGCGTAATACAGATAGGACACCGCGCCCGAGGGCAGGAAGGAGGCGATGATCACATCAACCGCGAGGTTGATCTGCGTAACACCAGCGCCGATCAGCCCCGGCCCCATGCGCCGCAGTACCTGCCGCACCTCTGGCGCGAGCGAGGGCGCGCGCAGTGGGTTGAGCGCCATGCCCGCCTGTGCGCAGGCCCACATCACGAAGGCAAGCTGTACCACGCCCGAAAGCGTCACCCCCCAGGCCAGCGCATGCGCGGGCGTTGCCACGAAGGGTGCCAGGGCAAACAGCGCGATCATCGAAAGTACGTTGAAGAAGATCGGCGCGGCGGCGGCAGCGGCAAAGCGACCAAGCCCGTTCAGCACGCCGCTGACCAGCGCGGTGAGGCAGATCAGCAGCAGATAGGGAAAGGTGATGCGCGTGAGTTCCACGGTGAGCGCGAATTTCTCCTCGATCTCGAAGAAGCCCGGCGCCAAGCCGCGCATGAGCTGCGGCATGAAGACCAGCCC
>JBBRVI010000327.1:0-3899 GCA_038247025.1 Acetobacterales bacterium
GGCGTGAGTTCGAGCTCCGCCCCCAGCAGCCGCAGCATCTTGCGCCGCTCAATCGAAGCACCGTCTGGCATCACCACGATCAGCCGGTAGCCCTTGGCAGCCGCCACGAAGGCCAGGGCGATGCCGGTATTGCCGGAGGTAGGCTCGACGATGACGGAACGTCCGGGCGCGATCTCACCCGCTGCCTCCGCGGCCTCGACCATGGCCAGGCCGATGCGGTCCTTCACCGAGCCGGCGGGGTTGAAGAATTCCAGCTTGAGCGCAAGCCGCGCCTTGAGCTTCTCCGCCACCATCAGGCGCGGCAGCAGGACCGAGGGCGTATCCCCCACGGTGTCGAGGATGCTGCCCAGAAGGCGCTGGCGGGTTTGCGGCGAATCGGAATGCATTCACGCCGGATACCATAAAATCGGTTGATCTTGACCGGAGTAACTTGGCTTTCCGCCCCCGCAGGCTTAGTTTCACGCCAAATCGCTGGAGAATTCCAATCATGCTGCTGCGCCAGGATCGCGGCCTCCTCGCCCTCGATATCGCGCTCGATATCGCCTTCCACGCCGGCCGCGGCGGCGAGGTGACGGGTGCCGCCGAGATCGCCGAGCGCCTCGGCGCGGCGCGGCGCGGGATCGAGCCGGTTCTGCAATCCCTGGTGCGGGCGGGGCTGCTGGACAGTCTGCGCGGCCCGCGCGGCGGCTACCGCATGGCCCGCGCGCCCCGCGAGGTGAAGCTGGCCGAAATCATCACCGCCGTGACCGAGGAGGAGGAAGTGCCAGTGCCGCCGGGCAAACTCGCCTGCGCGGCCACCGCGCCGCTCTGGCAGGAGCTGGAGGGGATGCTCGTGCAGCGCCTGCACGGTCTGTCCTTGGACGACCTGCTGAAGCGCGCCGCCGCCGCCGGCCTGCGCCGCCCGGTGACGGAGCCACTGCATTTCGTGATCTGACGCCGCTCGAAGCCTGCCGCGAACCCTTGCAGGTGACGGCAGGGATACACACACCATAAAACTGAAGGAGACCATCACATGCCGCAAGCCGAAGCCGACCTCACCCTGGGTGCCGCCGCAGCGCTGGACGCCGCCACGCGCGAACGCATCGAGGCTGCGGCCTTCCGCAAGCTTGTCGCGCATTTGCGGGGCCGCAACGACGTGCAGAACATTGACATGATGAACCTCACCGGCTTCTGCCGGAACTGCATGAGCCGCTGGTATCAGGAGGCCGCGGCCGAAGCCGGCACCAGCCTGGAGACTCCTGCGGCGCGGGAAATCATCTACGGCTTGGACTACAAGGCCTGGCAGGCAGCGAACCAGACGGAAGCGACGGCTGAGCAAAAGGCCGCCATGGCCGCCTCAAACCCGGGCCATTGAGCCCAGCGCCCGACGCCGCGCGCATCCAGGCCGCCATTGACGCACAAACCAAGCCGCCCGGCTCGCTCGGACGGCTGGAACCGTTGATGGCGCTGATCGCTTCCAGTCAGGGCCGCTTGAAGCCGGAACTCGGCCAGCCGCAGATGTTCGTCTTCGCGGCCGATCACGGCGTGGCGCGGGCCGGCGTCTCGGCCTATCCGCGCGAAGTCACCGGCCAGATGGTGCTGAACTTCGCGGCCGGCGGGGCGGCGATCAACGTGCTCTGCCGGGCACATGACATCGCGCTGACGGTGGTGGATGCGGGCGTGGATTGGGCGGGGCCGCCGCCGGGCGTGGTGGCGCTGAGCCAGGGGCGAGGGACCGCGAATTTCCTGGAAGTACCTGCCATGTCCGCCGCGGCCTGCCGCCGTGCCCAGCGGGCTGGCCAACAGTTGATCCGCGCCTTGCCCCGCACCGACCGCCTGATCGGCTTTGGTGAAATGGGCATCGGCAACACCACCAGCGCGGCTGCGGTGCTCGCCGCGCTGCTGAGTTTGTCTCCAGCTGTCATCGTCGGGCGCGGGACGGGCGTGGATGATGCCGGCCTGGCCCGCAAGCGCGCCGCGATCCGCGCGGGCTTGGCCCGCCACGCCGAGGCCGATCCCATGGCGGCACTCGGTGGCTTCGAAATGGCCATGATGGCCGGTGCCATGATCCAGGCCGCGCGGCAGCGGCGGCTGGTGGTGGTGGATGGCTTTGTCGCCACCGCCGCCTGGGCCTGGGCCGAACGGCGGGAGCCACGCCTGCGCGCGCACAGCATCTTCGCCCATGCCTCGGCCGAGCGCGCCCATGGCCGCGTCCTCGCCCGGCTTGGCGTCACGCCGCTCCTGGATCTGGGCATGCGGCTGGGTGAGGGCAGCGGCGCGGCACTGGCCATCCCGATGGTGCAGGCCGCCGCCGCCCTGCTGCGAGAAATGGCCACCTTCGATCGGGCGGGCGTCAGCCGCGCATGATCGGGCGTGAATTGCGGGCAGCGCGAATGGCGCTGATGTTTTTCACCCGCATTCCCGTGCCCAGCCTGCCCGATTTCCGCGAGGAGGACCTGACCAACGCCGCCCGCTGGTTTCCCGCCGTGGGGCTGTTGATCGGCGCGATACAGGTTGCAGTGCTGATCGGCGCAGCGCTGGTGCTGCCGCCAGTCGCCGCCGCATTGCTGGCCCTGGCGGCGGGGCTGATGGCCACCGGCGCCTTCCATGAGGATGGGCTGGCGGACAGCTTCGACGGGCTGGGCGGCGGCTACACCCGAGAAAAAGTGCTGGAGATCATGAAGGACAGCCGTATCGGAACCTTCGGCGCGGCGGCACTTCTCGTGGCACTCGGCTTGCAGGCGGTGGCGCTGGCGGAACTGGTGGCGCTGCCGATGGCGATCATCGGCGCCCATGCCGCAAGCCGCTTTTGCGCCATCACCCTGCTCGCCACTCAGGATTATGTGCGCGAGGACCTTCTCTCGCGCGCCAAGCCGCTGGCCACGCGGATCGGGCCGGGTGGGCTGGCCTGGGCCGGGGCCTGCGCGCTGCCGCCGCTGCTTTTCCTGCCTTGGCCTGCGCTGGCCGCGATGCTGGGCGCCATGCTGGCGGCAAGGCTGTGGTGGGGCTTCGTGTGCCAGCGGCGGCTGGGTGGCTATACGGGCGATCTGCTGGGCGCCTGCCAGCAACTGTGTTTCACGGCGGGGCTATTGGGCGCGGTGGCCGCGCTGTGATCTGGCTGCTGCGCCACACCCGCGTCGCGATTCCATCTGGCATTTGCTACGGGCGCAGCGACGTGGCGCTGGCTGACAGCGCGCCAGCGGAGATCGCTGCCACGGCCGCATTGCTGCCAACCCTGCCAGGCGCTTTGGTCGTCAGCTCACCCGCGCGGCGCTGCACGGCGCTGGCCGCCGCCATCTCGCCCGGCTTCACAACAGATGCGCGGCTGCTCGAACTGGATTTCGGCGCCTGGGAGGGGATGGCCTGGGATGACGTGCCGCGCGAGGCGCTGGATGCCTGGGCGGCCAACCCCTGGGGCTTCGCGGCACCTGGGGGCGAATCGGGGCATGGCTTGTTCGCGCGCGTACAGCAATTCTGGGCCGCACGCCCTGAGAGGCCCCTGGTTATCATCTCCCACGGCGGCCCGCTTCGGCTGTTGCGCCAATTGGCCGAGCGCCGCGCGCCGGATATCCTGGAGCCACCCCCGGCCCTGGGCGCGGCGGTTCGCATCGGCTACAGCGTGGCCGGCTGACGTGGACCACGCTGTAGCTGTTTGTTGAGAGACTGATTCACCGCTCCGGCGTTGCCGCCTTCGCGGGCAAGGCTCCAGCCCCCGCGCCTGCCCAAAGGAAATTGAGATGGCCAAAGACCCCGTGACCAAAGATGGCGAGACCAAGGAAGCCGACACCGATGTGGGCGGCATCGCCTCCGACCGCCTGCGCTCCATCGTGGACCGCATCGAACGGCTGGAGCAGGAGCGCAAGGCGCTCGGCGACGACATCAAGGATATCTACTCCGAGGCGAAATCGGCCGGCTTCGAC
>JBBRVI010000328.1:0-3856 GCA_038247025.1 Acetobacterales bacterium
GCGTCACGTGAGCTCCTTCACGCGCCAGGTAGTCGTCCAGGAAAGTTTCCGAGAAATCCCGCATTGTGAGGTGAGGCTTGGAAAGATGGTGCCAGGCACGCTGGCCGTTGCGCCAGACAACCACTGCGGTCACCAACTCATGCGCTCGGTTGCGAAGCCGTTTCAGATGGTGGCGCGCTGCCGCCAGGTCCTCAGGCTTGTCGAACCACTCCCCTTCGCAGACCAGCATCTGATCGGCACCGATGATGGCCGCTTCGGGGTATCGGCGCGCAATGCGCGCGGCCTTGGCATCTGCCAGAAGGATGGCGGTATCCGCGGCCGAATGGCCTTCCGCACGCGCGCTTTCCTTGATGGTGGATTCATCCACCGCGGCGGGCATTGCTTCAAAGTTCAGCCCCGCACCTTCCAACAAGGCCCGTCGGGAGAGACTTTGTGAGGCAAGGATCAGCCTCATTGGCGGGATCCCAGGATCGTCGCGGCAGGGTCAATCGGCGCCGCGCTGGCGCCATTGCCCCGCTTCTGATGCCAGAGGTCCATTTGTTGCATCACGGTCGCCGCCGTCTCCTCGATGCTGCGGCGTGTCACGTCAATCACTGGCCAGCCGCGTGAGGCGCATAGCCGCCTGGCAGCGAGTATTTCCTGCTTCACCGCTTCGGGGTCCACGTATTCATTCTCGCCCACGCGCACGCCGCCTGCACCGATGATTTTCAGGCGATGACGGCGAATATCAATCAGCGAAACGGGGTCAATGGTCAGCCCCACAACTGGGCAGGGCGGGTTCTCCAGCTCGGGCGGGAGAGAAGCCCCTGGAACCAGGGGCACATTGGCAGCCTTCACGCCGCGATTGGCCAGATAGAAGCAGGTGGGCGTCTTGCTGGAACGCGAAACGCCCACCAGCACCACATCAGCATTGGCGATGCCCGCCGTCCCCTGACCGTCATCATGGCTGAGTACGTAATGCATCGCGTCAATTCGCCGAAAATAATCGGCATCCATCACATGCTGCGCAGCCCGTTTTTCCGTGGCGCGCAGCCCGATCTCGCCTTGCAGCAGATCCATGACGGCATCCAGCACTGACAGGCATGGAACGCCAAGGCGGCCGCACGTCTCCTCAAGCGTGTGCCGCAAGCTGCGGTCCACGAGGGTGAAGATGACAGGGCCTGGCTCCTGCTCGATGCCCTCGATCACGCGATCCAGATTCATCCGGCTGCGCACCAGAAACCAGCGGTGCTGGACCACACCTGGAGCGTCAAAGCGCGCCAAAGCCGCCCGGGCGATGCTGTTCAGCGTCTCTCCCGTGCTGTCGGAGACGAGGTGCAGGTTGGTGTTTCGGTTCGCCATGGGGCTGTGGATCAATCTGCTGGAACTGTGGCACAGCGGGGATGGAATGCCGGTGGGGAGGATAGGCCAGCTGAGAGCGGGGACAAACGGAACATTTTCGGCAACCATGTATGGGCCGCGGTGGCGGTGGCCCAAATCGGGCATGATCGCCGCAAACCCAGGGCCGACACGGTAAAGCCATTGGTCAACCCCCGGGACAAAGCTGTGGATTGTTTCGGGACAGGAAGCTTCCCCATGATTCACACCCCCTACTACCAACCACAACCTCTTCTTCTTTTCCTTTTTTCCTGAGATGGTCCCGTTCATGATCGCAAAGCCCATACTCCGCGTGCTCTCAGGCGAGAGCGTCTGGCCCCCTCCTGTCTGGCTGATGCGCCAGGCTGGGCGGCACCTTCCCGAGTACCGTGCGACGCGCGGTGTGGCGGGCGGCTTCATGGATCTCTGCCTGAACCCGGAAATGGCGGCCGAAGTCACGCTCCAACCGGTGCGGCGTTATGGCATGGATGCGGCCATCCTTTTCTCCGACATTCTGATCGTGCCCTGGGCCATGGGACAAGGGCTGACCTTCGCCGAAGGAGAGGGCCCCCGCCTGCCGCCGATCACCGATGCCGCAGGTGTGGACAAGCTGGATGTGGCCGGCGCCGCTGGCCGCGCTGCGCCCATCATGGGGACTGTGCGACGGGTCCGTGCTGCCCTGACTGCTGATCACCCCCAGACCGCCCTCATCGGCTTCGCAGGCTCGCCCTGGACCGTGGCTTGCTACATGATCGAGGGCAAGGGCGGCGGCGAGTTCAAGAATGCCCGCAAGCTGATCCACAAGGACCCTGCCCTGTTCGGCGCCCTGGTGGAAAAGCTGGAGGCCGCGACGCTCGCCTATCTCCTCGCCCAGGCTGAGGCCGGGGCCGAGGTGCTGATGCTGTTCGATTCCTGGGCCGGGCAGCTTTCCCCCAATGCCTTCCGCAAATGGGTGATTGAGCCGAATGCGCGTCTTCGGGCGGGCTTGCTTGCCGCCCGCCCTGATTTGCCCGTGATCGGCTTCCCACGCCTGGCAGGGCCGATGCTCGCGGAATATGCCGCAAAGACGGGAGTTCAGGCCGTCGGGATGGATACGGCGATGGATCCGGCCTGGGCCGCAAGCCATGTTCCGCGCCACGTGGCGTTACAGGGCAATTTGGACCCTGAGGTTCTGATCGTGGGTGGTGCCGCGCTCCGGCAAGAGGCAGAAAGCATCCTGCGAGCCATGAAGGGGCGGCCTTTCATCTTCAACCTGGGCCACGGCGTGGAGATCACGACACCGCCCGAGCATGTGGTTGAACTGTTGCGGATTCTGCGCGCGGGTTGAAACCTCGCCGAGAGTGGGTATGTGCGCAGTGAGGTACGGGGGTTCTTGTTGATGGCGCGGCGCGTGGCAGTGGTCTTGTTCAATCTTGGGGGCCCGGACGCGCCCGAAAGCGTGCGTCCGTTTCTCGTTAATCTCTTCAGCGATCCCGCGATTTTGCGCGTTCCCGGTTTCATCCGTCCTTTGCTGGCCAAATTGATCGCCTGGCGCCGTACCAAGCCTGCACAGGAGAACTACGCCATTCTTGGCGGAAAATCGCCGTTGCGCGAATTGACTGAGGAGCAGGGGCGTAACATCGAGGCCTTGCTGCGTGCTCGCGAACCGGGTGTGGAATTCCGCTGCTTCGTCGCGATGCGCTACTGGCATCCGATGAGCGATGAGACGGTCAGTGCCGTGCAATCCTGGGGCGCGGAGGAGGTGGTGCTGATCCCCCTCTACCCACAGTTTTCCACGACGACGACAGGCTCGTCTATCACAGCCTGGGATGAGGCTTGCAACACCTTCGGGCTGCATGTGCCCACCACGGCGCTGTGCTGTTTCCATTCAGACACGGCCTATGCGGTGGGGACGGCACGGATGGTCAGTGAGGCTTACGACAAGGCGCGGGCGGAGCTCTCGCCCGAGATCAAGCTGCGTGTCCTGTTTTCCGCCCATGGCCTGCCGGAAAGCATCGTCAAATCCGGTGATCCGTATCAATGGCAGGTGGAACAGACCGTGGCTTCGGTCATCTCACATCTGGATATCCCTGAGCTGGATGCCATTGTCTGTTTCCAGTCACGCGTGACGCCGCAGAAGTGGATCGGGCCTTCCACGGAGGACGAAATCGAGCGCGCTGCACATGAAAAGGTAGGCATCCTCATCTGCCCCATCGCCTTCGTCTCCGAACATTCGGAGACACTCGTTGAGCTCGATGTCGAGTATCGCGAAGAGGCCGATAAGCTGGGAATACCCGGCTACTTCCGGGTGCCTGCACAGAACAGCGATACCGCCTTCATCGCCGCCATGGCCAATCTCGTGCAGCATACTCGTGCGTCCGGCCGTCCATTGTGCAGCTTTGCAGGCGCGCGCCAGTGCCCCAAGCAGCATGGCGACTGCGCCCATGCCCTTGTGCGAAAGACCAAGGCCGCTTGAGCTTCAAGGCGGTTCTGTTCGACTGCGACGGTGTGTTGGCCGATA
>JBBRVI010000329.1:0-3844 GCA_038247025.1 Acetobacterales bacterium
CATGGCGGTATCGCCAGCGATATTCCGGGCGTAGCCGTGGCGGGTGAGCGCGTGGCGATGCACATCCTGCGGCACTTCTTCCAAAGCGAGATCGGCGCGCTCCGGCAGGAACTGGAAGCCTTCGACGAGCCGGAACTGGAGGGGACGCCCTTCTTTGTTCCGAGGGCCAGCGCCCTTTAACCCAGATTTCGCACCGGCTGGTTCCGATCTAGGCTCGGCACGCAAAACAGGATCGCCTCAGCATGGATTTTCGCAACAAAATCAAGGGAAGACTGCGCCTGCCGCTCATTGCCTCGCCGCTGTTCATCATTTCCGTGCCCGATCTGGTTGTCGCGCAGTGCCAGGCGGGGGTGATCGGTTCCATGCCCACGCTGAACGCGCGCCCCATCGAGCAGCTGGATGACTGGCTCTACGAGATCAGCGACCGGCTCGCGCAGCACGACAAGGCCAACCCGGACCGTCCCTCGGCGCCCTATGCAATGAACCTGATTGTCCATCGCTCCAACGACCGGCTGGAGGAGGACCTTCAGCTTGTCGTGAAGCATCAGGTGCCGCTGGTGATCACCTCGCTCGGCGCGCGGGTGGAGGTGAATGAGGCCGTCCACTCCTATGGCGGGCATGTGATCCATGACGTGATCAACACGAAATTCGCCCATAAGGCGATCGAGAAGGGCGCCGATGGCCTCGTGCTGGTGGCCTCCGGCGCGGGCGGCCATGCGGGCGCGCTGAGCCCCTTCGCGCTGATGCAGGAAACACGCGCCTGGTTCGATGGGGTGGTGGCACTTTCGGGAAGTATCGCGCATGGCCGCAGCATCCTCGCCGCCGAGGCAATGGGAGCCGATTTCGCCTATATGGGCTCTGCCTTCATCGCGACGGAAGAAGCGCGCGCGGTGGAGGAATACAAGAACATGCTGGTGGAATCGGCGGCGGATGACATCGTGTACACCAACCTCATCACCGGCGTGCACGGCAACTACCTCAAGAGCTCCATCCGCAATGCGGGGCTGGACCCTGAAAATCTGGAGACTTCCGACAAATCGGCCATGAACTTCGCTCAGGGCCGCAACAAGAAGTGGAAGGATATCTGGGGCGCGGGACAAAGCGTATCCGGCATCAACGCAGTGCTGCCGACCGCCGAACTGGTCGGCCGGCTGCACCGCGAATATCTGGAGGCGCGCCGCAAGCTCGGCAGCGCCTCCCCGTTGGTCAACCCGAACTGGGCCGATGCTGCCTGATCAGCCCGGCGCAGCGCCGGGGGTGCGACGCGAGCGGAGAGCTTCGTCGGCGCTTCGCTGCTGCTGGGGCGAGAGGGCGGCATACAGCGCCTGGAACGAAACGGCGACGCGCCGCAGTTGAACTGCACGCAATTCGGAGACGGCGGCGTAGTCGGTCATGTTGGTGGCGGCGTCCATCGTCGAGAATTGTGTCAAGCGCTGCCGGAAGCGGGTGTGCATCTCGGTCGCGTTGTCCTGGGTGGTCTTGGCGTAGGCCTCCCAGTGCGGCAGCTGTGCCGGTGTGATGGCCAGCTTCTCGCGCAGCTCCGCCAATCGCGCCTGCACGAGATCGCCACGGTCCTCCTGCGTCATCGCCGCTTCCTCGCGGCGCGCGGCGCTGGGCGTGGCGGCCGGTGCAGTCGGCGCAGCTTGCGGCGTGGCGGCAGGGGCGGGCTGGGCCGTGGCGGTGAGCGGCAGGCCAAGGACCAGGCCAAGTGCGGCGAGGCGGATGAAGGGTAAATGGATCATGGTGAATCTCCGGTAAGGGTGGGGTTGCGGCTCAGTGGCGGTCGTTGTCGCGCGGCGTTGATGGACCGGTGGCAGGAAGTCATGGCCACCCAACATCGCGTCAGCCGCGCTCAGCCTTGTGCAGATACGTGTATGGAACGCGGCGGGGGCTTTGGAGGTTGCCTTGGCCGGCGCGCTTCCCACGTGGAGCGCTATGCTCAGCGAAGCCACTCTCCGCCTTGGCGCCTTTCTGGGCGTGTTCGCACTCCTCCTGGCAGCCGAGCGGCTGATCCCATGGAATGTGCCGCGCCCGCTGGGCTGGCGGCGCTGGTTGCCCAACCTGACCCTGGTGGCGCTCGGTGGCGTCACTGTGCGCTTCCTGCTGCCGCTCGCCGCGGTCGGGGCAGCAATCTGGGCGCAAAGCCAGGGTATCGGCCTGTTCCATTGGCTGGACATGCCCGTCTGGGTCGCCATCCCACTCACGGTCGTCCTGCTCGACCTGCTGATCTATTTCCAGCACCGCATCTTCCACGCCGTACCGTGGCTATGGCGCCTGCACCGCGTTCATCACGCCGACCCTGAGATGGATGCCAGCACCGGCCTGCGCTTCCACCCCATCGAAATCTGGCTGTCCATGTGGGTGAAGATTGCCGCAGCTGTGGCGCTCGGCGCCCCGCCCGAGGGGATCATCGCCTTCGAAATCATCCTCAACGCAGCGAGCCTGTTCGAGCACGCCGCCATCCATATTCCGCCGCGCCTGGATCGCGCGTTGGGCTGGGTGATCGTCACCCCCAGCCTGCACCGCATCCATCATTCGGAGCGTGAGGAGGAAACCAACAGCCATTACGGCTTTTGCCTCTCCATCTGGGACCGATTGTTTGGCACCTGGCGCGGCAGCTGGGCGGGGGCGCTGGTGCTGGGCATTCGGGGCTATCGCGCGCCCACCGAACAACATGTTCTGCCGATGCTGACTCAGCCTTTCAGGCGAGTTCGTTGACCGTGGCCGCGTAACGCTCCAGCACCTGCCTTCGCTTGATCTTCATGGTGGGCGTCATCAGCCCGTTCTCGACCGTGAAACCCTCCGGCAGGGTCTGGAAGCGGCGGATGCGCTCGACACTGGAGAGCTTGGCGTTCACCCGTTTCACCGCCTCGCCCACCTGCTCCGCCCGGCCCTCGGCGGGAACGATGAGAACGACCACGCCAGCCATTCCTTCGCCGGCGGCGACGGCCTGGGCCACCGCTGCCTCACCGGCCAGCATGGCCTCGATCTTGGAGGGGGCCACCATGTCGCCGCCCTTGAGCTTGATGAAATCGCGCTTGCGGTCGGTGATATGGATGCGGCCCTCGCGCAGTTCGGCCACATCGCCCGTGTGCAGCCAGATTTCGCTCTCGCCCTCCGGGGCGCGGAGTGTGGCGGCGGTGGCCTCGGGGTTGTTCCAGTAGCCATCCATGACCAGGCCGCCGCGCACCAGCAATTCGCCATCGTCGGCGATGCGGACCTCCACACCGGGCAGGGGCAGGCCCACGCTGCGCCGCTCATTGTCCCAAGGGAGGTTCACGCTGATGACAGGCCCGGCTTCGCTCTGGCCGTAGCCCTGGATGACGGTGACGCCCAGGGCGAGGAAAAAGCCCGAAAGCTCCGGGTCCAGCCGCGCGCCGCCGGAGATCAGCGCCTCAATCTCACCGCCGAAGCGGCCGCGCACTTTGGAGCGCACCAGGCGTTCCAGCACGACGTCCTGCACGCGTTCAAAGCCGCTGAGCGGCGCGCCGTCCAGCTTGCGCAAGCCGAGTGCCAGGGCGCGCTGAAACAGTCGCAGCCGCAGCCCGCCCTGCTTTTCAAGCGCGGCCAGGATGCGCTCGCGGATCACCTCGAACAGGCGCGGGACGGTGGTGACGAGGTGGGGGCGGTGTTCGGCGAAATCGGCCAGCAGCTTGTCGGCGCCGCGCGAGAAAATCACCTCATAGCCGCAGGCGGGCATGAGAAAGCCGCCCACCGTGTGCTCATAGCTGTGCGAGAGCGGCAGGAAGGAGAGGTAGCGCCCATTCTGCACGCCGATCTGGTCAATCAGCCCCTTCGCCCCCAGGCAATTGGTCAGCATGGCCAAATGCGGCAACATCACACC
>JBBRVI010000330.1:0-3793 GCA_038247025.1 Acetobacterales bacterium
AGCTTGATGTCCGGCCGCCGCTCCAACAGGCGCGTGACATTGCGATCCAGCTCCTCCTGCGCGTCGGCGAGGCCGGCAAGGTCGCGCTCATCGAGGATGGCGGTGGCAAAACGCGGCTCGGCGAAGATCATCACGCCAGCGGCGGATTGCAGCAGATGCGCGCAGGTGCGGCTGCCCACCACCAGGAAGAAGGCGTCCTGGATTTTGCGATGCATCCAGACGATGCCGGTCAGCCCGCAGAAAACCTCCCGCTGGCCGCGCTCACGCAGAATGGGCCGCGTGTCGCAACCCGTCTCGATCACTGGATCGAGTGTCAGGCTCATGCGCTCGCGGCCGCCTGCAGGCGAGCGGCGCGCAGCTTCAGGATGAACTGCCCCGCGTTGATGACGTAGGCGGCATAGGCGGCCAGGGCCAGCCACATCTGGAAGTTCGTGTCGCCCCATCCGTAGAAAAGCGCACCCAGGTAAGCCGTGTGCAGCGCCAGGACGAGCATGCTGAACATGTCTTCCCAGTAGAAGGCAGGGGCAAAGAGATACTTGCCGTAGACCTTATGCTCCCAGATGCAGCCGGTGATCATGATCGTGTAGAGCGTCAGCGTCTTCACAACGACCGAGACCTCAGCGAGGTAAAGCCCCTCGCCGGTTGCCAGATAGTTGAACACCAGGCCCAGGCTGATCAGGAAAACAAGGAACTGGACGGGCGCCAGAATGCCCTGCACCAGCGTCCAGGGCGTCGCGTCGCGGCGCGCCTTCTCCTCTGGCGTATAGAGCGGCGCGCGCTGCGGCTTTGCGTTGTGGTTGTGTTTGCGCCCGGCAGAGGTGCCGTAGGGGCAGGAGTCAACGGAAGCGATCAAGCGATCAAGGACTGGGTTGGACAGCATATTTGAGTACCCCTCCGAATGGAGGCTCTGCACCCCGGCTGGATGGAGTGGCAGGAAATTTCCTGCCTGCCTCCTTTTCGCCGTCTGCGCCGAAACCCCTTGGACAATTGAGAGGCTAGGGGGAACCCATATCCGGTGTCAAGCAAGATTGACGTAAAGATGAGTTGACAACCTGCGGCGGGCCAGATGATGATCCCCCCTGACAGACCGCTCAGGAGGCCGAACATCATGTTGCAAAGCTCGGCCAGCCAGACGCCGCCCCAACCCCGGATCATTGCCATGGAACGCCCTGCCGCAAAAGCCATTTTTGGCCGTCGCTTGGGGGTTATTTCACGCCAGATCGAGATCGCCATCGGCCAGGATGTCCTTCCCCTCCTGGCCGAACTCCGCCAGCCGGTGGACGTCGCGGAGATCGAACGCCTGACCGGGCTCGCAGCGCGCGGGGACAGCGCTGGCCTATCCGCCGCAATTCAGCAAAAGCGTCAATCCGGCCAAACATCTGAGCAACTCTGTCTGACATTGTTGACACTCGTCGCGCGCCGGTTGGGCGAATGGTGGGAGGATGACCGCTGCACCTTCGTGGAGGTCACCCTCGGCATGATCGCCTTGCACGAGCAGCTTCGCATCCTCGCCCCGGGCTTTGCACCGGCCCACCTGATTGGCGGCGGGCGTTCCGCGCTGATGATGAGCGCCGTCGGCAGCCAGCACAGCCTGGGCATCGCCATGGTTTCCGAATTCTTCCGCGCGGGCGGCTGGGCCGTGGTGGATGATCCGATCGACAGCACCGCCGCACTGATCGACTGCGTCTCCAGCCAATGGTTCGGTCTGGTCGCCATTTCCTTGGGCAGCGCCGCCAATCTCGGTGGTCTGGCAAAGGACATTGCCGCCATCCGCGCCCATTCGCGCAACCGCGAGATCGCCGTGATGCTTGGGGGGCCCGCCCTGCTCGCGCAGCCTGATATCGCAGCGGCCGCCGGCGCCGATGCCACCGCGCCGGATGCCGCCGAGGCGCTGCGTCGGGCCGAGTCGCTGGTCGCGCTCATGGCGGCAGCTTCCTGATGCGCCGCCTTCTTTCTCTCAATTCGTTCTAAAGGAACACAGATCGCGTGTTGGGCTTCGGCACACCAGGGCAGTCATTGGGGGACATGGATGCGGAAGCCGCATCGCGCCTCATTGCCGCGGCGGCTGATGCCACGCTGGTGATTGATGGCGCTGGCGTGATTCGCGACATGGCCTTCGGCAATGCCGATCTTGCGGCTGCCTTGGGTGGTCGCAACGCCTGGGTGGGTCGGATTTTGCGCGACTCCGTTGTGGAGGACAGCCGCACCAAGGTGTCCGACATGCTGACCGGCGCTGCCGCCCATGAGGCTCCGCGCTGGCGGCATCTGAACCTGCTCGGCATGGATGGCACCAATTTGCCTTTGCTTTGCGCCGCCAATCACGTCACTGGCTCCGATCGCAGCATCGTCTTCGCGCGTGATCTGCGCCTGCTCGCCTCCCTTCAGCAGCGCCTGGTTGAGGCGCAGCAGGCGATGGAGCGCGAATATGGCCGGCTGCGCCAGGCCGAAACGCGCTATCGCCTGCTCTTTCAGATGTCGGGCGAGCCGGTGCTGGTGCTGGACGCGGCAAGCCTTCGCGTGCTGGAAGCCAATCTCGCCGCCGACCGCCTCTTTGGCACGCAGCCCAGGTTTCTCGATGCCTTCGCCGCCGAGGACCGCCAGCAGGTGGAGCAATTGCTCGCCACCGTGCGCGGCGCCGGCACGGCCGATGAGCGCCGCGTGAGCCTGGTGGACTCAGGGCGCGAAGTGCTGCTCTCCGCCTCGCTGTTGCGCCATGAGCGCAGTTCGCTTTTTCTGGTGCGGCTTGCTTTCATTGGCAATGAACGCCCGGCCACACCAGCGCCCGAGACCAGCGCGCGGCTGGCGGATTTCGTCGAAAGCACGCCTGATGCCTTCGTGCTGATCAGCGCCGATGGGCGCATCATCACCGCCAACCCCGCCTTCCTGGACCTTGCCGAGTTGCACAATGAGGCCCAGGCCCGCGGCGAAGAATTGTCCCGCTTCCTAGGCCGCCAATCCATCGAGCTGGATGTGCTGCTGGCCCAGGTGCGCGGCCGCGGCCCGGTGCGCATGTTCCGCACCATCCTGCGCGGTGAGCAAGGCTCGCACGCCGATGTGGAGGTCTCAGCCGTATCGGTCCTGGATGGCGGGCAGACCTGCTTTGGCTTCACCATCCGTGACATCGGCAGCCGCCCCGCCGTGCCGGAAGCTGGCCCGCCCGCCCTTCCCTCCTCGGGCCAACTCACCGACCTGGTCGGCCGCGTGCCGCTGAAGGAACTGGTGCGCGAAGCGACCGACGTGATCGAGAAGCTGGCCATCGAGGCAGCGCTCGAACTCACCGGCAACAACCGCGCCTCGGCGGCGGAAATGCTCGGGCTCTCGCGCCAGTCGCTCTACGTGAAGCTGCGCCGCTACGGCATCGGTGAAGCCGATGCGGAAGAGGAGGCGTGATCCAGATGCTGGACACCACGCAGCGCCCGTTCTCCCGCCTGGACCCCAGGGCCGTCCTGGAGTTGTTCAAGCCCGTCACCTGGTTCCCGCCGGTCTGGGCCTTTGTCTGTGGCGTGGTGGCTTCCGGCAGCGCGATTGATGGGCGCTGGGGGCTGGTCGCGCTCGGCCTTCTGCTCGCCGGCCCCACGGTCTGCGCCACGAGCCAGGCGGTGAATGACTGGTTCGACCGGCATGTGGACGCGATCAACGAGCCCAACCGGCCGATTCCCTCCGGGCGCATTCCCGGCCGGATGGGGCTTTACATCGCGATCCTCTGGACTGGGCTTTCGCTGCTGGTGGGCGCACTGCTCGGCTTCTGGGGCTTCATCGCCACTGTGGTCGCGCTCCTGCTGGCCTGGGCCTA
>JBBRVI010000331.1:0-3789 GCA_038247025.1 Acetobacterales bacterium
CACAATCTCATGTTCGCCGGGCACAACGCCTATCGCTTCCACTCCGACCCTTTCTATTCGAACGGCTTCGTGCCGAGCGTGAAGGAATTGGTCGAGAGGATCATAACCGGCCGTTAGGGCAGGGGCCTTTCAGCCCGCCCTGGTCGAGCCGGACTGACGCGCGCGGCGCGGACGACCAGGCAAAGTGCCACCGCCACCCCTGCCAGCGTGCCAATCAGGCCAGCCGCGTTGAGAGAGATGGCAAGGCCGAGCGCTGCCGGAACGGGGCCGGCCAGCAGGACGCCCAATGCGCCCAACGCCGCCCCAAGCAACGCGCCGCCCAGCACCTGCATGCGATAGCGATCCGTCATCAGCCGCAGGGCCACGGCCGGGCAAACCAGCATTGCCACAACCAGAATGCTCCCGACGGATTCAAACGCTGCCACTGCGGCGGCGGCAATCAGCATGTTCAGTCCCAGTTCCCAACGCCCCACCCGCATCCCCAGCGAAGCGGCGAAGTCCGGATCAAAGGCGATCAGTTGCAATGGCCGCCAGAACAGCGCCACCGCCAGCCCTGCCACGACCGCCACAGCAGCCAAAAGTCCAAGCTGGCGGGGCAGGGCGGCCAGCGCGGCAGGATCGAACAGCGAGGACAGCCCTGTGGCCTCCAGCCAGACCAGGGTTTCCAACTGACCGAACAAGACGCAATCAACGTCCAGATCGGCGCTGCGCGCATCCGTTACCTCGAGTAACACAAGCCCCGCCGCGAAGAAGCCGGTAAAGACCAGGCCCGTCGCCGCCCCTGTCTCCAGCCTGCCCAGGCGCTTCACCCAGCCTATGGCGAGCGTGGCCAGCAGCGCGGCCCCCAGCGCCCCCAGCAGCATCGGCCCCGCCGAGCGCGACCCGGTCAGCGCAAAGCCCACCACAATGCCAGGGAGGATGGCGTGGGACAGGGCATCGCCGAGCAGGCTCTCGCGCCGGAGCACCAGGAAAGACCCGAGCAGACCACAAGTGCCGCCTGCCAGGATGGCAGCGATCAGAGCGGGCAGATCCAGGCGCAAGAAATCTATCATCGGCGGGACCAAGTGACCGCCGCTCCAAAGCCCACCAGCCCGACCAGCACCACGGCCGCGCCGGTCGGGATGTTTTCGAAGCGGGTGGAGATCAGCGCGCCGGCCGCCCCCGCTGCGGCCCCCAGCGCGCCGGCCAGGGCCAGAAGGGCGGGCAGCCCCTGTGTCACGAGCCGGGCGGCGGCGGCAGGGACGATCAACAACGCCACCACCAGCAGCAGCCCCACCGCCGGCAAGCCCGCGACGCATACAGCCAGGAGCAGCGCCAGCAGGACCAAGTCAAGTAAGCGCACTGGCAAGCCCTGGCTGCGGGCAAAGGCTTCGTCGAAGCAGAGCGCGCGCAGCGGCTGAAACAGTGCGGCCACCACCCCGATGCAGCCCAGGGCTAGCGCACCGGCAAGGATCGCGTCGCTCTCGGTCAGCGTCGCGGCCTGGCCGAGGATGAAGTGCGACAGCCCGGCCTGAGCCGCATTTGGCATCGCCTGGGCGATGGATAATCCCACCGTGCCCAGCGCGTAGAAGGCCGAGAGCACCACGCCAATTGCCGCATCCTGCCGGATGCGCCCGCTGGCGGTCAGCGCCCGCAGCGCCAGCAACCCAAGCCAGCCGGAAAGCGCCGCCCCCAGCAATAGTGGCCCGAGGCTACGTGCTGGCCCGCCGAAAGCGGCCACAATCAACGAGGCCGCGACCACACCGGGAAGCGCGGCATGCCCAATCGCATCCGCAAGCAGGGCCCTCCCGCGCAGTAGTGCGAAGCCGCCCACCACGCCGGAAGCCCCCCCCAGCGCGGCGCAGCCCAGCAGAACGATGAGGGTGTTGTGCCCGATCATGCGCGCCCTGGAAGCCCACCAAAGGCGGCGGCGATGGAGGCTTCAGTGAAACTCTCCGCCACCGGCCCCGCGGCCACCACGTGCTCGGCGAGGATCAGCACATGGTCGAAATGCGCGGCGATGAGCGACAGATCGTGATGCACCATCAGCACCGTCTTTCCCTCCTTTACCAGGCTATGGAGTACGGCGAGGATGGTCTGCTCGGTCACCGCATCCACTGCGGCCAATGGCTCATCCATCAGGAAGAGGTCAGCCCCCTGGGCCAGGGCGCGGGCCAGAAAGACGCGCTGCTGCTGCCCGCCCGAAAGCCGACCGATCTGACGGTCCGCGAATTCGACCAGGCCGACGGAATCCAGTGCGACCCGAGCCGCCTCACGCTCGGCGCGAGGCACGCTGCCCCACCAGCGCATGCGCGGAAGCCGCGCCATCGCCACCACATCCAGCGCGCTGGCTGGAAAGTCCCAATCCACGCTGGCTCGCTGGGGCAGATAGGCGACGCGCGAGCGCGCTTGCTCCAGACTTTGGCCAAAGAAGCGCGCCTTGCCGGAATCGCTGGGGATCAGCCCCAATGCGGCCTTGAGCAGGGTGGACTTCCCCGCGCCATTGGGGCCAAGGATCGCCGTGAGCCCGGGCGCGGCCGCCCAAGTTACGTTGGTCAGCGCGGGGCGCCCAGCATAGCTGACATTCAGACCCTCGACAGCAAAAGGAGGGTTCACAGCCTTCCGTTCAGCCCACGTTCCGGGGCGTTGCCGCCCAGCGCGCGCGAAATGGTGGTGATGTTGTGGTCCATCATTCCCTCATAAGTGCCGCGATAAGTGCCCGGTCTTCCCATCGAATCGGAAAACAGCGTTCCGCCCAGCACGACGCGATGGCCGCGAGCCGCCACGCCCTCCACCAGTGCCCGCACGGCGCGGTCGGGGACGGAGGTTTCGGTGAAAAGCGCGGGCAGGCGGCGCTCTACGATGAGGCGCACCATGGCCTCGATACGTGCGAGACTTGCTTCGGCCTCGGTGGAGAGCCCCTGGATTGATTTTACCTGGAACTGATAGCGCAGGCCGAAATAGGCGAAGGCATCATGCGCCGTCACCAGCAGGCGCTTCTCGGCCGGGATGGGGGCGAGCACCTCCCGCGCATAATCGTCCAACCGGGCGAGGATTGCTTGCGTTGCCGCCGGGCTGGGGGGCACGCCAAGCAGATGGCCCAGTGTGGCTGCAATGGCAGGCAGCGTTTCGGCCCAAAGCATGGGGTCCATCCAAAGATGCGGGTCGGCCGCATCAGGGTAGTCTTCGTGTTGGCGCAGTCGCGAGCGCGGCACGGATTCCGCCACCGCCAGTGCGGGCTTGCCCTGGGCAGAGGCGCGCTCCAACAGATCATTCATCCGCCCTTCCAAGCGATGGCCGTTGTAGAACAGTGCATCGGCACGGAGAATCCGGGCGGTGTCGTTGCGGGTTGGGCGGAAGAGATGCGGGTCAACCCCCTCGCCAATCAGGGTATCCACCACGACCGCCGGCCCTGCCACCCCGCGCACGAGGTCACCAATCATGCCTGTTGTGGCGAGCGCCACGCGCCGCACAGCTTGCGCTCTTGCGGGCAGAGCGAAGCAGGGCAGGGCGAGAAAAGCTCGCTTAGAGATGGCTGAATAGCTATTCACCTGTTCACTCATCCAATTAAATCAGCGACTTGTTTCTTTCAACTTGCCCCTCGATACGATCACGTCAAGCCTTGTATTGCGACGCGACACGGCAGAAGCTGCCCAAATGGCATCAGGTGTTCGGATCAACGAGGATGAAGTGGTCGAACTGGCGGAAATGTTCCGGCTTATGAGCGATCCCACGCGCCTCAAAATCATCCTCGCCTGCCTGGACCAGCCGGTTTCGGTTGGTGCCACGGCTGAGATGCTCTCCATTTCC
>JBBRVI010000332.1:0-3776 GCA_038247025.1 Acetobacterales bacterium
GCCCACCGCGAACAACACGGCGGTGGCGCCGATGGCAATACGCTGGTTGCCGCCCGTCATCCAGGTGATGGCGCCGTACATCAGGGGCCCGAAGATGCTGGCAAGGCGGGTGGCAAAGGTCCATAGTCCGTAAAACTCGCCCAACTGGGCGGTCGGTGCCAGCATGCCCGCCATCGCTCGGCCCGCGGACTGGCTGGAACCCATGCAGAACCCGGCGATGGCTGCCGCGTACCAGAACCCCCCCTTGGTGGTGGTCAGTGCCGCGATGACGCAGGTGGCGATCCATCCCACCAGCGTGATACCAAGCGCCATCTTGTGGCCGACCCGGTCCTGGAAGTAACCGAACCCGAATGCGCCTGCGGCCGCCGCCAGATTCAGCACAAAGATCAGTACCATGGTTTCCTGCTGCACAAAGCCGATCACCTGCTCGGCATAAATCGCAGCCAGCGTGATGGCCACTGCCACTCCGCCCTGGTAGAACACCGCACAGGCCAGCAACCAGATGAAGTCCTGGTATTGCCGGGCTTCGCGATAGGTGCGGCGCAACTGCTGCAACGACGCCTTGAAGCCGCTCTGGCGCGCGGCCAGCGGATTCGCGATGGCGCGTTCCTTGAGCAACCAGAATGTCACCAGTGCCGCGGCACCATAAATGCCGGCGGTGATCAGCATGGTGACCGGAACGAAGGTATCGGCCGGGATCCCTTGCTGCCCTGCCCAGATTACATAAGCCAGACAAACGCCCCACGAAGATGGAGACATCGAACGTGAAGACATCACCATCAGGCACCGCCCGTGGCCGAGCCCCCATCTGACGTCCATGCATTCGACAGGCAACTACTACGTGTCCAAGCTTCTGCCGCTGATCGCCGAGGCGCAGGTGCATGCCATCAGCAATCCGCTGATCAATATCACGCTGCAGGGGCGCCACGACAACCACCCGAGACGGCGCGGCATGACCCGGGCGCCGGAACTGATGGCCCATGGCGTGACGGTCGCGTTCGACCACGACTGCGTCATGGACCCATGGTACGGTCTGGGCAGCGGCGACATGCTGGAGGTCGCCGCCATGGGTTCGACGACGTCATCAGCGGGCGCTTCTTCGTGCGCATCGGCTTTTTTGCCGAACCCGGCCAGAGCACGGGTCAACGCCACCGGCTCAACACCAGCTCAACACCAGCTCAACACCAGCTCAACACCACCGACTATTGGCGGGCCCGCTGGCGCTATAACAATTCGACTGCCGGCGTCAGCGCCAGGGTACGTGCTCGTCTGGCCAGGCGCTGGTCGAAGGTAGCAAAAGCCGTTGCGCGCGCACTACGCATCAGGTGAAGGGCGTCCGCGAAGTCGAGACCTTTTTCGAAGGCGTCAACCGCGCCAAGTACGGTGCCTCGGTCTTCGACCGTGACGTGCTCGATGCCGCAGAGGGCCCGCAATACCTTTGCGATCTCACGCGGTGCGAGGCCGTAGAAGCCACGCATCACCCACTCGAACTCCAGCAGCACGGTCACGGACACATAGCCGCGCTCGGACAGCGCGGCTACGGCGGCCGGTCGCTGTCGTGCGGCCTGCGTATCGTCGGGATCGTCGATGAAGAAACGGGCCAGTACGTTGGTATCCAGTGCTTTCATGGCTTGCCACCCGTCATCTTCGCCAGTATCGACGCGGCGTCGAAATCCTTCAGGCGGCGTGGCGTGCCACGCGCTGGGGCTTTAACCATGCCAGCCAATTGGGCAACTTCGCTCTTGGGTACGGATCGAACGACGCGCAGCTTCACGCCATCCACCTCTTCGAGCACTTCGAGTTTTGAACCGGCGCCCAGGGCCAGACGGCGCCGCAGCTCGGCCGGCAGGACAATCTGTCCCTTGGATGAAACGAGCAGGGTCTGCATGGGGACTCCTTCGGATGGACAGAGCGGAGTATAACGCGGCTTACGCTGTAAGCCAAAGAATCGAACCAATTGCCGGAGAAAAGGGGATATTTGATTTTGGGTTGGGTGCTGAATTATCGGAACATCGATTTCAGGACCGGGGATGGCACCTGCGGCTGGCCCGAGGCGGCGCCGTCGACGCCATCTTGGTATCCGCCAAAGGGCCAGACGTTCCCGACGGGCTCAAGGCACAGAGGGCGATCGGCGGCCGCCTGGTGATGCCGATCGGCCAGCCGCTCGGGCTGCGGCTGGGCCGCGTACGACGTATTGACGAGACGACGCACGAGCAGAACGATCTGGGGGCGGTTTCCTTCGTGCTGCTGGTCGGGCGCCAGGGCTGACCCGAAGACGACCGGCGCGTAACCAGCAGCCTGGTCGCAGGGTTGCGGACATAACCCCTCCATGCGGTGGGGCGCGCGCCGGCAAAGGCCCGCCTGCTTTCGAGTCCCGTCCTGGAAGCTGTTCCATCGTTCTTCCGATGGAAGGTGGGACCACCCCGCAGCGAAACTCCTGCCGCAAGCTATGCCGGGCCGCAATGTAAGGGACATACATGCGGCAGCGCCCTGCGGCGGGGAGTGACTGCGTCGTGCCCACCCTCCACCGCGTCGTTGCCGGGGCAAGCGAACCGCCACTTGCGCTATCAGCGGCAAATGCGCGACGACCCCCGTTCTAGATGCAGGTGGTCGGCATGCGCGGCGTTGTATTCCGGCCCCAGCACCCCGCTGAAGAAGCGACATGCGCCATGGTGCACGGCGTGCAGGAACTGCGCCTCGCGCGTGGGCTCTGGGTCAGGGGATGACCCGTCGCCGGCGTCCCGCCGCAACGGCATCCGCGCCTGCCAGTGCCGCGCCACGGTGATACGCCGTCCATCTTCCAGCACGACGCCGGCCACGTCGAGGGCGTCGGCGGTGGCGTGCTGGCTGCGCCGGCCCTCGCTGCGCCCGTAGACGTTGCGGCAAGCATAGCTGCCATAGTGTTCCAGGCGCACCGGCGCGCTACCCAGCAGTCGCCCTGCCTCCGGCACCAGCACGTGCCGCTCCCACATCGCGAATGACACCGCAGCCCGGCACGACAGAACGAACGGGGGATCCGTGCGCAAGCGTGTGCCGCTGATGCGCACCGCGGCGCGAAAGCCGCATCCTGGCGCAGGTTCGCCGTCTGGTACGGCCGTCATCTGCATGTCGGCACCGGACAACACGGCCATGCAGACCTGCGGCCGCGCCGCCAACCGGTCGAGCTTGTAGCGCGTCAGCCAGTTCGGCGTGGCGTCGATCACCAGCGGCGACCATGGGTTGTGCGCGTCAGGTACCTGCCACCAGCGACCATGGGTTGCTGCCGCCACCGCGGCGCCGGCCAGCAGCAGAGATATGACCAAGCGCATCATGAGCGGCTCCTTGTCGACAGCGCGCTGGCAAGACGCGTGCCAAGGCAACGCCGGGAGTCGTCCGGTACGGGTTGACGGGCACGCCGCAGGTCCGCGGGTATGGCCAATGAACGGGTACAGATCAACGCCACTGGGCAGGTCCGGCTGCACTGCCGCGGCAAGCTCAGGATCATTGCGGCCATCCTCGAATCGGAGGTGATCGAACGCATCCTCACGCACCTCTGGGGCTCGCGGACATCGCAGCAGCCCGCACTGCCAGCACTCTCAGGCCTGCAAGGCGGCCTGCCTGCCGCGCACCATATCGACCTTTTGCAGCAGCACCAGGCCCACCGCGAACAACACGGCGGTGGCGCCGATGGCAATACGCTGGTTGCCGCCCGTCATCCAGGTGATGGCGCCGTACATCAGGGGCCCGAAGATGCTGGCAAGGCGGGTGGCAAAGGTCCATAGTCCGTAAAACTCGCC
>JBBRVI010000333.1:0-3728 GCA_038247025.1 Acetobacterales bacterium
CGCGATCAGCATCTTTTCGTCCCGCGCGGCGTCGGTGATGACGGTGAAGCGCGTCGCCTCGCTGCCCGTGCCGGCGGTGGTGGGGATGCAGATGATGGGGAGTGCCGCGCGGTCCGCGGCGAAGGGCACCTTGAAGCTGGACATGGGCGTGCCTGCGGGGGCTGCGGCGAGGATTGCCATGGCCTTGGCCGTGTCCATGGGGCTGCCGCCGCCAAAACCGATCAGCACGTCGAAATCGCCAGTCTGAAGCACGGCCACGCCGGCGGCGATCACGGTGTCGGTCGGGTCGGGCACGGTTTCGTGGAACACGGCGGGGGTGAAGCCTGCGGCGCGCAACGGGGCCAGGCATTTCTCGATCGTGCCGGAACTGACCATCCAGGGGTCGGTCACCACCAGCGGGCGGGAGAAGCCGAATTGCGTGAGCAGATCGCCAAGGCGAGAGAGGCTGCCCCCGCCGATGATCATCTGGCGGGGGGCTACGATGGATTGGGTCATGCCGGCAGGTTAAGCTTGCTCGGCGGCCCTGGCATAGAGGGCCATGCGTTCGGCCGCCTTGGGGGTCAGCCCACCGCTGAAATCCAGGCCGGTTGGCGGCAATTGCCCGTCCAGATGGCAGGCCACGCCATCCTTCAACGGCGGGTCCTCCCGTTTGCAGCGCTCAACAGCGAAGGGACAGCGCGTGTGGAAGCGGCAGCCGGAGGGCGGGTTGAGCGGGCTGGGAAGGTCACCACCCAGGGGCTGCACCCTGCCCCGTCGCGCCGGATCAGGGTGCGGGATCGCGGCCAGAAGGGCGCGCGTATAGGGGTGGCGTGGGTTGTTGAAGAGCTCACGCTTTTTCGCGATCTCGACGATGCGGCCGAGATACATCACCGCAATCCGGTCCGCGACATGCTTCACCACGGCCAGGTCATGCGCGATGAACAGGTAGGAGAGGCCGAGGCGCTTCTGCAAATCGCGCAGTAAATTCACCACCTGCGCCTGGATCGAGACATCCAGCGCGCTCACCGGCTCGTCGCAAACCACCAGATCGGGCTCGGTGGACAGCGCGCGGGCAATGCCGATGCGCTGGCGCTGGCCGCCGCTGAATTCATGGGCGTATCGCTCGGCGTGATAGGGGGCCAAGCCCACCAGTTGCAGCAATTCCGCCACACGCGCGCGGCGAGAGGCGGCGTCGCCAATGCCATGCACCTCCAGCGGTTCCATGATGGTCTGCCCCACCGTCAGGCGTGGATTGAGCGAGGCGTAGGGGTCCTGGAAGACGATCTGCGCGCGGCGGCGGAAGGCCTTGAGGGTGGCGCCCTCCAGCTTGGTGATGTCCGTGCCCTCGAAGCTGACGCTGCCCGTGGTGGGCTCGATCAGGCGCAGCACCAGGCGCGCGGTGGTGGATTTGCCACAGCCGCTTTCGCCCACCAGCGCCAGCGTCTCCCCGCGCTTGAGCGTGAAGGAGACGCCGTCCACCGCGCGCACCAGGCCGATCTGCTTGGCGAGGATCAACCCGCTGCGAACGGGGTAATGCTTGGCAAGATTGTCCACCTCCAGAAGCGTGCCGCCATCGCCGGATCGGTTCATGCCGCTCATGCCAGCGCCTCCTCGATGGGCGAGCGCAGGCAGGCGGCTTCGTGGCCCTCGGTGATGGCGCGCAGGGCCGGGATTTCGGCGCGGCAGGCCTCGATGGCGAAGGGGCAGCGCGGCGCAAAACGGCAGCCCGGCGGCAGAGCGAAGGGCGGCGGCACCGTGCCCTGAATGGCCAGAAGTCGCTCGCGATCCTCATCGAGGCGCGGGATGGAGCCCAGCAGGCCCAGTGTGTAGGGGTGCTGCGGGTCCTCGAACAAAGCGCGGGCCGAGGTGCGCTCCACCACGCGGCCGGCATACATCACGGCCACGTCATCGGCCATTTCCGCCACCACGCCGAGGTCATGGGTGATGAGGATAATGGCCATTCCCGTCTCGGCCTGGAGGTCGCGCAGCAGGTCCAGGATTTGCGCCTGCACCGTCACATCCAGCGCCGTGGTAGGTTCATCGGCGATGAGCAGCTTGGGCGAACAGGCCAGCGCCATGGCGATCATCACGCGCTGGCGCATGCCGCCCGAAAGCTGGTGCGGGTAGTCGTTGAAGCGCCGCTCCGGCGAGGGGATTCGCACGCGCGTGAGCGCCGCGATGCCGCGCTCGCGCAACTCGGCGTTGCCGATGCGTGGTTCATGCGCGCGGATGCCCTCGGTGATCTGGAAACCCACGGTGTGGACGGGGTTGAGCGAGGTCATCGGCTCCTGGAAGATCATGCCGATCTCGCGCCCGCGCACGCCGCGCATCTCGGAGTTGGAGAGGCTGGCGAGGTCCCTGCCCTCCAGCAGAACGCGCCCTGCCGCGATGCGCCCCGGATGGGCAACCAGTCGCATGATGGAGAGCGAGAGCACGGATTTCCCGCAACCGCTTTCGCCGACGATGCCCAGCGTCTTGCCGCGCATGACATCGAGCGAGACGCCATCCACGGCGGCCACGTCGCCGCCGGAGGTGCGGAAGACGGTGCGGAGGTTTTCGATTTTCAGGAGCATGTTGGAAACATTAATTACCCAACCTACTCATCACCGCCCGGAGATCACTTTCATAGTAGTTTTTTCCTGAACAGCGCGCGTTATAATCAGAGACTTGGAAATTTAGCGTATCCATCTGCACATTTCGGAGCCTAACTTCTTCGTTGAAACTCGCGATGCTTTGTTGGTGCGCTCGCAACCCACCGTTGTAGCGGTTGACCTCGGTCTGACTTCGCCGGTCAAGTCGCGAGGCACGCTGGTCTAACTCTGCTCCTGCCATCTCAATCCGCGCGCTCATTTCGGTCATCTGGCGATCGCGAGCGTCAAGAGCCGCTTGGCCGCGATCAATCAGTCTTTCATTCTGCACGCACCATTCGAGTTCCTGCTGCGACAGCACCGGGCCTTGAGGTCTTGCGCCAGATGAAAGGCCGCGCCCCCTGCCACCAAGACGTGCGTCGGCATCTTTGCCGAAAGCGAGAGTGAAAAAAATACTTCCAAACAAGATCAAACGCCGCCGCGTCCTCCCGCAATCGTCCAGAGCACTTTCCATTACAGCCACTTGAACGTAGGCACCGCAATCTTGTCCACCGGCCGATGCGCCCAATCCTGCTGCGGCGCCCGCGCCACAATGCGCTTCTGCGCCTCACTCAGATTCAGCGCAGCCTGCTTGAAGTCCATCGTCAGCACCTGTCCATCGCCCACCACCTTGATGCCGTCCACATACACATCGCGCACCGCACGATCCCCCGCCGCATAGATCAGCGCGCGCACCGGATCGTGATTGGGCTGCATGCGCGGATGCGTGGCATCCACCAGCACGAAATCAGCGCGGCAGCCGGGTGCCAACCGCCCGATATCATTGCGCCCAAGCGCCCGCGCGCCGCCGGTGGTCGCGGCGTCGAACACATCGGTAGTGCTCATGGTGCGCGGATCATTGGCCTGGGTGCGGGCGAGATAGGCCACAAGCCGCATCTCATCCAGCAGATTGTGCGGATAGGTGTCTGTCCCCACGCCCAAATTCACGCCGCGCCTTTTGTAGCGCCCGAAATCCTTGAGCGTGATGCCGCGCCGGGCGAACACCGTCGGGCAATGGGCGACGGTTGTGCCGGTATCGGCCAGGATGTCGAGGTCGCGCTTGGTGTGCCAGGGCGTGCTCGGGTGGTCATCGAGGAAGATGCCATGGCCGATCACCGCGCG